>NZ_JAUSZL010000002.1:3660658-3965713 GCF_030817535.1 Streptomyces sp. V3I8 | reverse complement strand
CCACAGGAGCGTCCGCCAGTGGTCGGGGCCCGGCTCCGGGCGGACGTGCGGGAAGATGCGGGTCAGCACATCGGCGCAGAGCGCGGCCGGCGGCTCGTACGCGATGCCGAGGCCCTCGGCCACGTCGTGCGCGTGCACGAGCACCTCCGTGACGCCCATCGCGGCGAAGCCCTCACGGTCGGCGCCGCGGAAGGGGTACGGGTGGAAGGCCCGCACCTCCCGCGGGGTGGTGCGCACGGCTGCCGCGAGCAGGGCGCCGGTCGCCTCGACGACCTGGAGCAGGTCCTCGGGGCTCTCGCACTCGTCGCAGTCGATGCGGAACGGTACGTAACGGTCGGCGGAGCGGCCCGCCAGCTGGCCCGCGTACGAGATGAGGTCCGAGGCGATGTGCTCGGCCGTCCTGCGGCAACTCCATTCGAGACGGCCCGCCCTGACGCCCCAGTCCCGGTCGGCCGCGCCCCGCAGGGCCGCCACCGCACCCGAGACGGCCTCTTCCACCTGGTCCCCGCCCATGGCTCGCATGCCGGTGAGGATAGATGATCAGTTCGCGGAGCGGTCCAGCGTTTTTCCGGTCGCGGCGGTCCGGGGCGGGGGTACGGTCACGGCTCCGGTGACCACCCGCGACGCCGCCGTCCCGCGTCGGTGCAGGTGCAGCGAGAGCGCGGTCAGTACGCCCGCCGCGACGGTCAGGCCCGCTCCGGCCCAGGCCGTGGAGGCGAAGCCGAGCCCCGCGTCGATGGTGGCGCCGCCGATCCAGGGGCCGGCGGTGTTGCCGAGGTTGAAGGCGGCGGTGGTGGTCGCGGCGGCCAGGGTGGGGGCGGCGGACGCGACGTCGAACAGCCGGGAGTTGAGGGCCGGGGCGGTGTAGAAGGCGGAGACGCCGAGCAGGAAGGCGAGGGCGGCCGCCGCGACGGCGTACTGCGCGAGCAGGGCGAGCGTCACGAGCAGGACCGTCGAGGCCGCGATGCCGGAGAGCAGCACCCCGAAGAGGTGGGCGTCCGCGATCCGGCCGCCGATCGCCGTGCCGAGGAGCGCGCCGATCCCGAACAGCGCGAGCACGGCGGGCACCCAGCCCTCGTCGAGCCCGGCCACGTCCGTGAGCAGCGGGGCGAGGTAGCTGAACGCGCAGAAGACGCCGCCCGCGGAGAACGCGATCAGCGAGACGGTGAGCCAGACCTGCCGGTCGCGGTAGATCCGCAGCTCGTTCCTGAGCCGGGGCCTCTCGTCGGGCAGCGGGATGCGGGGGATGAGCGTGGCCACCCCGGCGAGCGCGATCGCGGAGGCCCCGCCGACCGCCCAGAAGGCCGCGCGCCAGCCGAGCCTCTCGCCGAGGAAGGCGCCCGCGGGGACGCCGAGGACGTTCGCGATCGACAGCCCGCCGATCATCACCGCGAGCGCGCGGGCGCGGGCGTTCACCGGGACCATGGCGACGGCGACGGCCGCGCCGACCGCCCAGAACCCGGCGCAGGCCAGCGCGCTGACGACCCGGGACACGAAGAGCACGGTGTAGTCGGGGGCGAGGGCGCCCGCGATCTGGCCGAGGCCGAAGACCCCGATGAGTGCGACGAGGGTCGTACGGCGGGGCAGCCGCAGCGTCGCCACGGCCAGCAGGGGCGCGCCGACGACCATGCCGACCGCGAAGGCCGATATCAGCAGGCCCGCCCGCGGGATGGACACGTGCATGTCGTCCGCGACCGCCGGCAGCAGACCGGAGAGCATGAACTCGCTGGTGCCGAGCGCGAAGACGGAGAGCCCGAGGACGTAGACGGCCAGGGGCATACGTGCGGAGGAGGCGGAGGAAGGGGTACGGCCGGTGGTGCCGGTGTTCTTGCGCGTGGGGACGGGCATGTCAGGTGCCAACCTCGACGGGGGACACGCCATTCCACCGGGCGGGGTTCAGTCCGTCAACAGGCTCAGCTCGCTCGTCAGGTTGCGGCGGGCCGGGCCCTCCCACCGCCTGGCCCCGTACGGGGTGTGGAAGAGGCGGGGCAGGTCCAGGAGCCGGCGCAGGATCGCGGCGCGGCCCTCGCGGAAGGCGTCCGGGGGCACGAAGGCGTACTCCTCGCGGACCGCCGCGGTGTACGCGCTGTAGGCGTCGGCCGGTGAGGCGAGGACCGCCAGGTCGGCGTCGCACAGGACCTGGCCGTTCGGGTCGTCGCCGGCCGGGGCGTGCGTGACCGTCAGGCGCACGAGGCGGGCGACCTCGGCCGTGGCGGCTGCGCAGAGGCCGGCCTCGGGGAGGGCGCGCTCGGCGAGCCGGGCCGAGCGTTCCTCGTTCTCGGAGCGGTCGGGGAGGTAGACCGCGTCGTGGAACCAGGCGGCCAGCCGCACCAGGTCCGGGTCGGCGGCGGCCTCCGCCAGCACGTCGACGTGGTCCAGCACCGCCGTGAGGTGGTCGAGGGTGTGGTAGCGGCGCTGCGGCTCCGACCAGCGGGCGAGGAGGCGGTCGGCGTAGGGGGAGGGGTCGGGGAGGCCGGGGAGCTCCGTCCCGCGGCTGCCGTCGAGTGCGTGGGCCCAGCGGGTGCGGAGGGCGTCGAGGTCGGCCATGCGCCCCATTGTCCGCCCGGTGACGGCTGTAGGGTGCCCATTGGACTAGACCTGTCGCCGTCCGAGGGAAGAGGTCCTATGAGCGAGCGTGCAGTCCTGGAGGTGATCGCCCTCGACGCCGGGGACGCGGTCGCCGCCGAGGCCGGAGGCGCGGACCGGCTGGAACTGGTCACCGACATGGCCGCCGACGGGCTCACCCCGCCGGTCGCGGTCTTCGCCGGGGTCCGGGCCGCCGTCGGCATCCCGCTGCGCGTGATGCTGCGGCTGGCCGACGGGTTCGACGCCGGTGACGTACGGGCGCTCGTACGGGCCGCGCGGGAGCTGCGGGCGGCCGGGGCGGACGAGTTCGTGCTCGGGTTCCTGGACGGGGCGGGGGACCCGGACCTGCCCGCGCTGGAGTCGGTACTGGGTGAACTGGACGGCTGCCGCTGGACGTTCCACCGGGCGATCGACCGGGCCGCCGACCGGGACGCCCTGCGCAAGCGGCTCAGCGACCTGCCGGGGCTGGACACGTACCTCACGGCGGGGGCGGCGGGCGGGGTGGACGAGGGGTTGCCGACGCTGCTCGCGGAGGCGGGGCGCCGGGGCGAGCCCGGGTACGAACCGCGGCTCCTCGTCGGCGGGGGACTCCGCCTGGAACACGTGCCCCGGCTGGTCGCGGGTGGTGTGGACGCGTTCCACATCGGCGGCGCGGCGCGGCCGGGCGGCTGGTCGGCCCCGGTCTCCGCGACCGCGGTCCGCACCTGGCGCGCCGCCCTGGACACGGCCTGAGCCCACGGTCCGGACCCCGGCGGCCGGTTCGCCCGTGACGGGCGGAACGCCACCGGGCTCCTCGCTCAGCGGTCGGTGGGATCCGGCGGGGGCAGCGGCGGCAGGCGCAGCCCCTCGTGGACGACGGCCCGGGCCAGGTCGTGCAGATCCGTCCGGCGGGTGTGGGCATGGGCGCGCAGCAGAGCCAGCGCCTGACCGGTGGTGACGTCGTGGCGGTAGCTGATCATGCCCGTGGCCTGGTGGACGACGGCGTCGGCCGGCAGGAGCCAGGCGTCGGCGATGTCGTCCTCGCCGGGGACGGGCACCGTCAGGAGCAGCAGGTCGGCGGCGTGCAGGTGGACGCGCACGGCCTCCAGGTCCGCGTCGGGCAGGGGGCCGGGCCGGGCGCGGTAGACGGACAGGACGAGACCCGGCTGAGGGCCGGTCCGCCCGGGCTGGAGGACGGCGCAGAGCGCGAAGGCGGCCCGGATGCCGTCCGCGCGGGCCTGCTGGGCGTAGACGGGCCAGGCGGCGGTGGCGTCCGGGTCGTCGAGGTCGGGGACGAGAACCGCCCTGCGGTGGTTGAGGGCCTCGACGCACGGGCCTTCCCCGAGGTTGATCTGCAGGGCTTCGCCCCGGGCGGCCAGGGGGCCCGTGGCGGCCAGGGAGACGCGCTGGGCGAGAGCGGCGTCCACCGCCAGCGTCAGTCCCACCGAGCAGACGTCCCCCAGCTCCGTCCGGCACGACCGCACGAGGCTGCTCGACGGATCGGGGTAGTCCATGTGGAGGGCGGCCAGCTCGACAGCTGCCGTCCGGGAGGCTGTCATGAGAAGAGAGCGAAAGAGGCGGGGGAGGGCTGCGTGCCCGAAAGCGTGGACATGGCGGTGTGTCCGATCTTTGGCACCTACCGCCGATGCTGCCCGTGATCGGAAGCCAATGTCAGGGTTGTCGTGCGAGACGAAACCATCTGCTCGGAGGCGGGGACAGTCTGGCTCTCCACCCTACGCTCCTGGACCCCGCGGCGGATCGCCCGTCTACGACGGGCCGGTGCCCGCATAGACTGGAGGTGCCGTTCCCCGGACGGGTTCGGCCGGGCAGGAGGTGGCGCGCTGTGGCCCTGGGAGATCTTGCCGCCGTGCTGGAGAGCCTGCGCCCGGTCCCCGGCGGCGGGAGCCTGGTCGGCGCGGACGCCGAGCGGTGCGCCCACGCGCTGGGCGTCGACGGGGTGGCCGTGTCCGTGACACCCGGCAGTGGGCTGGACGAACTGCTGTGGGCCACCCGCGGTGTCAGCAGGCAGCTCGAGGACCTGCAGTTCACGCTGGGCCAGGGACCGGGCCCGGAGGTCGCAGCCTCGGGCACGGCCGTTCTGGTGCCCGACCTGTCGGCCGAACCGCCCGCCCGGTGGCCCGCCCTGCTGCCCGAGGCCCTGACGCTGGGCATCGGTGCGGTGTTCTGTCTTCCGCTGCGGCTCGGTGGGGTCTGCCTGGGCGCCATGACCCTGCAGCGGGCGAGGGCCGGCCCGCTGGAGAAGTCGCTGCTGACCGATGCGTGGATCGTCACGCACGCGCTGACCGCCGCACTGGTCCAGGACGAGGAGTCGTGGGAGGCCTTCGCCGCCGCCGAGGACAGTTCGCACTTCTACCGGGCCGCCGTGCACCAGGCCACCGGAGTGATCAGTGTGCAGGCGGGCGTGTCCCTGGCCGAGGCCCTGATCCGGCTGCGGGCGTACGCCTTCCGCCAGGGGCGGCCGCTGCTGGAGGTCGCCCAGGACGTGGTGGCCCGGCGGGTGCACTTCCGCCAGGATGATGGAGACGAGCCGGACTCTTTCGCCGGCGGAGGGACTGAGGGGCCATGACCCGAGAAGAACACCTGCTGGCGGCCGTCATCGACGCGGTCGACACGCTCGTCGACGACTTCGATCTGATCGACTTCCTGCACACGCTGTGCGATCGCTGTGTCGAGCTGCTCGATGTGTCGGCGGTGGGAGTCATGCTCGAGGACCCCACCGGCAGACTGCAGCTGATCGCCGCGTCCGACGAACACACCCGGCTGCTGGAACTCTTCGCCCTCCAGCACGACCAGGGCCCCTGCGTGGAATGCCACCACAGCGGCGCGGTCCGGCTGAACATCGACCTCACCTCGCCGGAGGAGACCGACGCCTTCCCCGTCTTCGCGGCCCAGGCCCGCGAGACCGGCTTCGTCATGACCCACGCGCTGCCGATGCGGCTGCGCGACACGGTCATCGGCGCGATGAACCTCTTCGACTCCCGCCCGCAGAACCTCTCCCCCTCGGACGCGCGGGTCGCCCAGGCGCTGGCGGACGTGGCGACCATCGCCATCCTCCAGCACCGCACCGTGGCCCACGTCAACCAGCAACGCACCCAGATGCACGCGGCCCTGAAGAGCCGTGTCGTCATCGAACAGGCCAAGGGCATCCTCGCCGAACGCTGGAGCACCGGTGTCGACGACGCCTTCGACGCCCTGCGCCGCCACGCCCGCTCCCACCGGCTCGGCCTGACCCAGGTCTGCCGCCAACTCATCGACGGCCGGCTCGACACCGAGGCCATCGACCGCCCCTGACCGGCACCGGTCTCCGAGCCCCCGAGCGGCACAGATCATTGAAACCCGGTCCCCGGTCCCCGGACCGCTACCTCTGGTGAGGCACCCCATGGATGACGACGACCATGCCGCCGCCTGGCGCCGTATCGGCGCCGCGGAAGGCGGCATCAGCCTCGCCACCGCCGCCCGGGCCTGCGCGGCGGACCTGGACGTCGACAGCCTCGGCGTGAGCCTGGTCGTCGCCGGCGAACTGCGCGTCATGGGCCACGCCACCGACGAGCGCGCCCGGCGTATGGAGGACGCCCAGCTCACCACCGGAGAAGGGCCCTGCACCGACGCCTACGTGCAGCGCACCCTGATCGAAGAGGCGGACCTGCACCAGGCGTTCGGCCGGTGGCCGGCGTTCACCCACGCCGCGGCCGAGCAGGGGATGCGCTCCGTGACGGCCCTGCCGCTGTCCCTCGGGCACCTGTGCATCGGCGCCGTGGACCTCTACCGGGCCGCGCCCGGCCTCCTCACGGACCGGCACAAGGCGCGGGCCGGCTCCTACGCCCGCATCCTCACCCTGCTCGCGTTCGACGAACACCCCCACCTGCTGACCGCCGAGCACCGCCCCACCCGGCCCGGCCCGCAGGGCTATCCGCCCAGCGTCCACATGGCCGCCGGTGTCCTCGCCGAGATCAAGCAGCTGCTCCCGGACGACGCCCTGGCCCGGATGCGCGCACACGCCTTCCAGCACGGCCAGTCCCTCCACCAGACGGCGGACCACGTCCTGGCCCACCACGCCCTCGACTGACCCCCGGGCCCCCGGCGGGGACGCGGCCTACCGCGCCAGCTGGGCCGGCAAGGCGCTCGCGTGGGCCACGATCAGGCCCGAGACCGCTCGGGTCAGGGCGACGTACAGGCGCCGCAGCCCCGTCCGCTCGTCCGGTTCCCCGGACACGACCGCCCGGGGTTCGTCCAGGACCACGTAGTCGTACTCCAGCCCCTTGGCGAGCGACGCCGGCACCAGCGTGAGCCGCGCCGCGGGCGTCGTCTCCTGGCCGGGGTCGAGGTACGGCAGGCCCGCCTGCGCCAGGGCCGCCGAAAGCGCCGGCACGCGCGCGTCCGCCGCGATCAGGCCCACCGAACCCTCGTGCGCCAGCAACTCCTCGCACGCCGCCACCACGTCCCCGGCGGAGGCGACCGCACGGACCTCGAAGAAGCCCGGGTTCTCCCGCACCGACGCCACCGGCGCCAGCCCCGGCGCGATGTGCGGGAGCAGCCGGGACGCGTACGCGATCACGTCCGTCGGGACGCGGAAGCCCGCCGTCAGCTCCTCCACCACCGCCTCCGGCTTGCCGAGGTGCGCCAGCGCCTCCTCCCAGCTCCGCGTCGCCCACGGCGTCGTGCCCTGCGCCAGGTCGCCCAGCACCGTCGCCGAACCGGTCGTGCAGCGCCGCCCCACCGCCCGGTACTGCATGGGCGACAGGTCCTGCGCCTCGTCGAGCACCACATGCCCGAGGGAGTGCGTGCGCCGTACGAGGTCGGTCACCTCGTCGATCAGCACGGCGTCCGCGGCCGACCACCTGGCGGACTTCACCGACCGTACGGGCTTCGCCCAGAGGATCGTCTCCTGCTCCTCCTGCGTGAGGACACCCTCGGCGTGCACGGCCAGGTACTCCGCGTCGCAGAGGAGACGCAGGACCAGCTTCGCCGGGTCCACCGGCGGCCAGACGGCCTTCACCGCCGCCTTCACCGCGGGGTTGCGGGCGACCGCGTCCTGCACCCGGTCGTCCGGCGCCTCGCCCGACCGCTCCATCTGCACCAGCACGGCGTGCGCGATGCGCTGCGGCAGTGCCTCGCGGGCGGCGCCGTACCGGATGTCCCGGGCCAGCAACTCCCGCACGATGTCGGTCAGTTCGTGTGCCGGGACGCGCCAGCGCCGCGAGCCGCGCACCACCACGACCGGCTCGGTGGGCAGCGTCACGTGCGCGCGGACGGCCCGGCGCAGCACCTCGGCCATCCGCGCGTCGCCCTTGACGACGGCCGCCGGGGCCGCGTCCGCCCCCCGCACCTCCACATGTGCGACCAGGTCGTCGACCGTGGCCTGCCTGACCTCCAGCTCGCCCAGCGCGGGCAGCACCTGCTCGATGTAGTGCAGGAAGGACGCGTTCGGCCCGATGACCAGGGTGCCGGTGCGGGCGAGCCGGTCGCGGTGGGCGTACAGGAGGTACGCGACCCGGTGCAGGCCGACGGCCGTCTTCCCGGTGCCGGGGCCGCCCTGCACGCAGACCGTGCCGCCCAGACCGGACCGTACGATCTCGTCCTGCTCCGGCTGGATCGTCGCCACGATGTCGCGCATCGGGCCCACGCGCGGACGCTCGATCTCCCGCTGGAGCAGCTTGCCGGTGGTGTCCGCCTCGGCGGGGTCGGAGAGGTGCTCGTCCTCGTACGCGGTGAGGTCGCCGCCCGTGTAGCCGAAGCGGCGGCGCAGCGCGATGTCCATCGGGCTCTTCCGGGAGGCCCGGTAGAAGGGCTGGGACACCGGGGCGCGCCAGTCGATGACCATCGGGTCGCCGCCGGCGTCGTGCACGTGCCGGCGGCCGATGTAGAAGCGCTCGCCCTGCGCGCCCTCCGCCTGCTCGGCGCCCGGGGCGTGCAGGTAGTCGAGGCGGCCGAAGAAGAGCGGGGTGTGGGACAGGTCGGCGAGGGCCTTGATGCGCTCGCCGATCTGGCGGGTCAGGACCTCCGCGTTGACCCAGTTCGCGGTGACGTCCCGGATGTCGAGGGACTGGACGTCCTCGCGCATCGAACGCAGCGCGGCACGGGACCGCGCGAGATGGGCCCGCTCGCGCGAGAGCGGATCGCCGGACGGTACGGGAGAAGGTGCGGGGGGTGCCGTGGGGGAGGGCACGGCGGAGTCGGACGGGGTGGACACGGGTGTTGCCTCCGGGGCCTGCGGGAACCGCGGGGCCGGGCGGGCCCCGCTGACTGTGGCGGTGGGCCGGCCGGTTTCCGTCCGGGCGGCGGCGCTCCACGAGGGGAGGCGGGCGAAGCGGAGATCCTAGGCGAACGGGGGAGGCCGTGGCCAACCGTTTTTCCCGTACGGGCGACGCGCGCTCCCGATCCCCTAGGGGACGCCGTCCCCCTCCCTGCGGGGTGGAGGTCGGCCCGGAGGCGTACGCGGGGGCAGGGAGGTTCGGTCCGCAGGCCGATGGAAGCGCGGCGCCCACCTCGCACCATGGACATATGAGTACCGCGACCTTCACCCCGGCCCCCGTCCGCCCGCTGCCGCCGCCCGGCGCGACCGCCCTGCGGGGCAGCCACCACCACCGGCTCGGCGACACCCTGCGCGCCGTCAGGGTCTTCGCCGGCGCCGCCCTCGGAGTGGTCCTCCTCGGCGAGTACGGCGAGGAGGCGGGCGTACGCCACCGGTAGGCGACGACCGCGCGGTCGTGTCCGGACCGGCCGGTCGTCGGTCCGGGTGTGCCGCCCACGGCGTGCGGGAGCGGGTGTTCACCGCGCTGAGGGCCGGGTCGGCACCGAGGTGGCCGCGGCGCACTTCGATTTCGTCGCGGCCAGAAGCGCTCCGACCGCCGTCGCCAGGGCGGTAGGGGCCGCGTCACCGCCGGGGAAGGCATGCCGTACGGCCGAGGTCACGTACCTCGAGACGGCGGCGGTCGCGGTCAGGCGCTCCTCGCCGCCCGAACCGCAGGGCTCGGCGAACATCGCGCGGCACAGGGCCGGGTTGCCAAGGCGAACCGCACGTGGGCGACGGCCACGGTCTCCAGGTCCTCAGGCGCTGCGGGGGCCGGACGCGCCGCGTTCAGGAACGCGGCGAGTTCTCGGTAGCCCTCCGCCGCGACCGCCGGGACGAGGGCGTCCCGGTCGGCGAAGTGGCGGTGGGGCGCGGTCGGTGAGACGCCGGCCCGGCGGACCACCGCGCGCAGCGACAGCGCCGTGTCACCCGTGCTGCGCGTCGACGGCGGCATCGGAGAGCTCGCGTACGAGCGCGTATGAGACGGGGACCCCTGCGGTGGGACGGAGCGCGGTCTCCTGCGAGACGCTGCCTCAACCAGGCGAGACGGTGGAGCATTTCGCGTCCCACCACCGCTGCCTACGGTCGGGGGATGGAGAAAATGATCCTCGGTGATGTCGAGGTTTCGCGGGTGGTCGAGTACCACGGTGCTTTCGGCACCACCGATGTCCTGTTCCCGTCCGTGCCCGCTGAACTGTGGCGCCGACACGAATCCTGGCTGGCGCCCGACTTCCTGAACGCCGGGACGGGTGAGTGGCAGTCGAGCGTTCAGACCTGGGTGCTGCGCAGCGCGGGCCGCACCGTGCTGGTCGACACCGGCCTGGGCGACACCGGTCCGGGCGACACCGGTCCGGGCGGTGGCAGGCCGTCGGAAGCCGAAGCGCCCCACCGGCACGACGGCGACCTCCTCGACCGGCTGGCGGCGATGGGGGTACGGCCGCAGGACGTGGACCTCGTCGTCAACACCCACCTGCACGACGACCACGTGGGGTGGAACACCCGGCTCGTCGACGGCGAGTGGGTTCCGACGTTCCCCCACGCGCGCTATCTGATCAGCCGTGCCGACTTCGACTTCTGGAACCCCGCCAACGGCCACGCCCCGAGGTTCGCCGACACGGCGGCCAGGTTCGACGACAGCGTCCTGCCCGTCCACCGGGCCGGTCAGACGGTGCTGTGGGAGGGCGACAGCCACCGCATCGACGAGGACCTGGTGCTGGAGCCGGCGCCCGGTCACACGCCCGGCTCGGCTGTGCTGCGGCTCGAGTCCGGTACGGACCGGGCACTGTTCGTCGGCGACGTCATCCACACCCCGCTTCAGATGATCGAGCCCGATCACGACATCTGCGTGAGCGAGGACCGGACCGGGGCCGCCCGGTCCCGGCGTCGCGTCCTGGAGCAGGCGGCCGCGACGAACAGCCTGGTGGTGCCGGCGCACCTGGGCGGGGCGGGCGCCGCCGAGGTCGTGCGGTCGAACGGGGCTTTCTCGATCAAGAGATGGGCGCCGCTCTCGGACGCCTGATCCAGTAATCCAGTAATCCGGTAGGGAAGAATTCCGCCATGGACGTGCTCAGCGACGCGATCAGCACCATGCGGGTGGGACGTCCCTCCGTATCGCTGACGACGGCGGACCCGTCCTGGAGCACGGAGGTCGAGATCTTCGGGGGCGCCCGGTTCTACGTGGTCACCACCGGAGGAATGCAGGTGACGGGGGCGGACGAACCGGCCGTCACCTTGGCGGCGGGCGACGCCGTGCTGTTCCCGTACGGGACCGCGCACACGCTGGCGAACGTCACCGACGGCACGGCCCGGTTCCTGGCCGGTGCCTACCGGCTCGACCAGGTCCGCCCCCACCCGCTGTTCCAGAACCTCCCCGCTCTGGTACGTCTGCTCGCGGGAGCGGACCGCCACCGGGGTCTCCAGGCGTCGATCGACCTGGTGCGCGGCGAGCTCGACGAACAGATGTACGGCAGGGACTTGGCGCTGCCGGCCCTGCTCGACGTGCTCCTCGTACACCTGGTCCGCGCCTGCCTCGCCGACAGCGCGGGACCGCAGGCCACCGGCTGGTGCGTCGCCCTCGACGACAAGGTGATCGCACGGTCGCTGCGCGCCGTGCACGAGCACCCCGCCGATCCGTGGACCGTGGAGTCGCTGGGCGCGCACGCGGGCCTGTCCCGTGCCGCCTTCGCCCGCAGGTTCACCGCCATGGTCGGGCAGCCACCGCTCACCTATCTGACATGGTGGCGGCTCACCACGGCGGCACGCCTGCTCCAGGCGACCGACATCCCGCTGTCCGCCGTCGCGCAGCGCAGCGGCTACGGCTCCGCGTACGCGTTCGCCAACGCCTTCAAACGCGAGTACGGAATCTCCGCCGGCCGGTACCGGCAGCAGCACCGCACCGACCGGCGGCACTCGTCCGAGGGCTAGGGTCCGACAGCCGTGAAACCGGCGGATCGTCCTGAAACGGACAAGGGTCGAGACGACCGGTCTAGTTTTTATAGACAACCGGTCTACTTGGCGGCTATGGTCGAGTCATGTCAGTCACCAAGGCGGAAACGCGCCAGAACCTTCTGGACACGGCACGGCGCATCGTGGCCGCGAAGGGCTACACCGCGGTGGGCATCAACGAGATCCTCACCGCGGCCGGTGTCCCGAAGGGGTCGTTCTACCACTACTTCGGCTCCAAGGACGCCTTCGGCGAAGCGATGATGCGGAGCTACTTCGACGACTACCTCGCGACCATCGACGGCATCGTCGCCGACAAGGGCAAGAAGTCCGCGGAGCACCTGATGGCGTACTGGCGGAACTTCTACGACACGCAGGTCGCGGACGACTGCCAGGGCGGCTGCCTGGTCGTCAAGCTCGGCGCGGAGATCGCCGACCTCTCCGAGGTGATGAGGGTGGTGACGAAGGCCGGGACCACGGCGATCGTCGACCGTCTGGAGCGGATGATCACCGCCGGCACCGCGGACGGGTCCGTGTCCGTCGACGGCGACCCCCGCATGACGGCCGAGGCTCTCTACAGTCTGTGGCTCGGGGCGGGCATGATGGCGAAGATCCGTCGTGGCCCGGACCCCCTCGACCGCGCCATGACGGTCACGCGCCAGGTCCTGCACGTCTGACGGACCCCGTCACCCCCGTCACCCCCGCCACCCCCGTCACCCGCGACGCACCGCCCCGGACAGCGCCGCAACAGCGAACCGATATCAAGTAGACCGGTCTAATTAAATCCAGTCCAGTCCAGTCCAGTCCAACCGAGTCCGATCAAGGAGATCGTCATGACCGCCGACCTCATCCGCTCCGACGCGAGCGAACTGGCCGAACTGATCCGCACCGGGAAGGTGTCGTCCGTCGAGGTGGTGCAGGCGCACCTGGATCGCATCAAGGCCGTCGATCCGAGGATCAATGCCGTCGTCACGCTCGCCGACGGTGCTCTGGAGGCCGCGAAGGCCGCGGACGAGGCGCTCGCGGCGGGCGCGGAGGTCGGACCGCTGCACGGTGTGCCGTTCACGGCCAAGGACTCGTTCGACACCGCCGGGGTGCTGACCCAGCGCGGTTCCCCGATCTTCAGGGGCCGTGTCCCGGACACGGACGCCACCAGCGTGGCGCGCATGAAGCGGGCCGGCGGCATCCTGCTCGCGAAGACCAACCTCCCGGAGTTCTCGTACTCGACCGAGTCCGACAACCTCCTGACCGGCAGGACGAACAACCCCTGGAACCTCGACCGCACGCCCGGCGGTTCCAGTGGCGGGGAATCGGCGGCGATCGCCGCCGGTATGTCACCGCTCGGACTCGAAAGCGACCTGGCCATCTCGGTGCGCGGGCCGGCCGCCCACACCGGCATCGTCGCCCTCAAGGCGACGCACGGGCGCATCCCGATGACCGGGGTCTGGCCGCGGGCGCCGCGCCGTGACTGGCACGTCGGCCCGATGGCCCGCACCATCCGCGACCTCGCACTGGCGTACTCGGTGCTTTCCGGCCCGGACGGCGCCGACGGCTTCGCCACCGTCCCGCGCGCATTCGACACCGGCCTGGGCGCGTCGCCGGACCGGCCCGTGCGCGTCGGCTGGCTGGTCGACTCCGGACTCGGCCCGATCGACCCGCAGGTCGCCGCCACCGTGCGTGCGGCCGCCGAAGCCCTCAAGGGCGCCGGGGCTCGGGTCGAGGCCGTGGACATCCCGGCACTGGAGCGGGACAACCCCCTCGACCTCTTCTACCGCCAGCACGTCATGGAGGTGAAGCCGGCCTTCCAGGACGTCACCGCCGGCCACGAGGACCAGCTGGGCAAGGTCTCCAGGTCCATGCTCGCCGGCCCCGACACCTCCGTCCGCGACTACGTCCTGGCCGAGCAGGGCATCGAACGTCTTCGGGACGCCTTCACCGAGTACTTCCGGCAGTACGACGCACTCCTGCTCCCGGTCCTGCCCGTCCCCGCCCACGAACACGGACTCACCCGGTTCACCATCGACGGCCGGACGGTGGACGCCGCCCACATCCAGACGGCGACCATCCCGTTCAACCTGACCGGCCTCCCGGCCCTGTCCATGCGGTTCGGCACCAGCGGCGACGGCCTGCCGATCGGCGTGCAACTGGCCGCCGACTGGCATGCGGAGTCGACGATCCTGCACATCGCGTCGCTGCTGGAATCGCTCAGCCCGGTCCGTGACCAGCACCCCGCCCTCTGACAAGAACCGACAACCGCGACAGGGCCGCACCGGACGGCTTCGCCTCCGCCTCCGCGCGGTTCGACCGATCGCTTCCGCTCGACGCAACCAGTCCCATCAAAGATCGACAAGATCGACAGGATCGACAAGAAGGAGCAGGACATGAACACGTTCATCATCGGGATCACCGGCGGGGTCGGGTCCCTCCTGGCACGCGAGCTGATCGAACGGGGCGACGACGTCAGCGGGCTCGTCCGCACGGCGGAGCAGCGACAGGCTCTCGCGGAGATCGGCGTCGACGGGAAGTCCGGAGACCTCACGAGCATTGCTGCGGACGAACTCGCGGAACTGATCGGTCCCGCGGACGCCCTCGTGTTCACCGCAGGAGCCGGCGGTGCCGGCAAGGAGGCCACCACCGCCATCGACGGCGACGGAGTCGTGAAGGCGATCGAGGCCGCACGTCTCGCCGGTGTCACCCGCTTCGCCCTGGTCTCGGTGTTCCCCGAGGCCTGGCGCGAGCGCAACCTCGGGCAGGGCTTCGACCACTACATCGCCGTGAAGAAGTCTGCCGACATCGCGCTCAGCAGAAGCGGACTCGACTGGGTCATCCTGCGTCCGGCCGCCCTCCTGAACGCCCCTGGGCAGGGGACCGTGGCGCTCGGCCCCGCCGAGACACACGGAGAGATTCCCCGGGCGGACGTGGCCCTGACCCTCGCGGAACTCCTCCACGAGCCCGGAATCACCCGGCAGATCCTCGAACTGACCGCCGGCGACACCCCGATCCCGGACGCGGTGCACGCAAACGTACGCACCCGCTGAGATCCGTACCGCGGCGATGTCCCGGACGTCCGAGGGGCCGTGACGGAACCGGCTCGTCCGGCTCGCACGGCCGCACGAGCCGGACGAAACGTCCTAGCTGTCGGCCAGCAGCTCGTCCGCGTCCACGATTCGGTACGCGTAGCCCTGCTCGGCCAGGAACCGCTGGCGGTGCGCCGCGAAGTCCTGGTCGATGGTGTCGCGCGCCACGACCGAGTAGAAGTGGGCCTGGTGGCCGTCCGCCTTCGGGCGCAGCACCCGGCCGAGACGCTGGGCCTCCTCCTGGCGGGAGCCGAAGGTGCCCGACACCTGGATGGCGACCGTCGCCTCCGGCAGGTCGATGGAGAAGTTCGCGACCTTGGAGACCACCAGGACATTGATCTCCCCCTGCCGGAACGCCTCGAAGAGCTTCTCCCGCTGCGCGTTCGACGTCTCGCCCTTGATGACCGGCGCGTCCAGGTGCTCGCCCAGTTCGTCGAGCTGGTCGATGTACTGGCCGATGACGAGCGTCTGCATCCCCGCGAACCGGCGGACCAGCGCCTCCGTGACCTTGCGTTTCGTCGCCGTCGTCGCGCAGAACCGGTACTTCTCCTCCGCCTCGGCGGTCGCGTACGCGAGCCGCTCGGAGTCCGTGAGGTTCACCCGGACCTCGACGCAGTCGGCCGGCGCGATGTACCCCTGCGCCTCGATCTCCTTCCAGGGCGCGTCGAACCGCTTCGGCCCGATGAGCGAGAACACGTCCGACTCGCGGCCGTCCTCGCGCACCAGCGTGGCCGTCAGCCCGAGGCGGCGGCGCGCCTGGAGGTCGGCGGTGAACTTGAAGACCGGCGCGGGCAGCAGGTGCACCTCGTCGTAGATGATCAGCCCCCAGTCGCGGGAGTCGAACAGCTCCAGGTGCGGGTAGACGCCCTTCCGCCGGGTCGTCAGCACCTGGTACGTCGCGATGGTGACCGGCCGGATCTCCTTGCGCGTACCGCTGTACTCGCCGATCTCCTCCTCGGTCAGACTCGTGCGCTTGACCAGCTCGTGCTTCCACTGCCGGGCCGAGACGGTGTTCGTGACGAGGATGAGGGTGGTGGCCTTCGCCTCCGCCATGGCCCCCGCCCCGACCAGCGTCTTGCCGGCGCCGCAGGGGAGCACGACCACACCGGACCCGCCGTGCCAGAAGTTCTCCACGGCCTGCTTCTGGTACGGCCGCAGGGACCAGCCCTCCTCGGCGAGCCCGATGGGGTGCGCCTCCCCGTCCACGTACCCGGCGAGGTCCTCGGCCGGCCAGCCCAGCTTCAGCAGCGTCTGCTTGATCTGGCCGCGCTCGGAGGGGTGCACGGCCACGGTGTCCGCGTCGAGCCGGTTGCCCACGAGCGGGGTGATCCGCTTCGAGCGCAGGATCTCCTCCAGCACGGGCCGGTCGGTGGTGGTCAGGACGAGTCCGTGGGCCGGGTGCTTGCTCAGCGTCAGCCGGCCGTAGCGGCCCATCGTCTCCGCGATGTCGACCAGCAGCGCGTGCGGCACCGGGTAGCGGCTGTACTGCACGAGCGCGTCCACGACCTGCTCGGCGTCGTGTCCCGCCGCGCGCGCGTTCCAGAGTCCGAGCGGGGTCACCCGGTAGGTGTGGATGTGCTCGGGCGCGCGCTCCAGCTCCGCGAAGGGCGCGATGACCCGGCGGCACTCGTCGGCCAGCTCGTGGTCGACCTCCAGGAGCAGGGTTTTGTCGGACTGGACGATGAGTGGACCATTCACGCGCGCGTCCCCTTCTGCACAGCCGTGACAGCCGTACGGCGTGCACGGCCAAACGTCCAGTGTGCCTGATCGCCGGCGTGTGATGTCGTGAACGGTCCGCGCCCCCCGAAGGTCTGTCCTACTGAATGTCTATTCATCCCAATGAGTGGTGTGAATTCAGGATTGTGGCCGCGGCCCCGAAGAATGGCGACCCCGCAGGTCACTGCCCCGGTCGTCGCCCAGGGAGAGTCCACCGTTGTCCGGTCACCGCCATGCCCCGCCGTCCGCCGTGCCGCCGCCCGCCGCCTCACAGCCGACCACGACGCTCGGATACGCGCTCTTCGCCACCCGCTGGCTCCAGGCCCCGCTGTACTTCGGCCTGGTGGCCGCGCAGGGCGTGTACGTCTACAAGTTCTTCTACGAGTTGTGGAATTTAATCCTCCGGTGCGTGACCGGGCAGGCGAACGAGACGTACGTGATGCTCGCGGTGCTCAAACTGGTCGACGTCGTCATGATCGCCAACCTGCTGATCATGGTGATCGTCGGCGGCTACGAGACGTTCGTCTCGCGCATCGGTCTGCAGGGCCACCGGGACCAGCCGGAGTGGCTCTCGCACGTCAACTCCAACGTGCTGAAGGTCAAGCTCGCCACGGCCATCGTGGGCATCTCGTCCGTGCATCTCCTCCAGATGTTCGTCGACGTGCACCACACCTCGCACCACTCGCTGCTGTGGGGGACGGTGATCCACATGGCGTTCATCGCCTCGGCGGCGATCCTGGCGTACATGTCGGGGCCGATGGCGGCGCAGGGGGATCGCTCGCACAGGGCCGTGGCGGAGCCCTCCGCGTCGACCGTCCCGACCGAGTTCTCCCCACCGCAGCCGCAGCCGCAGCTCCAGCACCAGCCCCAGTCCCGGTCGGTCCCGATTCCGGTTCAGGCGACCTCCTCCCCGTACGAGGCCGGTGCCGAGGCCCGGATCCGTGACGCCCGGTTCCCCGCCAGGAAGCTGCTGGAGGAGTTCGACGAGGAGCACCCCCGACTCTTCGACCGGGAGGCCGTGGCCCGGCTCGGGAAGCTGGACTTCGTCGCCGCCAGGCGCAACGTCGTCTTCGTCGGGCCGCCCGGCACCGGCAAGACGCACCTCGCCGTCGGCCTCGGCGTGCGGGCCTGCCAGGCGGGGCACCAGGTGCTGTTCGCGACCGCGGCGCAGTGGGCCGCGCGGCTCACCGAGGCCCGCGCGGCCGGCCGCCTCGCCGACGAACTGGCCGCCCTCGACGCCCATCCCCTCCTGATCATCGACGAGATCGGCTACACCCCCTTCGACCCGGACACCGCCCAGCTCTTCTTCCAGCTGGTCGCGCACCGCTACGAGCGGGCCTCCCTGATCGCGACCACCGACCGCCCCCTCGGCCGCTGGGACGAGGTCTTCGGCGCCGCCGCCCCCGCGACGGTCGACCGGCTCGCCCACCACGCGGAGATCGTCCGCCTCGAAGGCGACAGCTACCGCCTGCGCCGGACTACCTCAGCATGGGCAGAGTGACGTTGTTGATCAACGGCCCCTCGATCGTCACCCCCTCGCTCACGATCGGCTCGACGCCGGCCACCGGCAGCGGCAGCGGCAGCGGCAGGGCGCCCCGCACGGACCGGAGGGCCTGGGGGGCCTGGGGGGCCTGCCCGGCCTGAGCTGCGACGGCCTGGGCTGCGACGGCCCGGGGGGCGAGTATGCCGATGAGCGCCGCCGAGACGACGGCCGCGACCGCGAGGGCGATGGTGATGGCGAGGGTGATGGCGGTGTGCAAGGGCCGGACGGGACTCGGCGGACTCAACGGACTCGGCGGACTCACGGAACCCATGGAGACTTCGGGACCTTTCGAGAGCTGTGGGACCAGGGCTGGGACCCGGACGGGGGCCGGGTCCGGTCCGGGGCCGGACCGGACCCGGGGTGCGCCCGGTCCGGCCCGCGGGACGTACGGGGGCGAGTCAGAGCGTCAGGCCCCCGCCGAGATCGATGCCGATCGCCGCGGCCTGGGACGCGAGTGCCCCGAGCAGTGCGGCGGTGCCGATCAGGACGGTGGCGACACGACGGGCAGTACGCATGGGATTTCCTCTCTGTGGCGCAGTGTCACTGCTCGCGACGCTGCGTGATCGGTGCTCCCGGTGGCTGCCCGGCGACGCGCACGGTGATGCCGGAGACCTCGCAAGGTCCCTCATGGGTGGGAAGCTCCCGCGTGGCGCGCATGAACCGCCGCGTACACCCGAACGAGTGACCGGAAAGCCCGAACGGGCGGCCGGACCCCGTCGGCGGGCGGACTCAGGCCTGCTCGTCCGCCAGTTCCGCCACGCCCGTCACCCGGTGCAGGGGGTAGGTACGGACCTCGTCCGCGGTGTGGTCGTACGCCGTGACGAACCCGCCCTCGACCCGGACGGGGGCGATCACGCGCTGGCTGGCGGAGCCCTCCGCGTTGACGTAACCGATCAAGAGGGTGCTGCCGGTCAGGACGGCGGCCTGCATGGTGGCCAGCGTCTCGGCGGCCGTGGTGCGGGGGAGGCCGCCGTCCGGTCCGGGGGCGGCGGCGGACGGCTTGCGCGGTGTCGTGGAGGCGAGGTCGCCCGCGCGGACGGCCCGGATCGCGGCGCTCAGCAGGGTCGCGTCGGGGACCGGGGGGCCGTCGGGGACCGGCTCGGGCGCCCTGCGCGGCGGCGTGCGGCGGGCGTGCGCGCGGGTGATCAGCACGTCGCCCTCGGCGGACTCGGCGGCCGGTGCGAAACCCATGGCCCGCAGGCCTTCGAGGAGCGTGGCCGGATCGGCCTGGGCGGCCAGGACCGTCGGTGCGAGCCGGCGCAGCCGCAGCCCCTGCGACCGCTTGTCGGCGACGATCTCGTTCAGCAGCGCGTCGTCGTCGCAGCGCACGTACGCCGAGGCCGCGCCGATCCGCAGGTGGCCGTGCCGGCGGGCCACGTCGTCGATCAGGTAGGCGAGCGGCTGCGGCACCGGCGTACGGGAGTGGGCGGCGAGGAACGCCTGCAGGTCGGAGGCCGAGCGGCCCGCGTCCAGGGCCCGGCGGACCGAGCCCGGCGTGAAGCGGTACACCGTCGCCCCGCCCTTCGACTCCACGTCCGCGAGCACGTTCAGCACGTCGGCGAGGGGCCGCTCCAGCGGGCCGGGGGCCACCGCCGTCAGGTCCGCCTGGAGGAGGACGTGGTCCAGGGGTTCCGGGAGCAGCGGGGCGAGGAGCCTGCCCGCCCGGGCCGCCGCGGCGGCCAGTTCGGCGGGGGAGCGGGGCTCGGGCGGGGGCGCCGGGAGGTGGTGGTGCCGGTGGTGGACGGGGAGCTTGTCGCCGGGACCGGTGGCGGGCTCCGGGGCGGGCGCGGGCGGCGCCGCCGCGCCCAGGAGCGCGCGCCCGTGCGCGGACAGCGCGCCCCGGCCGGTGACGCCCAGCGACTCGGCCTCGGTGAGCGTCCACCGGGCGAGGCGGGCCCGCAGGTCGTCCGAGGACGCCGCGCCGCGCAGGGCGCGTTCCCAGTGGAGGCGTTCGACGAGGGCGTCGGGGGACGCGGTGCCGCCCTCGGGCAGCGCGGCGAGGAGCGTCAGGACCCGGTGCCGGACCTCCGGGGCGGCCGAGCGGTCCAGCCCGGGGCCCAGCGCCGACAGGGTGCGGTCCTTGGCGTCCCGGCCGCCGATCACGCCCGCCGTGCGGGTCGCCGACAGCCACGCCGTGGCCAGCCGGGTCCAGCGCTCGGCCGCCGGGAGGTCCAGCCACTCGTCGTGGGCGGGCGTCACCGCGTACCGCTCGTCGGCCTCGCCGTCCGAGGCCAGCAGGCCCGCCGCGTAGGCGAGTTCGATCCAGAAGGCGGCGACCGGCTCCGGTACGTCCAGGGCCACGGCCGTGCGCTTCAGGTCCCGTACGCTCAGGCCGCCGGCGCGCAGCACGGCCGGACCGCCCTCGTCCCAGTCCTTCAGCAGCTCCTCGACGGTGGCGAGCGCGGTGTACGCCTGGCCGGCCGCCGTGGCGTCCACCACCTGCGGACGGTGCACGGCGCCGGGCTCGACCGGCGGAGGCAGCGGTTCCGTCCGCCGGTGCGCGCGCCCCGCGCGCAGGTGGAGGGCGACCTCCCGGGGGAGTACGACCGTGCCGGGCGCCGTGGGCAGGAGCAGTCCGCGGTCCAGGAGCCAGCGCAGCCGGGCCGCCGGCTCGGCGGTCACCTGGCCGTAGGGCGGCCCCCAGACCAGCCGTGAGAGGACCTCCAGGGACTCCGGCGGGGCCGTGTCGAGCAGGGCGGACATCCGGGCGCGGTCGTCGAAGAGGCCCGTGAGCGACTCCACCGCGGACACCGCGTCGTGGGTCGTGGGCAGTCCGGCCGCCGTGAGCAGTTCCTGGATCCGGCCCGGCGACATGCCCGCCGTGGCCTCCGCGACCGTCGGACCGAGCCCCGTCGGGGACGGGTGCTGCGGCGAGGGCGTGAGCAGTTCACGGGCCGTGCGCACCAGGCGGAGCCGGTCGTCCGGGCCCCACACCAGCGCCTGTTCGCGCAGGGTGGCCACCGCGTGCGGGAGCACCTCGGTGACCACGGGGTCGCCCGCGTCGCCCGCCAGCAGGTGCAGGAGCGTGCCGTACGGGGCCGGGTCCGGGGCCACGGCCAGCGCCTCCGCCGTCTGGAGCGTGAAGCGGTCCAGGCGCTCCAGGGCGCGGATCACGGAGGCACGGGTACCGGCCCGGGCGGCCAGCTGCGTGAGGTCCGTCGGTACGGGGGTGATGAGGTCGGGGCGGGCCCGCAGCAGCGCGGACAGGGAGTCGTCGTCGCGGGCCCGCAGGTCCTCCGCGAGCGAACGAGGGTGTGCCGCGGCGGTGGCGGGCCCCTCGGCGGGGGCCCGGTCAAAAGCCCCGGCGGGCTCCCCTGATGACTGCTCCTGGACGCTCATCCGATCCACGGTAGCGGGTGGGCCCCTGCCAGGACCCCCGCCGGGACCCGCGCCGGTGCCGTGCCGGGGCCCGGCACCGGCTGCGGGCGCGGTACCGTCGTCCGCGCGGGGAATTGCAACGCGGGAGCCCCGGAGGGGACTTCGTGGGGATCGAGAGCGACCAGCTCGTGTTCGACTATCTGAGCCGGGTGGGCGACCTGGCCCAGCAGAGACAGCTGCCGTCCGGGACGCGTATGCGGCTCGTGTCGGAGCTGCGGGGCGAGATCGACCGGCGGCGGGCCGGAGCGGCCTTCGACAGCCCGGCCGCCGTCCGCCGCATCCTCGACCGCATCGGTACGCCCGAGTCGGTGGTCACTGCCGCCGGCACCGGCACCGATACCGGCACCGATACCGGGGGTGCGCAGGAGACGGCGTCCACGCGGGCCGCCTTTCCCGTGCAGCGGAAGAAGGGGTCCAAGGGCTCTGAAGGGTCCAGGGGGTCCAAGGAGTCCGGGGAGCGGTCCGGGCGGATGCGTCGCATGGTGCCCCGGCAGCGTCCCGCGGAGCCGGAGACCGCCGGGAAGGCCGACGCCGCGCCCACGCCGCCGCACCTCGCGAGCACGGAGGAGCTCGGCTCCGGGGTGCAGCCCGACTGGTGGCGGGTGGAGAGCGGGCCGTTCGGTGCCATGGACAGCGTGCCGGGGTTCACCGGGGGCGTGGAGATCCCGGAGCTCTTCGAGCCACCGCCGGGGGAGGACGGCCCCGACGCGGACCGCAAGGACGGCAAGGACGGCAAGGTCGGCAAGGACGGCAAGGTCGGTGGGGCCGCCGAGGCCGAGGGCAAGCCGGTCGCGGCGGTCGCCGCGGTCGCGGAACCGGCCGTGCCGCCCGTCGAGGCGGGCGGGCGTCGCCGGCGTTTCGTGCCCCGGCTGCGGGGCTTCGGGGGACGGTGGGCCAACCCCCTGCTGCTGTTCGCCGCGGCGCTGCTCGTGGCGGGCGCCTTCATCGGCAACCTCGTCATGCTGGGCCTCGGCTGGCTGATCGCCTACCTCTCGCGGCGCCTCAGCCCCAACGAGTCGAAGTGGGCCGTCTTCTTCGTGCCCGGCCTGGTCGCCTCGGCCGGTGTGGTGTGGCTCTGGGGGCGTACGGAGGGGCGGTGGGGGGAGCCGATCGCCGAGAAGGCGATGGGGGACGCCGTCGCCGAGACCTGGCCGGTCGTGCTGCGGGGAGCGGCCGTGGCGTCCGCGGTGTTCTTGGTGTGGCGGTCGCAGCGGCGGGGGTGAGGTGCGGGTACGCGTGCGCGTGGGGGTGTGTGGGGGCCGGTCGCGCCGTTCCCCGCGCCCCTGAAGGATTGCGCCGTTCCCCGCGCCCCTTCGGAAGCGCCCCTTCGGGAGCGCCCCTTCTGGGGGCGTCCCCGGTGGGGGTGGTCACAATGGGGGATATGAGCTCTCCCTCCTTGACCGTCGGCTTCGACCTCGACATGACCCTCATCGATTCCCGGCCCGGGATCCGCGCCTGCTACCAGGCGCTCTCGGAGCGGACCGGGGTCTTCATCGACGCCGACCTGGCCGTCACCCGGCTCGGACCGCCGCTGGCCGACGAGTTGGTGAACTGGTTCCCGGCCGAGCAGGTCGAGACCGTCGCGGACGTGTACCGGGCGATGTACCCCACCCACGCCATCACCGCGACGCCCGCGATGGCCGGCGCCCGTGAGGCCATCGCGGCGGTGCGGGCGGCCGGGGGCCGGGCCGTCGTCGTCACCGCCAAGTACGAGCCGAACGCCAAGCTGCATCTCAGCCATCTCGGCATCGACGCCGACGCCGTCATAGGCGGCCTGTGGGCCGAGGGCAAGGCGCAGGCCCTGCGCGAGTACGACGCGGGCGTCTACGTCGGCGACCACACCGGCGACGTACGCGGCGCGCGCACGGCGGGAGCGCTGTCCGTCGCCGTGGCCACCGGCCCGTGCGACGAGGAGGAGCTGCGCGCGGCCGGCGCCGACGTGGTGCTCAAGGACCTGCTGGAGTTCCCGGACTGGCTGGTCACCCACCGGGGAGCACGCCTTCAGGGCGAGGTCACGACCCCTCGCGCGCCCGCCGGCGGCCCTGGGCGATCGACTGGAACACCCCCGCCCCCGCGATGAGGAATCCGACGCCCATCAGCATGCTCAGGCCGAACATGTACGGAGGGAAGGGCGTCGTGTCGAGGAGCAGCGGGGCCACAGTGACCAAGGTGGCCACCGCTCCGACGAAGAACACGATGGCACCGGCACGGATCAGTCCGTCTCCGGCCGCGGCGGAATTCGGTTGGGTTTTGTCACGCACCCGACCAGGGTAGTTCCCTGCGCGGGGGAACAATCCGGCGACGTCTTGTCAGCAGCCGCCGGACCACTAGCCTTGGTACCGGCGGGTCCGACGACCCGCTGCAGTGCTGTACGGACCTGTTTACCGAGCAATTTCCAGCGCAGTTTCCGATGCAGTTTCCGACGAGTACGAGGACGAGGGCGACGTGCCAACCGGCAAAGTCAAATGGTTCAACAGCGAGAAGGGCTTCGGCTTTCTCTCCCGCGACGACGGCGGTGACGTCTTCGTCCATTCCTCGGTCCTGCCCGCCGGAGTAGACGTGCTCAAGCCGGGGCAGCGCGTGGAGTTCGGCGTGGTCGCCGGGCAGCGCGGTGACCAGGCGCTTTCGGTGACGATCCTGGACCCCACCCCCTCCGTCGCGGCCGCCCAGCGCCGCAAGCCGGACGAACTGGCGTCCATCGTTCAGGATTTGACGACCCTCCTCGAAAACATCACGCCGATGCTCGAGCGGGGCCGCTATCCCGAGAAGGCCTCCGGAAAGAAGATCGCCGGTCTTCTGCGCGCGGTGGCGGACCAGTTGGACGTCTAGCCGGACGCTCCCCGCGTCCCTGAGGGCGTGGCCCTCCGGGGGCGCGGGGAACTGCGCGACCGGTCCTCACCCGGCCGCACCCGGAAACAGGCCGAACCGTCCCGTGAATTCCGGCCAGGGGCCCGTCAGGGAAACGCGAGCGCCTCCGGTGCGAGAGCCGGTACGAGTCCCTCGGCCGCCGCCCGTGTGAGGAGGCCGCGGATCGCCGCGTACCCGTCCTCCCCGAGGTCGGCCGTGAACTCGTTCACGTACAGCCCGATGTGCTGGTCGGCCACCGACGCGTCCATCTCCTGCGCGTGCTCCAGCACGTAGGGCCGCGAGGCCTCGGGGTCGTCCCAGGCCGCCCGCACGGACGCCCGCGCGGACTCGGCGAGCAGCCGCAGCGTGGCCTCGCCCAGCGAACGGCGGGCGATGATCGCGCCCAGCGGGATCGGCAGCCCCGTCGTCAGCTCCCAGTGCTCGCCCATGTCCGCCAGCTTGTGCAGGCCGTAGTTCCGGTACGTGAAACGGGCCTCGTGGATGACGAGTCCGGCGTCCACCTTCCCGTCCCGTACGGCGGGCATGATCTCGTGGAACGGCATCACCACGATCTCGCCGACCCCGCCCGCGAGCGTGTCCGCGGCCCAGAGGCGGAACAGCAGGTACGCGGTCGACCTCTCGCTCGGCACGGCGACCGTGCGGCCGGTGAGGTCCACGCCCGGCTCCCGGGTGAGGACCAGTGGCCCGCAGCCCCGTCCGAGCGCGCCCCCGCAGGGCAGCAGGGCCCACTCGTCCAGGACGTACGGCAGGACGGCGTACGACACCTTCAGGACGTCGAACTCACCGCGCTCGGCCATGCCGTTGGTGATGTCGATGTCCGCGAAGGTCACGTCCAGCTCGGGCGCTCCGGGGACGCGGCCGTGCGCCCAGGCGTCGAAGACGAAGGTGTCGTTCGGGCAGGGGGAGTACGCGGTCCTCAGGGGCGCGGCCTTCCGGGGTGCGGTCTTCGAGGGTTCAGCGGATGCGGTCATGTGGGTTCCAACTCTCCAGTACGGGCGCGAGCTTCCCGAACGCGCCGGTGAGCGCCGCCAGCGCGTCGCCGATCCGCCACGCGGCGCGGTCCCGCGGGCCCACGGGGTTCGACACGGCACGGATCTCCAGGACGGGCACCCCGTGCGCGGCGGCGGCCTCCGCGACCCCGAACCCCTCCATGGCCTCGGCGAGCGCCCGGGGGTGGCGCCGGCGCAGCTCCGCGGCGCGCCCGGCGGTGCCGGTCACGGTGCTGACGGTCAGGACGGTCCCGGTGCGTGCGCCGGTGACGGCCGCGATCTCCCGTACGAGTGATTCCGGCGGCCGGTGCGTGACGGTCCCGAAGCCCAGCTCGGTGACCGGGGCGAAGCCTTCGGGGGTCTCGGCGCCGAGGTCCGCGACGATGATCCCGTCGGCCAGGACGAGCGTTCCGAGGGGTGCGTCGGGCGTGAACCCGCCGCCGATGCCGGCGCAGACGACGACGTCGTACGGGGCACCGGCCGATCCGGCCGCGGTGAGCGTGGCGGCGGTGAGCGCGGTGGCGGTCGACGCGGCGGCGGCCGCCGGGCCCACGCCGCCGGCGAGGAGGTCGAGGCCGAGCGGCCGGCGGACCGGCGTGCCGCGGTCGGGACCGGGGCCGGGGGCCGGCGGGCGGTCCGCCGGGAGCGCCGTCAGCCTGTGCAGGACCGCTCCCGGAATCGTGTGCTCCGCCGCCGTGAAGGCCGCGGCCGTGAACGCCGCGGCCACCGCGTCCCGTTCGGCCGGGACCGCGGTGACTACGAGGACACGCATACGGAGCACACGGCTCAGGCGTCCGCGTTCTCGAGCTTGAAGTTCCAGACGCCGAAGATCTCCGTGCCGGCCTTGTTCTGCTGGACGACGCTGATGTTGATCGTCTTCGGGGCTTCCTGGCCCTGCTGCGCGGTGAAGAGGTCGACGCCCTCGAAGGCGTAGTACGTCTTCTTGAACGGGTCGGTGACCTGCTCTCCGTTGAGCCACAGGGACCAGCCCTCGTCGGCGATCTCCGGGTCGACACCGATCCGCAGGGTCTCACCCTGCGGGACGTCGATCGTGTCGGAGGACTTCTCGCGGGCGCACTTGGCCGCCGCCTCCTTGCCGATGTTCTTGCCGTCCTCGTAGCACTCGGCCTCGGCACTGACCGAGTCCTTGCCGACCGTGACGGTGGCCATCGGCGTCGGCTTGTCACAGGCGGACAGGACGAGAAGTCCGGCGGAAACGGCGCCTGCGGCGGCGACGGCGCGGCGACGGCGCGCAAGGGGACGCTGGGAGCTCATGCCCGAAGGCTATCGGGCGGGCCCCGCGGCCCGGCCATGCGGGTGGCCTACCCGGCGTGCCGCACGGCCGTTCAGGCCACGCGGGCGTGCTGGCGGCCGCCGCGGCGGGCCGCGCTCAGCAGGCCGTGGGCCGTGGTGAGCCAACCCACGGCGATGATCGTGGAGGCCACCGCCATCCCGAGCGTGCCGTTGAGCGGCAGCGCGATGCCGATCGCCCCGCCGACCACCCAGGACATCTGCAGCAGGGTCTCCGAGCGGGCGAACGCCGACGTGCGCACCAGTTCCGGCACGTCCCGCTGGATCAGCGCGTCCAGGGACAGCTTGGACAGTGCCTGGGCGAACCCGGCGAACGCGGCGAGCACCGCCACCAGGATCACTCCGAAGAACACCGCCGCCGTGACCGCCACGCCCAGCACCACCGCGACCACCGTGACGATGATCAGCTCCGGCGCCCGGGATCTCAGGGCCGCGCCGACCGTCGTGCCCAGCGCGTTGCCCACGCCGGCCGACACGCCCACGACGGTCAGCGAGACCGCCGCGCTCGCGCCCGCGAGCGGATGCTCGCGCAGCAGGAACGCCAGGAAGAAGATCAGGAACCCGGACAGGCCGCGCAGCGCGGCGTTCGCGGCGAGCGCGTGCGTCACCCCCGTACCGACGGTACGCAGGCCCGGGCGCTTGCCCTGCTTCAGGCGCGGCCGGTGCAGGTGCTGCTCGTCCGCGGCGAGCAGGGCCCTGTCCTCGCCCTTCGCGGAGTCGACCTTGTGGGGCAGCGAGAACGACAGGAACGTACCGGCCACGAAGAGCAGGAAGGCGCCGTAGAGCGGGTAGCGGGGGCCGAGGGCCTGCAGGCCCGCCCCGACCGGGGCCGCCACGCCCGTGGCCAGCAGGCCGCCGAGGGTGACCCGGGAGTTCGCCTTCACCAGGGAGAACGCGGGTGGCAGCAGCCGGGGCACCACGGCGCTTCTGACCACGCCGTACGCCTTCGACGCCACCAGGACGCCGAGGGCGGCCGGATACAGCTCGATGCCGCCCGTGACGACCGCGCCCGACAGCAGCAGGGCCATGAAGGCGCGTGCCATGAACGCGCTCGCCATCGCGGCGCGCCGGCCGTGCGGGAGCCGGTCCAGGAGGGGGCCGATGACCGGGGCGAGGAGGGTGAAGGGGGCCATGGTGATCGCCAGGTAGAGCGCCACCCGGCCGCGGGCCTCGTCCGTCGGGACCGAGAAGAACACCGTGGAGGCGAGCGCCACGGTGATCATCATGTCGCCGGCGCCGTTCACCCCGTGCAGTTCGATCAGCTTGCCGAGGCCCGACTCGCCCGCGCCGTGCGCGTGCGTCACCTTTCTGATGCCTCGCGCGGCGCCGGTGAACGGCAGGTGCAGGGCATGGCCGACGGAGCGGACGGCCCCGCGCACCGGGCCCGCTCCGCTCTTGCTTCCTGCCCCGGAGTCACCGATCTCGGTGGCTCCTTGGGGTGACCTCGCGGCTGCCACTCCGCAATAGTGCCCCGGAAACGGCGGATGTAGTGCGCCCGCCGCCCGTATAGCGGCGGAGTGGACTCTGCGGATGCGGCGGGGCGTGCTCTGTGAAGGGGGCGGAGTGGGCCCTGGAGCCGGTGCCTGCCGTGTTCACGGGCGCCCCGTCCGTATCCGGCGGGGCCCGATTCCGCGGCCGGCGGAAGCCCTTCCGCGGCCGGTCGGCGAAACGCGCGCGGGGCTAACGGCAACGCCGGTGTAGGCCCAGCGCCGACGAGGCGGTAGCGTGCGTAACGCGCCCGCGGCAGTTGTTCTCGGCCGCGCGCCTCTCGGTCATCCCGCAGAATGGATGACGTAGGTGCGCCCGAGTGCGATCGGGCGCGGACGTCGACGCGGCCCTCCGGTCCGCTCCGTCCGCACCCCCGTCGAGGGATGGCGCACTCGTGAGACGGCGTAGGAGAGAAGCGATACCTGTGAGCGCGACAACGCGAAGCCGAACCCCCGACCGTCTGTGTGCCGAGGCCGTGGACCTCGCCCGGGCAGCCGCCGAGGAGGCCGCCGCTCCCGGCGTCGTCGGCGAGCACGCGGGCATGGTCAGCGAAGGGGACCGTGTCGTCACGCACTTCTTCGAGTGCAAGGAGATGGGCTACCGCGGGTGGCGCTGGGCCGTGACCGTGGCCCGGGCGTCGCGCGCGAAGGTCGTCACCCTCAACGAGACCGTGCTGCTGCCGGGCTCCGACGCCCTGCTGGCACCCGACTGGATGCCGTGGAGCGAGCGGCTGCGGCCCGGGGACATGGGTCCCGGGGACCTGCTGCCCACGGACGCGGAGGACCTGCGTCTGGAGCCCGGCTACTCCGGGGAGGACGAGCCCGCCCCGAACGCGGCGATCTCCGAGGAGATGGCCGAGCTGGCCGAGGCGGAGGATGCCGAGATCACGCCGCAGGCGCCGGCCGCGCTGCCGTTCGTGCCCTCCCGCGGGTCGATCGCGTCGGTGGCCGAGGAGCTGGGGATGCGGCGGGCCCGGGTGCTCTCGCGGTACGGGCTGCATGTCGCGGCCGACCGGTGGGAGGAGTCGTACGGGGCGAAGACGGCGATGGCGCAGGCCGCGCCCGCCACGTGTGTCAGCTGCGGGTTCCTGAATCCCGTGGGCGGGTCGCTCGGGCAGGCGTTCGGGGTGTGCGCCAACGAGTTCTCGCCCGCGGACGGACGGGTCGTGTCCCTCTCGTACGGATGTGGTGGACATTCGGAGGCGGCGGTCATGCCCGCGCCCGCCCGTCCCGCGCCGCCGGTGATCGACGAGACGCGGGTCGATCCGTTCCCGCTCCGGCCTTCGCCGGACTCGGGCTCGGTTCCGGTGGGCCCGGACGGCTCCGCCGAGGAACTCGGCCACAGCTAGGCCGCCGGCTCCACCGGCACGGCCTGCCCCGGTTGTGACGTGCGGGTCGTGTGTGGCTGGTCGCGCGGTTCCCCGCGCCCCTGAAGGACGGCTGCCGCAGCTCCGGTGCTTCTCAGGGGCGCGGGCGACCGCGCGGGCGACCACGACGTGCCGGCACCCGGCGTCCGCTTTCCAGGGGCGCGGGAAACTGCGCGACCAAGCCCCGCCGGGCCGCACACGCCCAGCCGCCCTGGCACCCCTGCCCAGGGACCCGCGGTACCTTCTTGCGGCGGCCGGCCGATGCGCGCGGGCGTACGACGAGAGGGAGTGTCAAGCGTGAGCAACTTCGTGCGGCCGGCTGCCGAGGGCGCGGATCCGTTCGGGACGGCACGGCTGCGGCGCGGGGTGCTGGACGCGTGGGCGACGAGCCCGGCGCGGTTCCGCGAGGACGCCAACTCCGAGGAGGACCTCGTCCTCGGCGGCTACCGCGACCGCCTGGTCGTCGAACTCGCCCAGAACGCCGCCGACGCCGCCTCCCGCGCCGGCGTCCCGGGACGGCTCAGGCTCACCCTCCGTGACGGCGTCCTCGTCGCCGCCAACACCGGCGCCCCCCTGGACGCCACCGGCGTCGAGTCCCTCTCCACCCTGCGCGCCTCCGCCAAGCGGGACGACCACGACAGCGCGGTCGGCCGCTTCGGCGTCGGCTTCGCGGCCGTCCTCGCCGTCACCGACGAACCCGCCCTGCTGGGCCGGCACGGCGGTGTCCGCTGGTCCCTCGCCGAGGCCCGCGACCTCGCCACCGACATCGCCCGCCACAGCCCCGGCCTCGGTGACGAACTGCGCCGCCGCGACGGACACGTGCCCCTGCTCCGGCTGCCGTTCCCGGCCGAGGGCACCGCCCCGGACACGTACGACAGCGTCGTGATCCTGCCGCTGCGGGACCCCGCCGCCGAGGCCCTCGCGGAACGGCTGCTCGACGGGGTCGACGACGCCCTGCTCCTCGCCCTCCCCGGGCTGGAGGAGGTCGTGGTGGAGACCGGGGACGGCGACGGCGGCGTACGGACCGTCCGGCGGCGGAGCGACGACGGTGACGTGGTCGTCGAGGACTCCCGCGACGGCACGACCCGCTGGCGCACCGTCTCCGCGCACGGGCCCCTGGAGCCCGCGCTGCTCGCCGACCGGCCCGTCGAGGAGCGGCTGCGCCCCCACTGGTCGGTGACCTGGGCCGTCCCGGTCGACGCCGACGGCACCCCGGGCCGCCCCCGCACCGGGCCCGTCGTGCACGCGCCCACCCCCAGCGACGAACCCCTCGGCGTGCCCGCGCTGCTCATCGCCTCCCTGCCGCTCGACACCGCCCGCCGGCACGCCACCCCCGGCCCGCTGACCGACTTCCTGGTGCAGCGCGCGGCGGACGCGTACACCGCGCTGCTCGCCGCCTGGCGGCCCGTGACCAGCGGGATCATCGGCCTGGTGCCGGGCCCGCTCGGCCAGGGCGAACTGGACGGGGCCCTGCGCCGGGCGATCCTCGAACGGCTGCCGCGCACCGCGTTCCTGCCGCCCGCGGTCGAGCCGGGCGACGGCGTCGGCGGCGCCGGCCTCGACGCGACCGGCCTCGACGCCGCCGACACCGGCTCCGGTCTGCCCGAGGCCCTGCGCCCCCGCGACGCCGAGGTGGTGGAGGGCGCGGGCGCCGACACCGTACGGGTCCTCGCGGAGGTGTTCCCCAGCCTGCTGCCCGCCGGACTGGAGCGGCGCGCGGAGCTGCGCACCCTGGGGGTCGCGCGGGTGCCGCTGGCCGAGGCGGTCGACCGGCTCGCGGGCCTGGAGAAGGACCCCGAGTGGTGGCGCCGCCTGTACGACAGCCTCGCCGGGGTCGACCCGGACCGGCTCTCCGGGCTGCCCGTGCCGCTGGCCGACGGGCGTACGACGATCGGGCCCCGGCAGGTCCTGCTGCCCACCGCCGACGGTGCGAAGGCCGCCCCGGACGTCCTCGCCCGGCTCGGCCTCAAGGTGGCCCATCCGGACGCCGCCCATCCGCTCCTGGAGAAGCTGGGCGCGCTGCCCGCCACCGCGCGGGCCGTCCTGACCACCCCGCAGGTCCGGGCCGCCGTCGCCGGTTCCCTCGACGACGACCGCGGCGCCTGGGACGACGACACGGCCCCGGACGCCGAGGAACTGGCCGACACCGTCCTCGCCCTCGTCCGGGACGCCGGCCTCGAACCCGGCGACGAACCCTGGCTCGGCGCCCTCGCCCTCCCCGACGACGAGGGCGAACTCGTCCCGGCCGGCGAACTCGTCCTGCCCGGCAGCCCCTTCGCCCAGGTGATGAGGGAGGACGAACTCGCCTCCGTCGACGCCGAACTGGCCGCACGCTGGGGCGAACAGCCCCTCGCCGCCTGCGGCGTACTGGCGGACTTCCAGCTCGTACGCGCCACGGACGTCGTCCTCGACCCCGACGAACTGGAGCCGCGCGACGGCGACTTCGCCGAGCCCGACGACGCGGGACTGCTCGACGCCGTGGACGTGTGGTGCGAGGACGCCCTGGACGGGCTGCCGCAGTCACCGGTGCCGCCCGTCGCCACGGAGATCGTCGCCGTGCGCGACCTCGACCTCGTCGACGACGACCGCTGGCCCGAGGCCCTCGCCCTGCTCTCCCGCCCGCCGCTGCGGGACGCCCTCACCCAGCCGGTCCGCGTCCTGCTGCCGGACGGCACGCACGAGATCGTCCGGTCCTACACCGCCTGGTGGCTGCGCGGGCACCCGGTCCTCGACGGCCGCCGCCCGGCCGGCCTGCGCGCCGAGGGCGGCGACCCGCTCCTGCACGGCCTGTACGACGCCGCCGACGCGGCCGGTTTCGACGACGAGCAGGTGCTGCGGGCGCTCGGCGTCCGTACTTCCGTGGCCGCGCTGCTCGCCGAACCGGGCGGCGGCGCCGAGCTGTTGGACCGCCTTGCCGACCCCGACCGCGAGGTGTCGCCCTCCCAGCTGCACGCCCTGTACGGCGCGCTGGCGGACCTCGATCCCGACCAGGTCACCCTGCCGGACGAGGTGCGGGCCGTGGTGGACGGGCAGGTGCGGGTCGTGGACGCGGCCGACGCCGTGGTCGTCGACTCGCCCGACCTGCTGCCCTTCACCGCCGGCACGCCCCTGCTCCCGGTACGGCCCGCGCGCGCCGCCGACCTCGCCGAACTGTTCCAGGTCCGGCGGCTGAGCGAGTCCGTCACGGGCGAGGTGACCAGCGAGGGCGCCGAACACGACGTGCCGGAGCCGGTACGGGTGCTGCTGGGGCCCTCGACCCCCGCGACCTACGTCGAGCACGAGGAACTGGTCGTCGACGGCACCGAACTCGACTGGCGCCGCACCCGCGACGGTGTGGTGCACGCCGCCACGCTGGAGGGCGTGGCCGCCGGGCTCGCGTGGGCGGCCGGCCAGTGGCCGCGCCGCTTCGAGGTCGCGGCCCTCCTGGAGGACCCCTCCAGGACCGGGGAACTGGCCCGGGACCGCTGGTTCGACTGAGCCCCCGCCCGCCGGGGCACGGCCGCACGCGGTGCGCCCCGGCGGGTCATGGAAGTGATCTGCGTCACATGATCACAAAAACTTCACCTGCCGTACAACCATCGGCCCGCGCCGCGCATCTGATCATGCGAGTCAACAGGCTCCAAGATCACTCGGGCCCACGTGAAGACGACCGTCGGGCCCCTTTCTCCACCAGGGGAAACACATGCGCATACGTGCCACCGTGGCTGCCGTCACCGGCGCCCTGGCCCTTTCCGCGTTCGCCGTCCCGGCCGCGCAGGCCGACGACCCCTCGTACCGCGAAACCGCCGCCGCAGCCTTCGAGGCCGCCCACAGCGGCGCGGCCAAGTCGCAGCGCAGCGCGGCCGTCGACGGCGACCTGGACGCTTCCTTCTCCAACTTCAAGATCGCCTCGGTGCTCAAGGTCGGCAGCACCAACCAGGTCTCCACCAAGGTGACCTACAAGCTGACCCACGGCGCCGACGTGGACCTCGGCTCCCTGGACATCGCCACCGGCCCGTACATCTACAAGGGCTCGTTCGCGACCCCGGACAACGTCATCTTCGGCTTCGAGGCGGCGACCTGCACCGAAGCCTCGGCGACCGTCGCCAACTGCACCGGCTACGTCGACATCCTCCCGGGCGAGGGCGAGCTGCTCAACAGCGACGCCGGCAGCTGGAAGGGCGGCGCGCTGCTGCTCGACTACGTCACCGGCTCCTACGCCGACCAGGGCGACCTCGCCACCACCAAGGTCCTGCGCAACTCCCGGCTCACCGTCAACGCCTCCCCCGAGCCCGTGAAGAAGAACAAGACCATCACGGTCACCGGATCCCTGACGCGCGCCAACTGGGAGACGAACAAGTACGCCGGCTACACCGCGCAGTCGGTGAAGCTGCAGTTCAAGAAGAAGGGCACGTCCACCTACACGGACGTCAAGACCGTGAAGTCGGGCACCGGCAGCTCCGCGGGCAAGCTGAAGACCACCGTCACGGCCTCGGTCGACGGTACCTACCGCTACGCCTTCGCGGGCACCTCGACGACTCCGGCCGTCAACTCCGCGGGCGACGCCATCGACGTGCAGTAACCACTCCGCCGGAACCGGCCCTCCGCCCTGCCGGGCGGGGGGCCGGTTCTGTGCCCGGGGGCCGACGGCTGAGTGCCGTGTGCGGGCACGTCGTGGCCGTTCGCGCGGTGGCCGTCCCCCTACACGGGGAACCTCCGGCCCACCCACCGCCAGGTGAGTTCCAGGAGCAGCGCCGCGGCCGCCGCGATGCCGACGGCGGTCCACGGCATCGTCGTGCCCACCAGCTTCAGCGCGAAGAACTCCTGGAGCCACGGCACCGCCAGCACCAGCAGGAAGCCCAGACCCATCGCGGCCACCAGGCCGACACGCCACCACGTGTACGGCCGGGCCACGATCGCCAGGACCCACATCGACACCAGGAACAGCGTCAGCGTCGCCGCGCTCGTCTCCGCGTCCAGCGCCCCCTCCCCGGTGTAGTGGTGCCGGGCGAGCAGGTACGTCGTGAACGTGGCCAGCCCCGCCACCACCCCGCCGGGAATCGAGTACCGCATCACCCGGCGGACGAAGTGCGGCCTCGCCCGTTCCGTGTTGGGCGCCAGCGCCAGGAAGAACGCCGGTACCCCGATCGTCAGCGTCGACAGCAGTGTCAGATGCCGCGGCAGGAACGGGTACTCCACCTGGCAGCACACCACCAGCACCGCGAGCAGCACCGAGTACACCGTCTTGACCAGGAACAGGGTCGCCACCCGCGTGATGTTCCCGATGACCCGGCGCCCCTCCGCGACCACCGAGGGCAGCGTCGCGAAGCTGTTGTTCAGCAGCACGATCTGGGCGACCGCCTTGGCGGCCTCCGACCCCGACCCCATCGCCACACCGATGTCGGCGTCCTTCAGGGCGAGCACGTCGTTCACCCCGTCGCCGGTCATCGCCACGGTGTGGCCGTTCGACTGGAGCGCGCCCACCATGTCGCGCTTCTGCTGCGGGGTGACGCGCCCGAACACCGAGCCCTCGTCCAGCGCCCTGGCCATCTCCGCCCGCTCGGTGGGCAGCCGGCGCGCGTCGACCGTGGCGGAGGCGCCGGGCAGACCGAGCTTGGCGGCGACCGCGCCGACCGAGACGGCGTTGTCGCCGGAGACCACCTTGGCCCGTACGCCCTGCTCGTCGAAGTACCGCAGGGTCTTCGCCGCGTCGGGCCGCAGCCGCTGCTCCAGGACGACGAGCGCGACCGGCCGCGCGTCCTCCCGCACCCGGGGGTCGTCGAGCCCCCTGACGGCCCGGGCGAGCAGCAGGACCCGTAGCCCCCGCTCGTTGAGCTGTTCCGTCTGCGCGAGCGCGGGGTCCTCGTCGGGCAGCAGCACGTCCGGGGCGCCCAGCAGCCACGTACACGACCCGGCGTCGGCCGTGTCCTCGCGGAAGGACGCCCCGCTGTACTTGCGCGCGGAGGAAAAGGGCAGCGTGGCCTCGCACCGCCACTCCCCGCGGTCCGGGTAGGCGTCGATGACGGCCTGGAGGGAGGCGTTCGGCCGGGGGTCGGACGCACCGAGGGCGCCCAGCACCTGCCGTACGTACGACTCGTCGGCGTCGCCCAGCGGACGCAGCTCGGTGACGTCCATGCCGCCCTCGGTGAGCGTGCCCGTCTTGTCGAGGCAGACCGTGTCGACGCGGGCGAGGCCCTCGATGGCCGGGAGTTCCTGGACGAGGCACTGTTTGCGGCCGAGCCGGACGACGCCGATCGCGAAGGCGACGGAGGTGAGCAGGACCAGGCCCTCCGGGACCATGGGCACGATGCCGCCGACGGCCCGGGCGACGGAGTCCTTGAAGTCGTCGTCCTTGCTGACGAGTTGTGTGACGGCCAGGCCCACGGCGGCCGGGACCAGCATCCACGTCACGTACTTGAGGATCGTGGAGATGCCGGAGCGCAGTTCGGAGTGGACGAGGGTGAAACGGCTCGCCTCCTCGGCCAGCTGGGCCGCGTACGCCTCGCGGCCCACCTTCGTCGCGGTGAACGCGCCGCCGCCCGCCACCACGAAGCTGCCCGACATGACCTGGTCACCCGGCCGCTTGACGACCGGGTCCGCCTCGCCGGTGAGCAGCGACTCGTCGATCTCCAGTCCGTCGGCCTCGGCGCACTCGCCGTCCACGACGATCTTGTCGCCGGGGCCGATCTCGATGAGGTCGCCGAGCACGATCTCGGAGGTGCCGACGGCGGTGGCGGTCCCGTCCCTGCGGACGGTGGGCCTCGCCTCGCCGATCACCGCGAGGGAGTCGAGGGTCTTCTTCGCGCGCAGTTCCTGGACGATGCCGATGCCGGTGTTCGCGAGGATCACGTACCCGAACAGGCTGTCCTGGAACGGGGCGACGAACAGCATGACCAGCCAGAGCACCCCGATGATCGCGTTGAAGCGGGTGAAGATGTTCGCCCTGACGATGTCGGCGACGGAGCGGCTGTTGCGTACGGGGACGTCGTTGACCTCGCCGCGGGCGACCCGTTCCGCGACCTCGTCGGCGGTGAGGCCCCTCGTCAGCGCCGCACTGGCGGGGAGCGGGACGGGGTGCACGGGATCGAGTTCGGCGCCCGCGTCGATGTGCGTCATGTCTTCGACGGTACGGGGGGAGGTGCGACCGCACCCGATGAGCGCGGCAAAGATCCGACCTGGGGAGGAGGGGGATGGTGCCGTGGTCGTAGCCGGCCCCGCTCCGCATGAGGGTTCCCCCGGACCCGCGCCCCTGCTTTTCAGGGGCGCGGGGAACTGCGCGACCGGCCCCCACCGGGCCGCAGCCGAAGCCCTGGTCGTACCGGGCCGTACCGGGCCGGGCCGTACCCGGGGCCGGGGCCTACGAGCGGGCCGCCCCGGCCCGCTCGATGGCCGCGTCCCGCCCCCGCACGTACCAGATGCCGATCAGTCCCAGGCCGGTGCCCGCCAGGCACGTCCACAGCCACCACAGGTGGCCGTCGTCGTCGAGACGGCCGTAGAACGGGAGCTGGACCAGGAAGAGGACGAACCACAGGATCGTGCCGCCCGTGACGGTGGCGGTCACGGGCCCCTCCAGCGGTTCCGGTGCCTCGTGTGTCGGTGTCCACTTCGCCATGGACACAGCTTACGAGGCCACCCACCCGGTCCGCGCCCCACCCGCGCCCCACCCGCGCCACACCCGCGCCCCGCCCATGCCCCAGCCACTCCAGCGGTCTACGCGCGGAGATAGCGCCATCGCCCTCATATGTTCATACTGAAACTTCCTGACTATGGCCATTTTCGCTCGTACGAAACTCCAAAAGGTCCCCCACATGCCCACCTCGGCCCCCGCCAAGGCTCCCGCGCCCAAGGAGCCGGACCCCGCGTCCGCCCACGGCGCCCTCGACCGCTACTTCAGGATCTCCGAGCGCGGCAGCACCCTGCCGCGCGAGATCCGCGGCGGCTTCGCCACCTTCTTCGCGATGGCCTACATCATCGTGCTGAACCCGATCATCCTGGGCAGCGCGAAGGACATGTACGGGCACCAGCTCGACAACGGCCAGCTGGTCACCGCGACCGCGCTGACGGCCGCCTTCACCACGCTCCTGATGGGCGTCATCGGCAACGTGCCGATCGCGCTCGCGGCCGGCCTCGGCGTGAACACGGTCGTCGCGCTCCAGCTGGCGCCCCGGATGTCCTGGCCGGACGCGATGGGCATGGTCGTGCTGGCCGGGCTCGTGGTCATGCTGCTGGTCGCGACGGGACTGCGCGAGCGCGTCATGAACGCCGTGCCGCTGGGCCTGCGCAAGGGCATCGCGATCGGCATCGGCCTGTTCATCATGCTGATCGGCCTGGTCGACGCGGGCTTCGTCTCGCGCATCCCGGACGTCGCCCGGACGACCGTGCCGCTGCAGCTCGGCGGCACCGGGCACCTGAACGGCTGGCCCGTCCTCGTCTTCGTCCTCGGCACGCTCCTCACGCTCGCGCTCATCGTGCGCAAGGTGCCGGGCGCCATCCTCATCTCGATCGTCGTGATGACGGTCGTCGCCGTGGTGATCAACGCGGTCGCGAAGGTGCCCTCCTGGGGCCTGACCACCCCGAAGTGGCCCGGCAATCCGGTCGCGAACCCCGACTTCGGGCTCGTCGGCGAGGTCAGCCTGTTCGGCGGTTTCGGCAAGGTCGGTGTACTGACCGGCGTGCTGTTCGTCTTCACGGTCCTGCTGTCGTGCTTCTTCGACGCGATGGGCACGATCATGGGCATCGGCGACGAGGCGAAGCTGACCGACAAGGACGGCAACATGCCGGGCATCAGCAAGGTGCTCTTCGTCGACGGCATCGCGGTCGCCGCGGGCGGCGCGACCTCCTCGTCCGCGACCACCTGTTTCGTGGAGTCCACGGCGGGCGTCGGCGAGGGCGCGCGCACCGGCTTCGCGAACGTGGTCACCGGAGCGCTCTTCGCCGTCGCGCTCTTCCTGACCCCGGTCGCCACGATGGTCCCGTCGCAGGCCGCCACCCCGGCGCTGCTCGCGGTCGGCTTCCTGATCCTGTCCGGCTCGATCCGGCAGATCGACTGGGCCGACCACACCATCGCGATCCCCGCGTTCGTGACGATGATGATGATGCCGTTCACGTACTCGATCACGAACGGCATCGGCATGGGCTTCATCACGTTCGTCGTGCTGCGGCTGGCGGCCGGGCGCGGCCGGGACGTACCGGTCGCGATGTACGTGGTCTCGGCGGTCTTCGCCTTCTACTACCTGATGCCGGCGCTGGGTCTGACCTGATGTCGGCTCTGGGTCTGACCTGATGCCGGCGCTGGGGCCGACCTGACCGTCCCGGCGGGTCAGACCCCGTAGAACCTTTCCGTCTCCTCCACCGCGGACCGGAAGCGTTCGTCGAAGTCATCGCGCATGAGCGTCCGGACGACGTAGTCCTGGACGCTCATTCCCCTTTTCGCCGCGTGGTGCCGGAGCCGGTCTAGCAGCTCCCCGTCTATGCGCAGGCTGAGCACACTGGTCCCCATGGGTACGAGGGTCGCGGCCCAGGAGTGTCCTGTGTCACTTTCCGCATTTGTCTCACTCGTACGGGTGACGCCGGGGTTGACGCGAACCGCGGTGTGCCCCAAGTGGCCGGAGTCACGGCTGTTCGTGCGGCGTCGCGGTGTTCTTTAGCTAGAGTAATGAGTTATTCTAAAGAACATGCCTGACCTCACCCATGGCGACGACGTAGCCGCCGTGAACTCCCTGCGTTCCGCCGTGATGCGTCTGTCGCGCCGACTCAAGCACCAGCGGGTCGACGAGTCGCTGAGCCCGACCGAGATGTCGGTCCTGGGCACCCTCGCCCGCTGCGGTACGGCCACGCCGGGCGAGCTCGCCCGCAAGGAGCACGTACAGCCGCCCTCGATGACCCGCATCGTGGCGCTGCTGGAGGCCAAGGGCCTGGTCCGGCTGGAAGCGCACCCCGACGACCGCCGCCAGAAGGTCGTCACGCAGACCGAGCGCGCCGAAGCCATGCTCGCCGAGAGCCGCACGAAGCGGAATGCCTGGCTGGCCTCCCTCGTGGACGGCCTCGACGAGGACGAGTGGGCGAAGCTGCGCGAAGCCGCCCCCGTCCTGGAGAAGCTCGCGCACCTGTAGGCACCTGTAGGTCCCCGCGCGATCGGGGTACTTGTAACAGACACACGCCAACCCCACACGTACCGCACGCACCACCGCTCGGCACGCTACCACCGCACCACGCAAGGAGGCGAACGCCGTTGAGTACGGGATCCGGAGCAGACTCCGCCCCCGCACCTGCCGCCCACAACTCCCCGTCCGACCCCAAGACACGATCCTCGATGTTCAGCTCGCTGAGGATCAGGAACTACCGCCTCTTCTTCATGGGCCAGGTCGTCTCGAACACCGGCACCTGGATGCAGCGGATCGCCCAGGACTGGCTGGTGCTGAGCCTCACCGGCTCCTCGGCCGCCGTCGGTTTCACCACGGCCCTGCAGTTCCTGCCGATGCTGCTCTTCGGCCTCTACGGCGGCGTCCTCGTCGACCGCCTGCCGAAGCGCCCGACGCTGCTCGCCACCCAGACCGCAATGGGCCTCACCGGCCTCGCGCTCGCCTTCCTGACCCTCAGCGGCCACGTCCAGGTCTGGCACGTCTACGTCGCCGCCTTCGCCGTCGGCCTCGCCACGGTCGTCGACAACCCGGCGCGGCAGTCGTTCGTCGCCGAGATGGTCGGCCCCGGCCAGCTGCAGAACGCGGTCAGCCTCAACTCCGCCAACTTCCAGTCCGCCCGCCTGGTGGGACCCGCCGTCGCCGGCGTGCTCATCACCGGTGTGGGCACGGGCTGGGCCTTCCTGCTCAACGGGCTGTCGTTCGTCGCGCCCATCGTGGGCCTGCTCCTGATGCGCTCCGGCGAGATCAACCAGGTCGAGCGGACCCCGCGCGGCAAGGGACAGCTCCGTGAGGGCCTGCGCTATGTCGCCGGCCGCCCCGAACTGATCTGGCCGATCGTCCTGGTCGGCTTCATCGGCACCTTCGGTTTCAATTTCCCCGTCTGGCTCTCGGCGTACGCGGACGACGTCTTCCACGCCGGCGCGGGCGCGTACAGCCTGTTCAACACGCTGATGGCGGTGGGCTCGGTCGCGGGCGCGCTGCTCGCCGCCCGGCGCGGTACGGCCCGGCTGCGCGTGCTGATCGCCGCCGCGGTCGCCTTCGGCGTCCTGGAGATCGTGGCCTCGCTGGCCCCGTCCTACTGGCTCTTCGCGCTCCTCATGGTCCCCATCGGCATGGCGGGCCTGACCGTCAACGTGACCGCCAACACCGCGGTCCAGATGGGCACCGACCCCGCCATGCGCGGCCGGGTCATGGCGCTGTTCATGATGGTCTTCATGGGCGGTACGCCGCTGGGGGCGCCCGTGGTCGGCTGGATCACCGACGCGTACGGGCCCCGGGTGGGCTTCGCCATGGGCGGTGTCGTCTCGGCCCTGGCGGCGGCCACGGTCGGCTTCGCGCTGGCCCGCGTCGGCGGACTGCGCCTGTCGGTGGGCTGGAACCACGGGCACCCGCACGTGCGGTTCGTCCCGCGCAGGCGGGAGCTGGCGACGGCCGCGTAGGCCGTCCCGGCGGGGTCCGGCAGAGCTGGTGAGGCCGGCGGGGCGGCTGGAAGAGTGACCGTATGAGACTCTTCGCCGCCGTGCTGCCTCCGCCGGACGCCGCCGCCGAGCTCGGCCCGGTCGTCCGTGAGCTGCGGAGACTGCCGGGCGCGGAGTCCGGGCTGCGCTGGACGGACCCCTCCGGCCGGCACTTCACGCTCGCGTTCTACGGAGAGGTCGCCGAGGACGTCGTACCGGATCTGTCCGCCCGCCTGGAGCGCTCGGCACGGCGGACCGACCCCTTCCCGCTCTCGCTGCGCGGCGGGGGACGGTTCGGGGACCGGGCGCTGTGGGTGGGCGCCGCCGGGGACGTACGGACACTGCGGCTGCTCGCCGAGCAGGCGCTGGCCGCGGGGCGCAAGGCGGGCGTCGCGCGGGAGGAGCACCGCGGTTACCGGCCGCACCTCACCCTGGCGCGCGCCTCGGGCGACACGGACCTCGCCCCGTACGTGGCCTCGCTGGACGGGTTCGCGGGGCGCGGCTGGACGGTCGCCGACCTGTGCCTGGTACGGAGCCGGCTGCCCGTCTCGGGGGTGCCGGGGGAGCGGACCCGGTACGAGGTGGTCGAGCGGTGGCCCCTGGGCGAAGGCGTCTGAGGAGGGCGGTTACGCTCGGTGCGTGGACCCGAAGACGCGGAACCGGATCATGGCCGGTGTGCTGGTGCTGATGTTCGTCGTGGTGGCGGTGGCGGCGGTCGTCGGCAGGTGACGGCCGCCGCCCCGCCGTCGTGCGCCCCGTGGGCGGGCGTCGACGGGTGCGCCGTGGCCGGTAGCGCGGTTCCCCGCGCCCCTGATGCCCCTCACGGGACTACCAGGCGAAGGCCTCCGGGGACGGGCCCGGGCCCGGGAAGATCTCGTCCAGGCCGGTCAGGACCTCTTCGCTCAGCTCCAGCTCCACGGCCCGCAGCGCCGAGTCCAGCTGCTCCGCGGTGCGCGGGCCGACGATCGGGCCGGTGACGCCGGGGCGGGTGAGGAGCCAGGCCAGGGCGGCCTCACCGGGCTCGATCCCGTGCTTGTCGAGCAGGTCCTCGTACGACTGGATCTGAGTCCGGATGCCGGTGTCGGCGAGGGCGTCGGCGGCCCGGCCGCCCGCCCGGCGCCCGCCCTGGGCCTGCTTCCTGATGACGCCGCCCAGCAGACCGCCGTGCAGCGGCGACCAGGGGATGACGCCGAGCCCGTACTCCCGCGCGGCCGGGACGACCTCCATCTCGGCGCGGCGTTCGGCGAGGTTGTAGAGGCACTGCTCGCTGACGAGGCCGATGGTGCCGCCGCGGCGGGCGGCGATCTCGTTGGCCTGGGCGATCTTGTAGCCGGGGAAGTTGGAGGAGCCGGCGTAGAGGATCTTGCCCTGCTGCACCAGGACGTCGACGGCCTGCCAGATCTCCTCGAAAGGAGTGCTGCGGTCGACGTGGTGGAACTGGTAGATGTCGATGTAGTCGGTTCCCAGCCGTTTCAGGCTGGCCTCGACCGCGCGCCGGATGTTGAGCGCGGAGAGCTTGTCGTGGTTGGGCCAGGCGTCGCCCTCGGCGGCCATGTTCCCGTACACCTTGGTGGCGAGGACGACCTTGTCGCGCCGCTCACCGCCCTTGGCGAACCAGCTCCCGACGATCTCCTCGGTACGGCCCTTGTTCTCGCCCCAGCCGTACACGTTGGCGGTGTCGAAGTAGTTGATGCCCGCGCCCAGCGCCGCGTCCATGATCGCGTGGCTGTCGGCCTCGTCCGTCTGCGGACCGAAGTTCATGGTCCCGAGGACGAGCCGGCTGACCTTGAGTCCTGTGCGTCCCAGCTGCGTGTACTTCATGGCTCACAGCCAACGGTGTGGAGTGCGCTCTAAGCAACACCTCCCGCTGCCCGCCACTAGGGTGATCGCCCATGACGACCCCCTCGGCGGGTGCGCCACCGCGGCGTGACCGGCGCTTCGTGCTGCTCGTTTCGGCCCGTACGGTCTCCGTGCTGGGCAACGCCTTCGCGCGGGTGGCGCTGGCGTTCGCGGTGCTGGAACTGCCGGGGGCGAGCCCGGGGCGACTGTCGCTGGTGCTGGCCTGCCAGGCGCTGCCGCAGCTGCTGTTCATCCTGGTGGGCGGCGTGGTCGCGGACCGGATGTCGCGCTCGCGCCTGATGGCCCTGTCCGACCTCCTGGGCGCGGCGGCCTACGCGGGCCTGGCCGTCATGGTGCTGAGCGGACACGCGCCCCTGCCGGCGATGTGTCTGCTGGCGGTCCTGGCGGGGACGGCGACGGCGCTGTTCGCGCCGGCGATGACGGGGGTGGTGCCGTCGATCGTGCCGGCCGCCCGCCTCCAGCGCGCCAACGGGCTGCTGCAGATGGCGACCAACACCTCGATGCTGCTGGGGCTCGCGCTGGCGGGTGTCACCGTGGCGTTCGTCGGCGCGGGCTGGGCGCTGGCCCTGAACGCGGCGTCGTTCGCCGCGAGCGCCCTCTTCATCAAGGGCCTGCGGGTGACGGCACCGCCACGGAAGGCGTCCTCCGGCTGGGCCGATCTGCGGGACGGGTGGCGGGAGTTCGCGTCGCGGCAGTGGCTGTGGGTCGTGGTCGTCCAGTACGCGTTCGTCGTGGCGGCCCTCAACGCCAACGTCGGGGTGCTCGGCCCCCTCGTGGCCGAGGAACACCTCGGCGGGGCGCGCGCCTGGTCCCTGATCGTGGCCGCGCAGGCGCTGGGCACGATCGCGGGGGCGGGCCTGGCGGCACGCGTCCGGGTGTCCCGGCCGGTGCTCGTGGCGGTCCTGGCGACGTTCCCGGCGGCGGCGCCGATCGCACTGCTGGCCTTGCGCGCGCCCGTCTGGTCCGTGGCCGCGGCGATGTTCTGCGCGGGCGTCTCCTCGGACGTCTTCGCCGTCCTGTGGACCACGACCCTGCACCGGGAGATCCCCGAGGAGGTCATCTCCCGCGTCAGCTCGTACGAGTGGTTCGGCTCCCTGGCCTTCGCCCCCCTGGGCCTGCTGGCCGCGGGCCCGCTCGCCTCGACGGCGGGCACGGGCCGGACACTGGCGGGCTGCGCGACGCTGGTGGTGACGGCCACGGCGTTGGCGCTGCTGTCGCCTCAGGTGCGGGGGCTGCGGGCGCCGGGGCCGCCGCGTGCGCCGGCCGGCCCGGACGACGCGGGGACACCGGTTTCGGCGGCCCCGCACAAATCCTGAACCCGTTGCTCATGTTTCCGACAGGATGCCCTGTGTGCATCACCTCCTGTGCGGACTCGCCGCCAATCCAGCGCTGCCGCCCGAGCTGGTCGACCGGCTGATATCCGTCGCGGACGACGACATCGCCCTGCACCTCGCCTACCGCCCGGACCTCGGCCGCGCACAGGCGGTCGCGCTGGCCGAGCGCGTGGAGGACAGCGCGGTGCTGCTCGCGTACGAGGGCCGGCTGAGCGCGGCCGACGTCGACCCCCGCATCCGGCCGGATGCCGCGCTCGCCCTGCTCGACGCAGGTGCAGGCCGCCCGGAGTGGGCGCGTCTCCTCGCGGCGGATCCGGTCCGTGAGCGCCGGGAGAAGCTGGCGGCCTGCCCCGGTCTGCGGCCCGACGTGGTGGAGACACTTGCGACGGACACGGACGTACGTGTCGTCGCCGAACTGGCGTTGTGGGCCACTCCGGACCTGGCCGCACGGCTCGCGGCACATCCGCACGTCGCGGTCCGCCGGGCGGCGGCGTGCAACGAGGCGACGCCCCCGGCCGTACTGGCCGCGCTGGTGACCGGAGCGGGGCTGCCCGCCGCGCGGCACTGCCTGGTCTGCGACCGGAAGGAACCGCCCTTCGTCCACGGGCCCGAGTGCCCCGAGCCCGACTGCGATCTGTTGCCGGGCGCCTCCTGCGACGGCTCGCACGAGTCCGCCGTCCGCGACGTGCGGGAGGCGGCGCTCCGCAACCCCGCCACGCCCGTCGAGGCCGTCGCCGGCTTCGTGGACCACCCGGCGGCACTGGTGCGCTGGGCACTCGCCACTCGCCAGGACCTGCCCGGGTGGGCGTACGCACGGCTCGCTTCGGACCCGACACCCGGTGTCCGCGCGGATGTCGCCGGGAATCCCGGGATCGACGAGGCCCTGATCCGGGCGATGGCCGACGACCACGACCCCGCCGTGCGCCGCGGGCTCGCCCACCATCCCCGCGTGCCGCTCGACGTGCTCATCCGCCTGGCCCGCACCACGAAGCTCGGAGTCACCCTGCTGCCCCGCGTCGCGGCCTGCTCCTCCGCCGAGGTCGAGGAGCTCGCCGTGTCACCGGACCCGGCTGCCCGCATGCTCGTGGCCCACCGACGCGACCTGCCGGCCGGGACACGCGACCGGCTGGCCGACGACCCCGACGCGAAGGTGGTCAAGGCCCTCGCCCCGCACCCGGGTCTCAGCGAGGCGCAGTTGCGCGTGATGCTCGACCGGCACGGTGTTCGTGTCCTGGCCAAGGTGGCGACCAATCCGGACGCGACCCCGGCGCTGCTGGTGGACCTGGTCCGGCACGAACCGCCGGTGCACAAGGCGTTCCGTGAGGTCGCCCGGCACCATGCGGCACCGGCCGCGGCGCTGCTCGCCTGCCTGACGGACAGCCGGGCGGACGACGGGGTGAGACCCGTGGCCGCCGGTCACCCGGCCCTCCCGCCACGGGTCGTCGTGGAACTGCTCGCCGACCCGGACCCGCAGGTGGTGGAAGCGGCAGCGGCCAACCCGTCCCTGCCACCCGCCGTGATGTCGGACGCGCTGAGCGGGAGGTGACCACGCCGCCGAAGTTCCTCTCCACACATGCCGATGGTCAGGACTTCCAGGGCGGGGCAGGCAGCCGTTTGAAGGGGTTTCACGGTTTCCGCGGTCACCACGGCATCCACGCCGTCGCTGCCGACCTCGGCGACGTTCCTGGTCTCGTGACGGTCAGATGATCCGTTGGGGGGCGTCCGGATGGCAGATGCCGATCCGGTGTTCGCCGAGTGCTTCCCTGTAGGCGAGCAGGTCGTCGAGGTCGCTGGTGACGACCAGAGCTCTGCCGTGATGAGCGGCGATGACGAGCACCAACGCGTCCACGACGTCGAAGCTCTTCTTCGCAGGAAGCTTGGCCCGGGCGCCGAGCGCGCCCACGCGTTTGCCGTCGGCCTCCGTGTGTCCCGCTGCGCAAGGCCGGCAGGTATGGAGCGGATCGTCCCACCGTTTGGCGGTGAACAGCGGGGTTCGTGAGTCTCGGGCGGCGTAGACCGTGCAGGCCGCCAGTACCGGCTTGAGGCAGGTGTAGTGCCCGGCCCCCGGCCGCCAGACCTGCCCCAGCACGGGCAACGGGACGATGGGCCGGTGCCCTCCGCGTCCGAGAATTTCCCGATGCAGGTGCACGGCCTTCTTCCTGCCCTGTTCCAGGTGGATCAGCATCCCGGCGTCGTAGACCACCGCTGTCATGCCACGCCCCTGCGTCGGATGCCCGAACCGAAGAACGAGTCCAGAGCGGAGGAGATCTCCTCGCGCTCGACGTCCGGTCCCGGGTGCTGCCCGTGCTCCTCCGGCGGCGCGGCCGTGGCGTTCTCTGCCTCCGCCTCGGCGATCAGGTCGTCGAGCGGGGCGAAGGTCCGGGCGACCTGATCGTCGTGCGCCATCGCGGCGCCCACCGCGGCCATGACGTACGTACTGATGTCGACCCCCGCCGCCTCCGCGTAGGAGCGGATGCGTTCCTTGGTATCCGGGTCGGTGGCAAAGGTGATCATGCTGCGTCTCGCGGCCATACGGTCAACGTACAACAGCTTTGTACGCGCTGATGTGCGGAAGGAAGACGGACCAGGTTTTCGGGGTGACCGCCAGGGTGGGGGCGGCGGGGGTTTTGGAGTCGCGGATGTGGATGGTGGAGGGGGTGAGCGCTATCTCCAGGCATTCGCCCTGGTTGCCGCTGTAGCTGCTCTTGAACCAGTGCAGGTCGGTGCTCATAGCTCTTGTGCCACCTGTTCGATCAGCTTGGCGGACTCCTCGGGGCTGAGGGCCTGAGCTCGCAGAATGCCATACCGGCCGAACAAGTCCCCCAGAGACGGTTGTTCGCTGACAAAGTAGCCGCCGTCCTGACCCTCGACATAGGCAAGTTGCCGCCGGTTCTCGGTCTCCACCAGGATCATCGGTCCGTTCAGCCCGGAGTGCGTCTCGCGATCCGATGGCATGACCTGGATCTCGACGTTACGTCTGCGCCCGACCTCAAGAACGTGGCGGAGTTGTTCCGCCAGGATGCGGCGGCCCCCGATCGGGCGCGTGAACGCGATCTGCTCCAGAACGAAGCTGAGTGCGGGAGTGGGTCTGCGCTGGAAGAGTCGTTGGCGCGCCAGTCGTGCGGCAACCTGCTCCTCGATCTCCTCATCCTCCAAGGGCGGGTAGTTGCAGCCGATCGCCACCCGGGCGTAGGCCTCGGTTTGCAGCAGGCCGGGTACCACGTGATTCGCGTACGTGTGCAGGGCTGTGGCCTCGGCTTCGATGTCCGCGTAAGTCGCGGTCCAAGCCGGGAGCGGGCTGGTCCGCAGCTTCCGTCCCGCCGCGAGAAGTGCACCCTGTGCACCCAGCGCCTCGTCCGCGATCTCGACGAGCTTCCCCTTCGGCGGGCGCTCGCCCCGTTCCACCATGGCGACCTGCGACTTGGAGTACCCGGCGCACCCGCCCAGCCCTTCCTGTGTCATCCCGGCCCGTTCGCGAAAGAACCGCAGCAACGAGCCGAACATCTCCAGATTGCTTGAGCTTTGTTCACCGGAGTGCACAGCGACCTCCCCGAGTGCACAGAGGTGCACGGACCTTGCGTAACCCTGGTCACAGTATGTGAGCGACCGTAAGCATGTGCCGCATGAACTCGGAAACCGCACCGGTCAGGGTGCATGCCTGGATTCCCGCCTCCGGTCACGGCCTCCGTCATGCCGGCATCCACTTCGACGCCGTACGGGTCGCGGGTGTACTCGCGGAGCAGGTCGCGTACGAGCTGATGCAGTTCACGGACTTCGAAGCGGGCCCGATCGTGCGGGAGTCGACCGGCTGCCGGTACCTGTACTTCCTGTTGCCCCCGCAAAGCGCCGCGGGCTTCCGCTGGCCCGCCGGGGTGCGGGCGCTGGGCCGGGACTCGCGGGGATGGGCGTACGTGGGGGTGCCCGCGCTGGACGGGCCGACCTGGCCGTTGGAGTGGCGGTCGGTGCCGACCGCCGAAGTGCCGTTCGTGGAGGCGGGGTTGCTGCATGAAGTGGTGAGCCGCCTGATCGGTGCTGTACGGTGACCGCGACATCACACTCCGTGCGCGTTCGCATACGGAGCGGTCCCCGGAGGTGCTACCAACACCGTCCGAGGACCTTCACCACCAGTGGACGGGAACTCCACCAGAAATGCTTCGGCATGCTATCGCGCCGGTCCGGCGTTACACGAAAGCCTCGCACGACGTCGTACGGCATTCGCGGCTCAACAGCGACGCGAAGGTCCTGTTGCTGTACGTGCAGGGACTGCCGGAGGCCGCCGCTCCCAAGCCGCTCGGCGAACACGCGGCCAAGCTGGGGATGAAGCCCCGGGCCTACCAGAAGGCCAAGCAACTCCTCGTCGACTGCGGTTACTTCCACGAATGGCGTGAGCAGGGCGCGCGGGGCCGGTGGATCACGGAACAGCTCCTCGCCAACGTCACCCTCACGCGTGAAGAGGCGGGCCGGGCCAGGGAGGGCGTGGCGGGTGCCGTCACTGTCGCCGTCGCCGTCGCCGCACCGATCGTGTGCCCGCCGGGTGAGCGTTCTCCGACGGTCGGTGGGCCGGGGGAGCGGTCGGTCGGTGACTCACCCCCAAGAGAAGAACTGGAAGAAGTAGGAGAGAAGAACCTTCCCCACCCCCCACCCGAAGACCAGGCCCCGGACACCGACGAAACCGCTGCCGCCGAGCCGGAACTGGTCCAGGCGGAAGGCGTGTTGCTGTCGCTCCGGCACGTGAACCGGGAGCTGCTCCTGGGTGTGCGCGAGGCCCGGCTGCTGGCCGACGCGGCAGCGGAGTGGCTGCGCAGGGGCGTCTCGGCGGCCGACCTCCGGCGCGCCCTGACGACCGGCCTGCCACCGGACGGCATCCGCTCGGCGGCCGGGTTCCTGCGCCACCGCCTGGTGCAGAAGCTCCCGGCGGAGAGGGGTCAGGGTGCTCCTCCGGCAGCGGCACTGGGACCGTCACCAGCACTGTCGTCGACGGAGTGGGTCGCGGTCCCGGCCCGGCGGCCCCTGGTGACCTGCCCGGGGCCCGGGGCCGAGCACGTCTTCCGTCCGCGCAACGACGAGACCCACTGCCTCCGCTGCCGTACGACCGCCGCGTTCGAGGCGACGTTCCAGCCGCTGTCGGTGTCGTGGCGGACCCGCGTCCAGGAGTGCGCCGCCGGTGCGTAGCGCGTCATACGCTGCTGCCGCGGCCGGGAAGACGGCCCCGGCCTGGGAGAGGAGCAGGGAAATGGCGGAATGGAGCGCGATTCTTCAGGAGGCACGCGAGGCCCTGGGATTCACCGGACAGGTGGTGCCGCGCAACCTTGAGGGGATCCGCGCCGCGCTCCGCGCCGACCGGCTGCCGGACCTCGACGCCGAACTGGCGACCCTTTCCGAAGGGTCCTCCTTCGAGGCGTTCCTCGACCACTGGTGGACGCAGGCCCTGGCAGACACCGCTGCCGACGCGGATGCCAAGGCCCTCGCCATCGACTTCGCCGACCTCGTGACCGCACTGCGGGCCAAGGCGACCGGCGGCGGCTGCCGGCCTTCGACGGCTCAAGTCTTGTGACGGGGACGCCGTCAAGCCTTTGGTCCAGGCGATCAACGCCCTCGCCCGCCAATCCGAGCCGCCCGAGAGCAGCAAGTTGGGCGGAACCGATCTGCGGCGGTTGCGGGTGGACGCGTACCGAGTCACGTACGAGATCGACGGTGCCCGAGTGGCGATCAAAGTGCTGATGGTGGGGCGGACTCTGGTGTGACGGCTTCTGAGTGCGGAAGCACTTGGACGTGGCTTCCGCGCCTTCTTCGTGCTTCGGACTCAAGGGACGTGCCCAGGAATCGGGCCTTTTGATGCGAGTCACGCGAAGGCGCGGAACACCTTCGGCTCGGAGGTCTGCGGTGGGGCATGGAGCTCGCTGGACATTGGTCGTCCTGACCACTCTTGGTGCCTTCGGGTCGCCATGACTGGCGCTGGCGCTGGCGCTGGCGCTGACGTCAGCCGGGCCGGGCAGACGCCTGCTGATCCGAGGCGGGGCGGTGCTATCCGGCTCGCCACCAGCCCTGCCCGGTATGCCAGTCCCTCACCCAGCGCAGGAAGTCGCCCTCAGGCTGATCGGAGGGGGAGTCGGCATAGGGCGCGGCGCAGCCGTCTCGGAGCCACCACACCCGGCCGCGTTGCGGCCCGGTCACCACCAGCGTCCAGAACTCACCGGGTCTGTCGCTGCCCAGCAACACCGAGCCGTGCTGGTAGGTCCGGTGCAACAGGGACGAGTGGAGGGCGTGATCGTAGTAGTCGTACTCCCACTGCCATTCCTCCTCGAGCGGGAAGAGCTGGCCGGGCACGCGTGCGGTGGTGCCGTCGAACGGCTCCGGGCTCATCCAGCAGTCCGCTTCCCAGACGGCCCAGCTGTCCGGCTTCTCTCCCACGGGCAGCAGACCACCCTCCTCGGGCGGGCCGTCGGCGGTACCGTTCGCGACCTCGGCAACGAAGGTGCGATACGGCTCAGGCAACACCACGCCGTGCCTGCGCTCCCATGCCCGGAGCGCCTCCCAGCCCGAAGGACGGTGACGGACCTCCGCCGGAAAGACTTGACGCAGAAGGGCTGTCGCACCGGAAATCGCATCATCCACGCCCTACGGGTATCACCAGCCACTGACATCCTGGCCACACAGGACGCAGCAGGTTAAGAGCAGGCTGAAGCCCTGGCGGAGCTCAGACTCGTCGGTGCGTCAGTCCCGGGGGAACTCGTCCGTCTTGAGGGTCAGGCCGAGGGGGGTGTTCGTCATGTCGACGTTCGCGCCGAAGGCGACCGAGAGTTCGCTGATGTACTCCCCGTCCTTGGGCTGCGTGTAGAGATGGCACTTGCCCTGGTACGGGTCCGCGATGAGGTAGACGGGAACCTCGGCGAGGGCGTACGCGGCCTTCTTCGGGCCGTAGTCGTTGGGGGCGGTACCCCGGGAGATCACCTCGGCGACGAACTGGACGTCCTGGCAGCGCCAGTATCCGTTGTCGGCCTTGGAGGCGTCCTCGGCCATCACTGTCACGTCACTCGCGAAGCCGTTGAGGTGGCCCGGGTAGTCGACACGGACGTCCGACTTCACGCGCTTCCGGGGGTACTTGGTCCGTAGTTGCTCGACGATGTCCAGGATGATCTCCCAGTGAGTGTCCCGCTGCGGCGACATGAAGATGGCCCCCTCGACGATCTCGACCTTGTATCCCTCGGGGACGGGCATCCGCTCCAGCTGCTCGAACAGCACGTCGAGCGTGAGGCCCTTGCTCTCGTCGGCCATCTCGATCCTGTCTTCAAGGACGGTCATCGTGGCGCTCCTCCCCGGCTGCCCCTCGCACGAGTACAGCCGCGCCGTACAACGATACGCACGGTGACCAGGACACCGGCGGATTCGGTCAGGCGCTTTCGGTCAGACGCTCTCGGTCATGCGCCGGTCGTCCGCCCGGCGGTCGCCCGCGTAGCGGCCCCCCACGCCCCACCCCTCGTGCATCGCCCCCGCGAACGCCGCTGCCAGCTTGTGTTCGCCGGAGGCGTTGGGGTGGGTGCCGTCGTACGTGTCGCAGTGGATGTCGTACGTGGGCGGGACGGAGGCCAGGAGGAGCGGGGAAGCCGGTTCGGCCAGGTCCGCCACCGTCTTCGCGAGGAGTTCGTTGAAGAGGGCCACCTCGCGGGCGAAGGGCGCGTCCGTCTCGGCCCGGATGTTCGGGATCACCGGGAGGAGGACCATCGACACGCGGGGGTTCGCGGTGCGGGCCTGCGCGATGAAGGCGCGGACGTTCCGCGCCGTCTGGGACGCGTTCGTGTAGAAGCCGAGGTCTATCAGGCCGAGGGAGACGAGGAGCACGTCGGCGCGGGACGTGCGGACCGCGTCGGCGATCAGCGGGCTCAGGTGGTGCCAGCCCTCGCCCCAGCCCGCGAGGTGGGCGCGCGGGAAGGCAGGATCGGGGTCGGCGTACTCGTACGAGTCGGCGGCGCCCGTGGCCTGGTCGTAGAGCGTCTCCCGCGGGCCGACCAGCTGGAACGGCGCCCCGTACGTCGCGCGCAGGTGCTGCCAGAGGCGGTGGCGCCACGTGTGTTCGCTGGCGCTTCCGATCGTCATGGAGTCACCGACTGGCATGAACCTGAGCATCCGCTCATGATGGTCGATCACCGGTGGGGGCGGGGCGGGACAGGATGTGAAGCTGGACACGCCCGCCGATCCCGCGCAGGGGTGGCAGGCTGTGGGCATGCGTCGCTCGTTCGTTCTCCTTGCCGGGGCCCTGCTCACCGCCGGTGCGCTCGCCGTGCCCGCCGCCGCTGCCGATGACGACGGTTCCGGCGGGTTCACGCTCCAGGACCCCCGGATCACCGAGTCCAGCGGACTGGCCGCCTCCCGGGCCCACCCCGGCATCTACTGGACCCACAACGACAGACGACGACGGCGCCTTCCTCTACGCCGTCGACGGGAAGAGCGGGAAGACGGTCGCCACGGTCACCATGACGGGCGTGGGGCGCCCCCGGGACGTGGAGGCCGTCTCCGTCGGGCCCGACGGCCACCTCTACGTCGGTGACATCGGCGACAACCTCGGCGGTACGTGGGACCACGTGTGGATCTACGAACTGCCCGAGCCGAAGGAGCTCAAGGACCAGACCGTCCGCGCCACGCAGTACGACGTGAAGTACGCGGACGGGGCCCGGGACGCCGAGGCGCTGATGGTGCACCCGAAGACCGGCCGGGTCTACATCGTCTCGAAGAACGAGGAGGGCGGCGCCCTGTACGAAGGGCCCGCCAAGCTCTCGTCCGCGGGCACCAACACCTTCGAGAGGGTCGGTGACATCGGCCTGTGGGTCACCGACGGCGCCTTCTCGCCCGACGGCAAGCAGCTTGCCGTACGCGGCTACTTCGGCGGTATCGCGTACGCCTGGAACAACGGGAAGCCCAAGCGGCAGGGGCAGTTGAACGTGCCGCTCCAGCGGCAGGGCGAGTCGATGACGTACACCCCCGACGGCTCCAAGCTGCTGTACGGGAGCGAGAGGGCCGGGAGTTCCGTCGAGGCGGGGAGCGTTCCGGGCGCGGGCGGGTCCTCCTCCGGCGGGAGCGGGGGCGGTTCCGCGGGCGGCGACAGCGCTGACGACGGTCCGGGCGGCGACTTCAAGGCGGGCGCGATCGCGCTGGCCGTCGCCTTCGCCGTCGTCTACGGGCTGAAGCGGCTGTTCCGGCGGCGGAGCGACTAGGAGACCTCCGGACGGTCCGAGTGTCCCGGTTGGTGCGCGGGTTCTTGACGTGTTCACGTTCGGTGTCTTCCATGGGGGTGCGTGGTGCGGTGGGAGCGCTCCCACCCGTTCCGGGCCCGCGCCTCGTCGAGAGGAAGCAGCGACATGTTCCGCAGCTTGCGAAGAACGCTGGGTGTTGCCGCCGCGGCGTTCCTGTTACCGCTGGCAGGGGTCCAGGCCGGTGCCCAGGCCGCGTACGCGGACACGGCGGTCGTCGCCGAGGCCGCGCCCGGAGCCGGGTACTGGCACACCAGCGGCCGGCAGATCCTGGACGCCGCGGGGCAGCCGGTACGGATCGCCGGTATCAACTGGTTCGGGTTCGAGACGTCCAACAACGCCGTCCACGGGCTCTGGGCACGCGACTACAAGAGCATGATCGACCAGATGAAGTCGCTCGGCTACAACACCATCCGGCTGCCGTACAGCGACGACATCCTCAAGAGCGGTGCCGTGGCCAACAGCATCGACTTCTCCGGCGGCAAGAACGCCGACCTGCAGGGCCGCACACCTCTGCAGATCATGGACAGGATCGTGGCGTACGCGGGTCAGGACGGCCTGAAGGTCGTCCTGGACCGGCACCGGCCCGACGCGACCGGCCAGTCCGCGCTCTGGTACACCGCCGCGGTCCCCGAGACGACGTGGATCACCAACCTCAAGGCCCTGGCGACCCGGTACAAGGGCGATCCGACGGTGGTCGGCATCGATCTGCACAACGAGCCGCACGACCCGGCCTGCTGGGGCTGCGGCGACACGGCGAGGGACTGGCGGCTGGCCGCCCAGCGCGCCGGGAACGCGGTCCTGTCCGTCAACTCCGAGCTGCTGGTCATGGTGGAGGGCGTGCAGACGGTCGACGGGGTGTCGGGCTGGTGGGGCGGCAACCTGATGGGCGTCGCCCGGTACCCGGTGCAGCTGGACGTGCCGGGCCGGGTCGTCTACTCGGCGCACGACTACGCCACCAGCGTGGCCCAGCAGAGCTGGTTCAGCGATCCGTCCTTCCCCGCCAACATGCCGGGCGTCTGGGACAAGTACTGGGGCTACATCTTCAAGCAGAACATCGCGCCGGTGTGGGTCGGCGAGTTCGGCACGACCCTCCAGTCGACCGTCGACCAGAAGTGGCTGGCGGCGCTGGTGGACTACCTCCGTCCCACGGGCACGTACGGCGCCGACAGCATCTCCTGGACCTTCTGGTCGTGGAATCCCAACTCCGGTGACACCGGCGGGATCCTGAAGGACGACTGGACGACCGTGGACACGGTGAAGGACGGGTACCTGGCGAGCGTCAAGGCACCGGGGTTCCCGGCGGGCGGCGGGGGAAGCGATCCCGGTGACCCGGGAGGGGGCACGGCCGCCTGCACGGCCGCGTACACCGTCAGCAGCGACTGGGGCGGCGGCTTCAACGCCGAGATCAAGGTGACCAACACCGGTACGACCGCGCTCACGTCCTGGCGGACGACGTGGACCTGGCCGGGCGCCCAGAAGGTCACCAGCATGTGGAACGCGGCGTACAGCCAGAGCGGGGCGACGGTGACGGCCACCAACGCCGCGCACAACGGCAATGTGACGACGGGCGGTTCGGCGACCTTCGGACTCGGGGGCGCGCCGGGGAGCGGGGGTGTGCCGGCGGTGAGCTGCACGGCCACGTGAAGTCGGCGGACAGTGCAGGAGGGTCCGGATGAGACAGGGGCGCCCGGTGAGAACACCGGGCGCCCCTGCCGTCGTACGAGAAGTTGTACGCGGTGAAGTTCAGAGCTTCTCGATCACGTGGTCGATGCACTTCGTGAGGGCCTCGACGTCGGCCGGGTCGATCGCCGGGAACATCGCGACGCGCAGCTGGTTGCGGCCGAGCTTGCGGTAGGGCTCGGTGTCCACGATGCCGTTGGCGCGCAGGACCTTGGCCACGGCGGCCGCGTCGACGTCGTCCGTGAAGTCGATCGTGCCGATGACCTGGGACCGCTTGGCCGGGTCGGTGACGAACGGGTTCGCGTACTTGACGTCCTCGGCCCAGCCGTAGAGCGTGCGCGAGGAGGCCGCCGTGCGGCGGACCGCCCAGTCCAGGCCGCCCTGGCCGTTGAGCCACTCCAGCTGGTCGTTCAGGAGGAACAGGGTGGCGAGGGCCGGGGTGTTGTACGTCTGGTTCTTGCGGGAGTTGTCGATCGCCGTGGGGAGACTGAAGAACTCCGGGACGTGCCGGCCGCTCGCGTGGACACGCTCGGCGCGCTCGATCGCGGCCGGGGAGAAGATGCCGATCCACAGGCCGCCGTCCGCGGCGAACGACTTCTGCGGGGCGAAGTAGTAGACGTCCGTCTCCGCGATGTCGACCGGGAGGCCGCCCGCGCCGGAGGTGGCGTCCACCAGGACGAGGGCGCCCTCGTCGGCGTTGGCGACCCGCTTGATCGGGGCGGCCACACCGGTGGAGGTCTCGTTGTGGGTGAGGGCGTAGACGTCCACGCCCGACTGGGCCACCGGCTCGGGGTGCGTGCCCGGCTCGGAGGTGATGATGTCCGGGTCGCCCAGCCACGGCGCCAGCTTGGCCGCCTTCGCGAACTTCGAGGAGAACTCGCCGAACGTGAGGTGCTGCGACCTGTTCTCGATCAGACCGTGCGTCGCCACGTCCCAGAACGCGGTGGAGCCGCCGTTGCCGAGGACGACCTCGTAGCCCTCGGGGAGCTGGAAGAGGTCGCTCACACCCTGGCGGACCTTCCCCACGAGGTTCTTCACCGGGGCCTGGCGGTGGGACGTGCCCATCAGGGACGTGCCCGTTTCGGCGAGCGCGGTGAGCGACTCCGTACGCACCTTGGAGGGGCCCGCGCCGAAACGGCCGTCGGCGGGCTTGAGGTCAGCGGGGATCTGGGTATCAGCCACAACGGGAGCGTAGCCGTTTCCGTAAACGGGGGTGAGACGTCGTCCGTCGGATGAGACGCGCGGGGGCGCTAACCGGCCCTTTTTCGCCCTTGCACCTCCTCCTCGTCAGCCCCGTGGCGCCGTAGGGGTGAAGCGGACCGGGAGGCTTGTCAGGCTGCCCAGCCAGGGGGACGGGCGGCGGGTCAGGGTGGCGGCCGGGACCGCCAGGTCCAGGTCCGGAAGGCGGTCCAGGACCACCTCCAGCGCCGTACGGGCCACGACCTCCGCGATCTCCTGCGCCGGGAAAGGACACCGGTGCTCACCATGTCCGAAAGAGAAGTGGGCACTGTTGCCACCGGTGAGGGCGGTGCCGTAGGTGCGGACCTGCGGGTCGTGGTTCGCGGCCTGGACACCGAGCAGCAGCAGGTCACCGGCCCGGACGGCACGCTCCCCGAGCCACGTGTCCCGGGACGCCCACCGCCCGGCCACGTTCTGCGTGGGCGTGTCCTCCCACAGGACCTCGTTCATGGCCTCGGCGACACTGCGCCGCCCCCCGAGCAGCGACGCCGCGAAGCGGTCGTCCGTCAGCATCAGCCGCAGCGAGTTGCCGATCCAGCCCGCGGTCGGCTGGTGGCCCGCCGTGAGCATGACGATCAGATCCTGGGTGATCTCCTCGTACGTGAGGGCGGGCCCCGGCGCCGTACGCCCCGAGGCGATCATCCGGCCGGCCACGTCGTCCGCGGGCCGCGCCGTCCGGTCCGCCACCAGCCGTGCCATGCAGGCGGCCACGTGCCGCTGCCCGGCGACGGCGTCGTCCCGCCCGTCGACCATGTCGTTCAGGGCGGCGACGAGGCCCGGCCCCTGCTCGTCGGCGAATCCGAAGAGGGCGGCGAGGACACGTACGGGCAGCAGGGCCGCGTACCGCGTGACCAGGTCCGTCGTGCCCTCGGCGCACACCGCGTCGATCAGCTCGTCGGCGTACCGCTCGGCCAGGGCGCGCAGCCCGAAGGGGTCGACGGCGTCGAGGGCGCCGCCGATCACCGCCGCCCGCGCACGGTGGTCCTCGCCGGAGGAGCGCAGCACGGAGGCGTGCCCGCGGCCCACCATCGGCAGCATCGGCCAGCCGTCGGGGACGCGGTCCCACTGGTTCCAGAGGGCGGAGTCCCGGCTGAACAGCGCTGGATCGCCGGTGACCTGGTGCAGTTCGCGGTAACCGAGGACGAGCCACGCCGGGATGTCCGCGTCGAGCAGCACCGGGGCCACGGCGCCGTACTCGCGCCGCAGTTCCCGGTACAGCGCGGTCGGCTCGGACCGGAACCGGCGCCCGCCGAGCACCACGGGGCGGTCGTTCACCGGGTGGCCCGGGCAGTCCGGGCCGGCCGCGTCGCCTGCGGGGCACACGCGTCAGAGGTTGCGGAGTCCAACGAGCACCTGCTCCAGGATGTGGGGATCGGGCCGGCCGCCGAGGGCGGCCCTGCGGGGGTGACGGGCGCTGACGCGGCCCTCGGCGAGCAGGTCGCAGAGCAGGATCCTGGTGATGGTGAGCGGCAGCCCCAGCTCGGCGGCCAGCTCGGCGACGGCGGTGGGCCGCCCGGCGAGGCGCAGGATCGTCGCGTGCTCCGACTGCATGCCCGGCACCGGATCGCACTCGGCGACGACCAGCGTCAGCAGGTCGAAGGGGGTGCCGGGCGCGGACCGGGTACGCCCCTGGGTGAGGGTGTAGAGCCGGTCGGGCGTGTCGTCCCTGCCCGGCCGGCTCATGGCGTACGTGGCCGCGCGCTCAGGTGTTCGCCGAGCTGCTCCACGAGCCGGCCCATGTTGTGCCCGACGAGCCCGGTGTCCGCCTCCTCGGCCGTGACCACGGCCAGGTGCGCCCCCTCGCCCGCCTCGACGATGAACAGGATCCCGCCGTGGAACTCGGTCATCGCCGACCGCACGCCCCCGGTGCCGTCCCCGAACTGGAGGGAGGCCCCGTGGGACAGCGACTGGATGCCGGCGGCGATGGCGGCCAGCTGGTCGGCCTGGTCGACGGAGAGCTCCGGCGTACCGCACAGTTTGAGGCCGTCCCGGGAGAGCACGAGCGCGTGCCGGGCACCCGGGGTGCGCGCCAGCAGCCCCTGGACGAGCCAGTCGAGCCTGCCGTCGGCGGTCGGCGCGCTGCCGGTGGCCTGGGCGGCCCCGTCGGCCAGGGCGATGTCGGCGGTCGAGGCGGTGGTGCCGGTGTGGACGGTCATGACGTGGGGTCGCCTTCCGGGTGGGGAGTGGCAGGGCTCGGAGGGGCCTGCACGGGCTCGTCCGCCGCGGGGCGGCGTACGGCCTGGCGGAAGCTGTTGAAGCGGGTGGCGTGGCCCCTCACGTCGTCGGGCGCCGGCCCCCGGGTGCGGGCGGCCTCCCCACGCGTCTCGGCTTTCGCCTGCGCCTGCGCTCGTGTCTGCGCCAGTGTCTCGGCCTCCGCTTCCGCCTCGGCGAGCATGCGACCGCGGTGCCGTCGGGGGAGCAGCTCGGCGTGGCCGGTCGCGGAGGGGGGAGGGGGCGGGGGCGGGGGCCGGAAACCGTGGGCCGGCACCGGTTCCGGGTCGAGGTCGGGCAGGGCGTGCGAGGCGGCGTACGACCCCTGCGAGGCGGACCAGGGCCCGGGGCGCGGACCCGGGAAGGGCGACGCGGCCTCCCGTACGGCCGCGTCGGAGGCCATCCCGGGGGCCGTCCCGGGGGCCGCGGCGGTGTCCGGCTCCGGCTCCGGGGCCCGGACCGGCGGCGGCGCAGCGGGAGCCGGCGGCGGTGAGGCGGGGGACGGTGAAGTCGGGGATGCTGCCTGGAACGGGTGGTGCGTAGCGTTCCGCTCGGTGTGCCGGGCCGGGTCCTGGGCCGGGTTCTGGGCCGCATTCCACGGGGAGCTCTGCGAGACGTTCTGCATGGCGTTCTGCGGCGGGGTCGCGAGGATGTCCTGCGGGATGAGGAGCAGGGCGCCCGTGCCGCCGCGCGCGGAGGGGCGGAAGGAGACCGTCAGGCCGTACTTGCGGGCGAGGCGGCCGACGACCGTGAGGCCGAGCCGGGTGCCGGCGAGGCCGCCCGTCTCCGGCTCCGTGCCGGAGACGGCCCGTTCGGCGCGCCGCAACTGTGCCTCGCCCATGACGAGACCGCTGTCCTCCACGGAGACGATGACCCCGGCCGGCACCTCCTCCACGTAGACGTGGACCTCGGCGGTCGGTGGGGAGAAGTTCGCGGCGTTGTCGAGGAGTTCGGCGAGCGCGTGCATCACGCCTTCGGCCGCGTGCCCGGCGACCGCCGCCTCGCTCGCCGAGTGGACGCGTACGCGCCGGTAGGCGCCGATGCGGCCCATCGCGCCGCGCAGGACGGACTCCATGACGATGGGCCTGGCCCAGCGGCGGCCCGAGCGCGCGCCCGTGAGGACGGCGATGACGTCGGCGAGCCGGCCCGCCTGCGCGGTGCGGTGGTCGAGGTGGAGGAGGTCGGCGAGCACGTCCTCGTCCGCGTGCCGTTCCTCCATGGCGCGCAGGTCGGCCAGCATGCCGGTGGAGAGGGCCTGGAGACGGCCGGCGGTGTGGGCGGCCGCCGAGATCGCGGTGGCGCGGTCGGTTCTCGCCCGCCGCAGCTCTTCGGTCACGCGCGCGTTCTCGGCGCCGAGACGGATGCGCTCGCGGTCGAGTTCGGCGGCGAGGCGGACCTTCTGATGGGCGTTCTGCTCGGCGAGTCGCGCACGGTCGCGGGTGAACTCGTCGGTGAGGCGGGTGCGTTCGCGGACGGATTCCTCCGCGAGGGCGGCCTTCTCCTGGAGTAATCGGCCGGCGTCCCGGGACACCGTTTCGAGGCGGTGCAGGAGTGATCGGGAGGTCTGGACGGCGTGGGCGGCGACGGCGACGGCCGCGCACAGCAGGAGGGCCGCCGCGCCCAGGCTCCAGCCGAGGGTCACGCGCGCCTGGTCGGGAGCCAGGCCGACGGCGGCCCCGACGGCGACCGCGGCCGGTACGGCCGTGAGGAGCGGAGCGACCGCCACGGAGCGCAGGCGGGGGCGTGCGCTGCCGAGTTGTGCGAGGGACGGCCGATCTTTCGTGGGGCGCGCTTGCGGGGTGGGCGCGTTCATGAATCGTGTCCTCGGTCGTGTCCTGGGCGGGATGCGACACTTGGTGCTCAACTGGCGGTCACTATATGGGACTTCGTGATCGGAACGCGCATGTTCCGGCGCACTCTCACAATTCGTCCGCAGATCGGGGAGTAGGCGCCCCGGCGCGTAATGGGGCGCACGAAATGATGTGAGCGGGGCGGGGGAGTCCGACCGGACTCCCCCGCCCCACGGGGCTCCGGCGACCGGTCCGGGAACGGCCCACCGGCTGCCTCTTCCACGGGGCGCGGGGAACCGCGTGGCCGGTCGCGGCCGGCCGGGGGTCGAGGTCCGGGTGCCGGCGGTTTCGTCCCACCGGGCAAGGCGCCGGCCGCCTCCTCCGAGGGGCGCGGGGAACTGTGCGACCGGCCACCGCCAACCGGCAGCCGAAGACCGGCAGTCGAAGACCGGCCGGAGGCCAGGGCCCCGGTCCACCGCCGGAGGCAGCCCTCCCCGTCCGCGGCGGAGCGGAGATGCATCCTTGACGCATGACGGAAGCGGATCTTGGCGAGGAGCCGAAGCCGGGGCGGGAACTGCGTGCCGCGCTGGCCGGGGCGGGCGTGCGCGGCGAGGTCGCGTTCGACGCCACCGCGCGGGCCCTGCACACCATGGACGCGTCCAACTACCGCCGCGTCCCCCTGGGCGTCGTCGCCCCCAGGGACGCCGACGACGTGGCGGCGGTCCTCGCCGTGTGCGCCGGCCTCGGCGTACCGGTCGTCGCGCGCGGCGGCGGTACCTCGATCGCCGGCCAGGCCACCGGCACCGGAGTCGTCCTCGACTTCACCCGCCACATGAACCGCGTCGTCTCGCTGGACGCCGGCACCCGTACGGCCGTGGTCCAGCCGGGCCTGGTCCTGGACCGCCTCCAGGAGGCGGCCGCCCCGCACGGCCTGCGCTTCGGCCCCGACCCCTCCACCCACAGCCGCTGCACACTCGGCGGCATGATCGGCAACAACTCCTGCGGATCGCACTCGGTGGCCTGGGGCACGACGGCGGACAACGTCCGCGGACTGTCCGTGCTCACCGCCCGCGGCGACCGGCTCGGGCCCGGCCCCGCCTGGTCGGGCGCCCCCGACGGCCTGCGCGCCCTCGTGGACGGCGAGTTGGAGCAACTGCGCACCGGCTTCCCCGACCTCCCGCGCCGCATCTCCGGGTACGCGCTCGACGCGCTGCTGCCCGAGCGCGGCGGGGACGTGGCGCGTTTCCTCTGCGGCTCCGAAGGCACCCTGGGCATCGTCACGGAGGCCGTCGTACGGCTCGTCGACGCACCCCGCGCGCGGGCCCTCGCCGTCCTCGCGTACGCCGACGAGAGCGCGGCGGCGGAGGCGGCCGCGGGCCTGCTGCCGCTCGGCCCGCTCACGGTGGAGGGGATGGCGGCCGACCTCGTACCCCCGGACGCGGGGCTGCCGCGCGGCGGCGCCTGGCTGTTCGTGGAGACCGGCGGTGACACGCAGGAGCAGGCACGCGCGCGGGCGCGGGCGGTCGTCCGCGCGGCGGACGTGACGGCCTCGACGGTCGTCACCGACCCCGCCGGCCGGCGCGCCCTGTGGCGCATCCGCGAGGACGCGAGCGGCACGGCGACCCGGATGCCCGACGGCACCGAGGCCTGGCCCGGCTGGGAGGACTGCGCGGTGCCACCGGCCCGCCTCGGTGCCTACCTGCGGGACTTCAGGAGCCTGCTGGCGTCGCACGGGCTGCGCGGCGCGCCGTACGGGCACTTCGGGGACGGCTGCATCCACGTACGCATCGACTTCGACCTGTTGACCGGGGCGGGCGTGGGCCGATTCCGGGCCTTCTCCCACGAACTGGCGGACCTCGTCGTCGCGCACGGCGGCTCGCTGTCGGGGGAGCACGGCGACGGACAGGCGCGGGCGGAACTGCTCCCGAAGATGTACGGCTCCCGGACGGTCCGCCTCTTCGAACGGGTCAAGGACCTCTGGGACCCGGACGGGCTGCTCAACCCCGGCATGCTCGTCAGGCCGCACCGGCTGGACGAGAACCTGCGCTTCGCCGTCCTGCCGCGCGAGCCGGTGGACGTCGAGTTCGGCTACCCGGCCGACGGCGGGGACTTCGCGGCGGCGGTACGCCGGTGCGTGGGCGTGGCCAAATGCCGCACCACCACCGCGGCGGCCGGTCCGTCGGTGATGTGCCCGTCCTTCCGGGCCACCGGCGAGGAGGAGCACTCCACACGCGGGCGCGCCCGCCTGCTGCACGAGATGCTGGCCGGCGAGGTGATCACGGACGGTTGGCGCTCGACGGAGGTCCGCGACGCGCTCGACCTCTGCCTGTCCTGCAAGGGCTGCCGCTCGGACTGCCCGGTCGGCGTCGACATGGCCACGTACAAGGCGGAGTTCCTGCACCACCACTACGAGGGGCGCCGCCGGCCCGCCGCCCATCACACGATGGGCCGGCTGCCGGAGTGGCTGCGGCTGGTGGACCGCACCCGTACGGCATGGCTGGTCAACCTCCTCGCCGCCGTACGCCCGTGGGCCGCGGTCGCCAAACGGCTGGGCGGGATCGCGCCGCAGCGGGAGATCCCCCGGGTGGCGGGGGAGACGTTCAGCCGGTGGTGGCGGGCCCGCGGCGTCGGTGCGCGGGCGGTTGCCGGGCCCGCGCGACCCCGTGCCGGGGACCCGCCCACGACGGTCCTCCTGTGGCCGGACACCTTCACGGAACACCTCTCCCCGTCCGTCGGGAAGGCGGCCGTACGGGTCCTGGAGGCGGCCGGGCTGAACGTGACGCCGCCCCCGGGCGGGCCCCGCCGGAGGGTCTGCTGCGGCCTGACCTACGTGTCGACGGGGCAGCTGGACCGGGCCCGCACGGCCCTGCGCCGCACCCTCGACCTGCTGGAGCCGCTCCTGGACCCGGCCCGGGGCCAGGGAATCCCGCCGGTCGTCGTCCTCGAACCGAGCTGCGCGGCCGCACTCCGCTCGGACCTGCCGGAACTGCTGCCCGACGATCTGCGCGCGGGGCGCCTGGCGTCGGCGGTGCTGACGTTCGCGGAGGCGCTGGAACGGCACGCCCCGCACTGGACGCCGCCCCGGCTGGACCGCCCGGTCGTGGGCCAGACCCACTGCCACCAGCACGCCGTACTGGGCGACGCGCCGGACCGCCGCCTGCGCGAGGCGGCGGGCCTGACCGGCTCCCTGTCGGGCGGCTGCTGCGGCCTGGCGGGCAACTTCGGCTTCGAGAAGGGCCACTACGAGGTCTCCACGGCCTGCGCGGAGGACCAACTGCTCCCGGCGGTCCGGGCGGCGAGCCCCGACGCGGCGGTCCTGGCGGACGGCTACTCCTGCCGCACCCAACTCCACCAGACCGCCCGCACCCACTCCGTCCACCTGGCAGAACTCCTGGCAGCTTCCCTACCCGACGAACCGACCTCGTAGGGGCGAGGAGAACGGCCCGGTCTTTCGTCTTTGAGGGGGCGAGGGAAACGACGCAGGCCTTCGCCCTTCAGGGGCCCGGGAAGCGGCGCAGTCTTTTCGTCTTTTAGGGGCGCGGGGAACGGCGCAGTCTTTCAGGGGCGCGGGGAACTGTGCGACCAGCCACGACGCACCCGCACCCGACGCCTACACCCGCACCCGCACCCGACTCCCAAAGCCCCCGGTAAGCTCCAAACCGGCTTCACAGCCCTGACGAAGTCCATTACCCTGGACCGGCAAGTCCATCAAGATGTACGAACCCATGCCCCACCCACCCGAACTTCCTGGACGCCCCGTGACCATCCCCCGCGCCGACATCCCCCTCCCGGTCGCCGACCCCGCGACCGCCGCAGCGAGCCCGGCCCCCCTGGCGGAGCCCCCCGCGGCCCCCCGGGGCATCCGGGCCCTGGGCCCGGTCGGCCTGGTCCTCGCCGGAGGCGTCAGCGTCCAGTTCGGCGGCGCCCTCGCCGTGAGCCTCATGCCCCGCGCCGGGGCGCTCGGCGTGGTGACGCTCCGCCTCGCGGTCGCCGCCCTCGTGCTGATGGTCGTCTGCCGCCCGAAACTGCGCGGACACTCCCGCGCCGACTGGGGCACGGTCCTCGTCTTCGGCGCCACGATGGCCGCGATGAACGGCCTCTTCTACCAGTCGGTCGCCCGCATCCCGCTCGGCCCCGCCGTCACCCTCGAAGTACTCGGCCCCCTGATCCTCTCGGTCCTCGCCTCCCGCCGGGCCGTCAACCTCGTCTGGGCCGGCCTCGCCCTCGGGGGCGTCTTCCTGCTGGGCGGCGACGGCTTCGGCAGCCTCGACCCGGTCGGCGTCGCCTACGCCCTGTCGGCCGGCGCCATGTGGGCCGCGTACATCGTCTTCAGCGCGCGTACGGGCCGGCGCTTCCCGCAGGCCGACGGGCTGGCGCTGGCGATGGTGGTCGCGGCCGTGCTGTTCCTGCCGCTGGGCCTCGTCGAGTCCGGCGACAAGCTGCTGGACCCGACCACGATCGCCCTGGGTTCGGCGGTGGCGGTCCTCTCCTCCGTCCTCCCGTACACGCTGGAACTCCTCGCCCTGCGCCGCATGCCCTCCTCCACCTTCGCGGTGATGATGAGCCTGGAGCCGGCCGTCGCCTCGGTCGCCGGCTTCCTCGTGCTGAGCCAGACGCTGTCGGTCACCGAAGGGGTGGCGATCGTGCTGGTCATCGCGGCGAGCATGGGCGCCGTACGCACCCAGGTGGGCCGCGGCAGGGGCCGCAGCAAGGGCAGAGTCGAGAACGTGAACTGAAGACTTGTCCTGTCCCAGCGGCCCGGCACGGCCCGGTCCGGTCCGGCACGCCGGACACGCGCCCCCGTCCGGCTGCCGCGCGGCAGCCGGACGGCGGCCGGTGTCAGCGGAACGCGTCCGCGTTGCGGGCGACCCAGTCGGCGAAGGGCCGCGGGGCGCGGCCCAGGACCCGCCGGACGTCCGGGCTGACGCGCAGCTCGGCCGGGTTCGGGGAACCGAGGATGTCCAGGGTGTCGTCGGCCAGTTCCGCCGGCATGCTCCGGACCATGCCGGCCTTGGCCTCCTCTCGGGTGAGTTCGTGGAACCGCACCGGCGAGCCCAGGACGGCGGCGATCGCCGCCGCCTGCCCGCGCGGGGTGATCACCTCCGGTCCGGTCAGTTCGTACGTGCCGCCGGTGTGCCGGTCCTCCACCAGGCAGGCCGCCGCGACCGCGGCGATGTCCGCCGGGTCGACGATCGGCACCCCGACGTCGCCGAAGGGCGCGGCGACCACCTGCCGCGTGCGGACGGACTCGGCCCACCACAGGGCGTTGGAGGCGAAGCCGCCCGGCCGCAGGACGGTCCACTCCAGGCCGGACCCCCGCAGTGTGTCCTCCAGCGCGCGCATCGCGATCCGCGTCCGGCCGAAGGGCCTGGTCGCCACGCCCAGCGTGGAGAGGAGGACGACCCGGCGGAGCCCGTGGCCCGCGGCTTCGCCGATGATGTCGGCGGGGTCGGCCCCGGTGGCGTGCAGGTCGCCGGACAGCAGCAGGAACAACGCCTCCGCCCCGGCCAGCGCGGGCTTGAGGCCGGCCGGATCGGCCAGGTCGGCCACCACGTGGCGGACCCCGTCCGGCACCTGCGCCGCGTGCCGCGACACCGTCGTCACCTGCCGGCCCGCCGCGGCCAGCGTCCGCGTCAACGGCCGGCCGATGTTCCCGGTAGCTCCGGTCACCACGATCATGATCAGCTCCTCGTCGGATGTGCTCTGGGGCCGCCACGCTAGGAGCGATGGCTAACTTTTGGTAAGGACATACCTCGAAGTAAGCTCATGACATGACGGAAGGCGTGCAGCGTGGAGGGGCCGGGACGGGGGAGCGGTATGACGTGTTTCACACCGACTGCCCCGCGCGTGACGTGGTCGACCATGTGACCAGCAGGTGGGGCGTCTGGGTGCTGATCTCCCTGCGGGGCCACGACCTCCGGTTCTACGAGCTGCGGGAGAGCATCCGGGGTATCAGCGAGAAGATGCTCGCCCAGACCCTGCGCGCCCTGGTCCAGGACGGCCTGGTCTGGCGGAAGGTCGAGCCGACGACGCCGCCGCAGGTCACCTACGGGCTGACCGGGTTCGGTCGCGACGTCGGGGAGCCGCTGACGGAGCTGTTCGACCGGATCACCCGGAGGCTGTCGCCCGGTCCGTGACCCGCCCCGCCCGCCCCGCCCCGCCTTCATCCCCCTTCCCGCCCCCTCCCAGCAATCAATGCAAGCACGCTTGATTGTTTCTCCGGCCGCTGCCATGCTCCGGAGCGCACCGCACACACAGCGCACCGCACACCGTCGTGCCCCGAGGGGAGCGCCATCGTGTCCGACCCGTCGCCCGTGATCGACGACCTGTGCCGGGAGAGCGAGCAACTCGACGTTCTCGTCGGCGGGCTGGAGGCGGCGCACTGGGCGCTCGCCACCCCCGCCCCGGGATGGACCGTCGCCCACCAGATCGCGCACCTCACCTGGACCGACCGGTCCGCCCTGCTCGCCGTGACCGACGCGGAGGCCTTCGCGGGGGAGATCGACAAGGCGCTGGCCTCGCCCGACGGCTTCGTGGACGAGGGCGCGGAACAGGGCGCCGCGCTGCCCCCGGACCGGCTGCTCGCCGAGTGGCGCACCGGGCGACGGGCACTGGAGAAGGCCCTGCGCGCGGCACCCTCCGGTACGCGCTTCCCCTGGTACGGACCCCCCATGTCGGTCGCCTCCATGGCGACGGCCCGGCTCATGGAGACCTGGGCGCACGGCCAGGACGTCGCCGACGCACTGCACGTGCCGAGGCCGCCCACGGACCGCCTGCGGCACGTGGCGCACATCGGGGTGCGGACCCGCGACTTCGCCTTCGGGGTACGGGGGCTCGCCCCGCCCGGGGAACAGTTCCGCGTGGAGATCACCGCGCCGTCCGGCGAGTTGTGGACGTACGGCCCCGAGGACGCGGCCCAGCGGGTCACCGGCCCCGCGCTCGACTTCTGCCTCCTGGTCACCCGGCGGGCCCACCGGGCCGACCTCGCGCTGCGGGCACAGGGCCCGGACGCCGACCGCTGGCTGGACATCGCGCAGGCCTTCGCGGGCCTGCCGGGCGCGGGCCGCGCCCCGAAGGGGGCCACGGGATGACCACCCCGCCCCCGGCCCCCCGCCCCCTGCGCCTGGGCAACGCCTCCGGTTTCTACGGCGACCGGTTCGACGCGATGCGCGAGATGCTCACCGGCGGCCCGCTGGACGTCCTGACCGGCGACTACCTCGCCGAGCTGACCATGCTCATCCTCGGCCGCGACCGCCTGAAGAACCCGGCCGGCGGCTACGCGCGCACCTTCCTGCGTCAGCTGGAGGAGTGCCTGGGCCTCGCGCACGAGCGGGGCGTACGGATCGTGGCCAACGCGGGCGGCCTCAACCCCGCCGGGCTCGCCGGCGCCGTACGGGAACTGGCGGGGCGGCTCGGCGTCCCGGTGCGCGTCGCCCATGTCGAGGGGGACGACCTCACCGCCCGCCACCCCGGCCCCGGGCACCTCGCCGCGCACGCCTATCTCGGCGGCGGGGGCATCGCCGCCTGTCTGCGTGAGGGCGCGGACATCGTCGTCACCGGCCGGGTCACCGACGCCGCGCTGGTCACCGGGCCCGCCGCCGCCCACTTCGGCTGGGCCCCGGACGACCACGACCGGCTCGCGGGCGCCGTCGTCGCCGGGCACGTCCTGGAGTGCGGCACCCAGGCCACCGGCGGCAACCACTCCTTCTTCACCGAGCACGACCCGGCCCGCCTGCAGCACCCGGGCTTCCCGGTCGCCGAGCTCCACGAGGACGGCACGAGCGTCATCACCAAGCACGACGGCACCGGCGGCGTCGTGGACCTCGGCACGGTCACCGCCCAGCTGCTCTACGAGACGTCCGGCGCCCGGTACGCGGGTCCCGACGTCACCGCCCGCCTCGACACGGTCCGCCTCACCCGGGAGGGCCCCGACCGGGTACGCGTCGAGGGGGTGCGCGGCGAGGCGCCGCCGCCCACGCTCAAGGTCGGGCTCAACCGGCTCGGCGGTTTCCGCAGCGAGGTCGTCTTCGTGCTGACCGGGCTCGACATCGAGGCGAAGGCTGCGTTCGTACGGGCCCAGATGGAGAGCGCGCTGGCGGCCGCGAAGTCCCGCCCCGCGGACATCCGCTGGGACCTCGCCCGCACCGACCACCCCGACGCGCCCACCGAGGAGACCGCGAGCGCCCTGCTCCGGCTCGTCGTGCGCGACCCCGACCAGGAGGCCGTGGGCCGCGCCCTCGGCGCGGCCGCCGTCGAACTGGCCCTCGGCAGCTACCCCGGATTCCATGTCCTGGCGCCGCCGGGCAAGGGCGCCCCCTACGGGGTCTTCGAGGACCTGTACGTCCCCCGGGCGGAGGTGGACCACGTGGCGGTCCTGCACGACGGGCGGCGGATCCGGGTGGCTCCGGCCGCCGGCACCCTCGTACCGGAGCCCGCCGGGGAACCCCCGCTGCCCGAGCCCCTCCCCGCCGGGTCCCCCGTGCGCCGCGCGCCCCTCGGCCTCGTCGCCGGGGCCCGCAGCGGTGACAAGGGCGGCAACGCCAACGTCGGCGTCTGGGTGCGTACGGACGACGCCTGGCGCTGGCTCGCCCACACCCTCACCGTCGACCGGTTCCGTGAACTCCTCCCGGAGAGCGCCGGTCTGACCGTCGTACGGCACGTCCTGCCCAACCTGCGCGCCCTGAACTTCGTCGTCGAGGGGATCCTCGGCGAGGGCGTCGCCGCGCAGCACCGCTTCGACCCGCAGGCCAAGGCCCTCGGCGAATGGCTGCGCTCCCGGCACCTCGACATCCCGGAGGTACTGCTGTGACGGTTCTGGCATCCGCCCTCGACACCGCCTCCGCCGACTACGCGGACCACCGCGAGACGATGCTCGGCAAGCTCGCCGCCCTCGACACCGAGCACGCCAAGGCCCTCGCGGGCGGCGGCGAGAAGTACGTGGCCCGGCACCGCGAACGCGGCAAGCTGCTCGCCCGTGAGCGCATCGAACTGCTCCTGGACCCCGACACGCCGTTCCTCGAACTGTCGCCGCTCGCCGCCTGGGGCAGCGAGTACACGGTGGGCGCCTCGCTCGTCACGGGCATCGGCGTCGTCGAGGGCGTCGAGTGCCTGATCACGGCCAACGACCCGACCGTGCGCGGCGGCGCCAGCAACCCCTGGAGCCTGAAGAAGGCACTGCGGGCCAACGACATCGCGTACGCCAACCGGCTGCCGAGCATCAGCCTGGTCGAGTCGGGCGGCGCCGACCTGCCCTCGCAGAAGGAGATCTTCATCCCCGGGGGAGCGGTCTTCCGCGATCTGACCCGGCTGTCGGCCGCCGGCATCCCCACCGTCGCGGTCGTCTTCGGCAACTCGACCGCCGGCGGCGCGTACATCCCCGGCATGTCCGACCACGTGATCATGGTCAAGGAGCGCGCGAAGGTCTTCCTCGGCGGTCCGCCGCTGGTGAAGATGGCCACCGGCGAGGAGAGCGACGACGAGTCCCTCGGCGGCGCCGAGATGCACGCGCGCGTGTCGGGCCTCGCCGACCACTTCGCCGTCGACGAACGCGACGCCCTGCGCCAGGCGCGGCGCGTGGTCGCCCGCCTCAACCACCGCAAGGCGTACGCCGATCCGGTCCCGGCCGAGCCGCCCAAATATGACGCGGAGGAACTGCTGGGCATCGTCCCCGGCGACCTCAGGCACCCCTTCGACCCGCGCGAGGTCATCGCCCGGATCGTCGACGCGTCCGACTTCGACGAGTTCAAGCCGCTGTACGGGACGAGTCTGACGACCGGCTGGGCGAGCCTGCACGGCTATCCGGTCGGCATCCTCGCCAACGCGCGCGGCGTGCTCTTCAGCCAGGAGTCGCAGAAGGCCGCCCAGTTCATCCAGCTCGCCAACCAGCGCGACATCCCGCTGCTGTTCCTGCACAACACCACCGGCTACATGGTCGGCAAGGAGTACGAGCAGGGCGGCATCATCAAGCACGGCGCGATGATGATCAACGCGGTGAGCAACAGCCGCGTCCCGCACCTGTCCGTGCTCATGGGCGCCTCGTACGGGGCCGGGCACTACGGGATGTGCGGGCGCGCGTACGACCCGCGCTTCCTGTTCGCCTGGCCCAGCGCCAAGTCCGCCGTCATGGGCCCGCAGCAGCTCGCCGGCGTCCTGTCGATCGTCGCCCGGCAGTCCGCCGCCGCGAAGGGGCAGCCGTACGACGACGAGGGCGACGCCGCGCTGCGCGCCATGGTGGAGCAGCAGATCGAGTCCGAGTCCCTGCCGATGTTCCTGTCCGGGCGGCTGTACGACGACGGCGTCATCGACCCGCGCGACACCCGGACCGTCCTCGGCCTGTGCCTGTCCGCGATCCACACGGCCCCGTACGAGGGCGCCCGCGGCGGCTTCGGCGTCTTCCGGATGTGAGAGGTCCCATGCTTTCGATTTCGAGTCTGCTGGTCGCCAACCGCGGTGAGATCGCCTGCCGTGTCTTCCGTACCTGCCACGAGCTGGGCATCCGCACGGTCGCCGTCCACTCGGACGCCGACGAGGACGCCCTCCACACGCGCGTGGCCGACACCGCCGTACGGCTGCCGGGCGCGTCGCCCGCCGAGACGTACCTGCGCGGCGACCTCATCGTGCGGGCGGCCGTCGCGGCGGGCGCCGACGCCGTCCACCCCGGCTACGGCTTCCTCTCCGAGAACGCCGGCTTCGCGCGGGCCGTTTTGGAGGCGGGCCTCGTCTGGGTGGGCCCTTCCCCCGAGGCGATCGAGGCGATGGCCTCCAAGACCCGCGCCAAGGAGCTGATGGCGGCCGCCGGGGTGCCGCTGCTCGCCCCCCTGGATCCGGACGAGGTGGGCGAGGCCGACCTGCCGGTCCTGGTGAAGGCGGCGGCGGGCGGCGGCGGCCGGGGTATGCGTGTCGTCCGCGAACTGGCTTCCCTCAAGGGTGAGTTGCTGGCGGCTTCGGCCGAGGCCGAGAGTGCCTTCGGGGACGGTTCGGTCTTCGTCGAGCCGTACGTCGAGCACGCCCGGCACGTCGAGGTGCAGATCGTCGCCGACGCCCACGGCACCGTCTGGGCCCTGGGCACCCGCGACTGCTCCCTGCAGCGCCGCCACCAGAAGGTGATCGAGGAGGCTCCGGCGCCGGGCCTCGGCCCCGACGTGGAGCGGCGCCTGCGCGACGCGGCGACCGCCGCCGCCCGGACGATCGCCTACACGGGCGCCGGAACGGTCGAGTTCCTGGTCTCCGGCCACAGTGGTTCCGGCCACAGCGGTTCCGGTGACGGCGGTTCCGAGAACGGCGGCTCCGGGGAGCGTGTGCACTTCCTGGAGATGAACACCCGCCTCCAGGTCGAACACCCCGTCACGGAGGCGGTGTTCCGGACCGACCTGGTCGCACTGCAACTGCATGTCGCCGAGGGCGGCACTCTGGACGGCGACCCGCCGGCGCCGTCCGGCCACGCGGTCGAGGCCCGCCTCTACGCGGAGGACCCCGCCCGGGACTGGGCCCCGCAGACCGGCACCCTGCACCGGCTGTCCGTACCCGGCGTCCGCCTCGACACCGGCTACGGCGACGGCGACACGATCGGCGTCCACTACGACGCCATGCTCGCCAAGGCCGTCGCCCACGCGCCCACCCGTGCGGAGGCGGTCCGCAGACTCGCCGGCGCCCTGGAGCGGGCGACGGTCCACGGCCCGGTCACCAACCGCGACCTCCTCGTACGCTCCCTGCGGCACCCGGAGTTCACGGCGGCCCGCATGGACACGGCGTTCTACGAACGCCACCTGGACGGCCTCACCGCGCCCGCCCCGGACCCGTACGCCCCGCTGGCCGCCGCGCTCGCCGACGCCCACGGCCGCTCCCGCTTCGGCGGCGGCTGGCGCAACGTGCCCTCGCAGCCGCAGAGCAGGTGCTACCTGGTGGCGGGCGAGGAGCACGAGGTCCACTACCGCCACACCCGGCGGGGCCCGGTGGCGGACGGCGTGCACGTGGTGCGGGTGGGACCGGACCTCGTGGTCCTCGAGACCGGCGGTGTACGGCGGAGGTTCGAGGTCTCCCGGTACGGCGACCGGGTCCACGTGAACGGCACCACGCTCACCGCCCTGCCCCGCTTCCCCGCCCCCGAACCGGACCACGTCCCCGGCTCCCTGCTGGCCCCGATGCCGGGCACGGTCGTCCGCGTGGCGGAAGCCCTCACCGAGGGGTCGCCCGTCCAGGCGGGCCAGCCCCTGATCTGGCTGGAGGCGATGAAGATGGAACACAGGATCACGGCCCCGGCGGACGGCACGGTCTCGGCCCTGCACGTCACTCCCGGCCAACAGGTGGAGCTGGGCACCCTGCTGGCGGTCGTCGAGCCCTTGCAGGGGCGCGGGGAACTGCGCGACCAGCCACAACGGACCGGCACTCTGCACACGACGGCAACCCCCTCCCCCTGAGGAGCCACATGACCACCGTCCTGGAAACAGACGAACACAAGGCCCTGCGCGCAGCGGTGTCCGCCCTGGGCAGGCGCTACGGCCACGAGTACCTCGCCAAGGTCATCGCGGAGAAGGGCCACCCCCGGGAACTCTGGGCGGAGGCCGCCAAACTCGGCTACCTGGGCGTGAACCTTCCGGAGGAATACGGCGGTGGAGGCGGCGGCATAGCCGAACTCTCCATAGTCCTGGAGGAACTGGGCGCCGCGGGCTGTCCCCTCCTCATGATGATCGTGTCACCCGCCATCTGCGGAACGGTGATCGCCCGCTTCGGTACAGAGGAACAGAAACAGGAGTGGCTCCCGGCCCTCGCCGACGGCACCCGCACCATGGCCTTCGGCATCACCGAACCCGACGCCGGCTCCAACAGCCACCGCATCACCACGACCGCCCGCCGTACGGAAGAGGGCACCGACTGGATCCTCACCGGCCGCAAGGTCTTCATCTCGGGCGTCGACATCGCCGACGCCACCCTCGTCGTCGGCCGCACGGCGGACGCCCGCACCGGCAGGCTCAAGCCCTGCCTGTTCATCGTCCCGCGCGACACCCCCGGCTTCGGCCGACGGCAGATCGACATGGAACTGCACGGCGCCGAGAAGCAGTTCGAGCTGACCCTGGACGACGTACGGCTGCCCGCCGACGCGCTCGTCGGCGACGAGGACGCCGGCCTGCTCCAGCTCTTCGCCGGCCTCAATCCCGAACGCATCATGACCGCCGCGTTCGCGATCGGCATGGGCCGCCACGCGCTCTCCAAAGCCCTCGTCTACGCCCGCGAGCGCACCGTCTGGCGCGAGCCCATCGGCGCCCACCAGGCCATCGCGCACCCCCTGGCGCAGGCGCACATCGAGCTCGAACTCGCCCGCCTGATGATGCAGAAGGCGGCCCACCTGTACGACGCGGGCGACGACACCGGCGCCGGGGAGGCCGCCAACATGGCCAAGTACGCGGCGGCGGAGGCGTGCGTGAAGGCCGTCGACCAGTCGGTGCACACCCTCGGCGGCAACGGCCTGACCAAAGAGTTCGGCCTCGCGTCGCTCATCACCGCGTCCCGGGTGGCCCGGATCGCCCCCGTCAGCCGGGAGATGATCCTCAACTACGTCTCGCACCAGACCCTGGGCCTGCCCAAGTCCTACTAGGCACCATTTCCCCGACGACATCCGGTTCCCGGAAAGGGCCCGCCATGGTGTTCCGCAGCGAGTACGAAGACGTTCCCGCCGTCGAAGAACCCATCCACGAGGTGGTGCTGGGCCGTGCCGCGGCCCGGGGCGACGCACCCGCGCTGATCGACGGCGTGAACGGCACGACCCTCACCTACGCCCAGCTCGACACGTTCCACCGCCGCATCGCCGCCGCGCTCGCCGAACTCGGCGTCCGCAAGGGGGACGTGCTGGCGCTGCACAGCCCGAACACCGTCGCCTTCCCCACCGCGTTCTACGCCGCCACGCGCGCGGGGGCGTCCGTCACCACCGTGCACCCGCTCGCCACGGCCGAGGAGTTCGCGAAACAGCTCCGGGACTGCCACGCCCGGTGGATCGTCACCGTCTCCCCGCTCCTGGAGACGGCCCGCGCGGCGGCCGCACTGGCGGGCGGGGTGCGGGAGATCCTCGTCTGCGACCAGGCCGACGGACACCGTTCACTGCTCGACATGCTGGGCTCCACCGCCCCCGAGCCGCAGGTCGACATCGACCCCGTGACGGACGTCGCCGCCCTGCCGTACTCCTCCGGGACGACCGGCACCCCCAAGGGCGTCATGCTCACCCACCGCAACATCGCCACCAACCTCGCCCAGCTGACGCCCGCCGTGCCGATGGGCCCCGGGGACCGCATCCTCGCCGTCCTGCCGTTCTTCCACATCTACGGACTGACGGCGCTGATGAACGCGCCGCTGAGACAGGGCGCCACCGTCGTCGTGCTGCCGCGCTTCGACCTCGACACGTTCCTCGCGGCCATCGAGAAGCACCGCATCACCGGCCTGTACGTGGCCCCGCCGATCGTCCTCGCCCTGGCCAAGCACCCGGCCGTCGAGGGCTACGACCTGTCGTCCCTGCGGTACGTCGTCAGCTCGGCGGCCCCCCTGGACGCCGCACTGGCCGAGGCCTGCTCGCGCCGGCTCGGACTGCCGCCGGTCGGCCAGGCGTACGGCATGACGGAACTCTCGCCCGGCACGCACGTCGTCCCCCTGACGGAACGGAACCCGCCCCCGGGCAGCGTCGGCAGACTCGTCGCCGGCACCGAGATGCGCATCGTCTCCCTCGACGACCCCGGCAAGGACCTCGGCGTCGGCGAACGCGGCGAGATCGTCATCCGCGGACCCCAGGTCATGAAGGGCTACCTCGGCCGGCCCGTCGAGACCGCCGCGATGATCGACGACGACGGCTGGCTGTCCACCGGCGACGTCGGCCACGTCGACGCGCAGGGCTGGCTGTACGTCGTCGACCGGGTCAAGGAACTCATCAAGTACAAGGGCTTCCAGGTCGCCCCCGCCGAACTGGAGGCCCTCCTGCTCACGCACCCCGGCATCGCCGACGCCGCCGTCATCGGCGTCTACGACACCGACAACAACGAACGGCCGCACGCGTACGTGGTACGCCAGCCGGCCGCGCCCGGCCTCACCGGGGCCGACGTCATGGAGTACGTCGCCGAGCGCGTCGCCCCGTACAAGAAGGTCCGGCAGGTCACGTTCCTCGACGCGGTGCCCAGGGCGGCCTCCGGAAAGATCCTGCGGCGGGAACTGCGGACACCACGGGAACCGGAGGAGCGCGCATGACCACGGTGCGGCGGTCGCACGAGCGCGGGATCACCACTCTCACGCTCGACGCGCCCGAGCGGCGCAACGCCCTCTCCGCCCGGCTGGTCGGCGAACTGGCGGACGCGCTCACCCGGTGCGGCGAGGACGGCGGCGTACGCGCGGTCGTCCTCACCCACACCGGCACCACCTTCAGCGCCGGCGCCGACCTGCGCGACCCGCCGCACCCCGACGCCCTGGTCGCGCTGCTGCGGCAGATCGTCGAACTGCCCCGGCCCGTCGTCGCCCGCGTCACCGGCCACGTCCGCGCGGGCGGCCTCGGACTGCTCGGCGCCTGCGACATCGCGGCGGCCTCCCGGGAGGCCACGTTCGCCTTCACCGAGGTACGCATCGGGGTCGCGCCCGCCGTGATCTCGCTGCCCCTGCTGCCGCGCCTCGACCCGCGCGCGGTGGCCCGCTACTGCCTCACCGGGGAGAGGTTCGACGCGGCGGAGGCCGCCCGGATCGGCCTCGTCACGGTCGCGGGCGAGGACGCCGACGACGTACTCGCGCCGGTGCTCGACGGGCTGCGACGCTCCTCACCGCAGGGGCTGGCCGAGACGAAACGGCTGCTCACGGCTAAGGTGCTGGACACCTTCGACCGGGACGCGGCCGGCCTGACCGCGCTCTCGGCCCGGCTGTTCTCCTCCGCGCAGGCCCGCGAGGGAATGACGGCCTTCCTCGAACGACGGGATCCCTCATGGGTGTGGTGACATGGGCGCGGTGAACGGCGCGCAGCCGGTGGAGCGCGTCCCCAAACAGGACCGCAGCCGCGCCACCCGGCAGCGCCTCCTGGAGGCCGCCGTCTCCTGTCTCGCCGAACGCGGCTGGGCGGGCTCCACGGTCTCCGTCGTCGCCGAGCGCGCCGGGGTGTCGCGCGGTGCGGCCCAGCACCACTTCCCCACCCGCGAGGACCTCTTCACGGCGGCCGTCGAGTACGTCGCCGAGGAACGCTCCACCGCCCTGCGCGCCCTCTTCCCCGAGGGCGCCACGGACCGCCGGGCCGTCGTCGCCGCCCTGGTCGACCTCTACACCGGCCCGCTGTTCCGCGCCGCCCTGCACCTGTGGGTCGCCGCCTCGAACGAGGACCAGCTGCGTTCCCGCGTCACCGAACTGGAGGCCCGCGTCGGCCGCGAGACCCACCGCATCGCGGTGGAACTCCTCGGCGCCGACGAGGCCCGCCCCGGGGTACGCGAGACGGTCCAGGGCTTCCTGGACATGTCCCGGGGCCTCGGCCTGGCCACCCTGCTGACGGACGACACCCCCCGCAGAACCGGCGTGGTGGCCCAGTGGTCCCACATCCTGGACGAGGCCCTGGGCGTCCAGGGGCGTGCGCAACGGCGCCGTCCTTGAGCCTTCAGGGGCTCAGCCTCTCCACCCGCCACCCGCCGCCCTCCCGCGCCGCGTACCGCAGCCGGTCGTGCAGCCGGTTCTCCCGCCCCTGCCAGAACTCCACCGCGACCGGCGCCACCCGGAACCCGCCCCAGTGCGGTGGCACGGGCACCTGCTCCCCCGCGGGATAGCGCGCCGCCAGCTCGGCGTAGGACGCCTCCAGCCCGGCCCGCGAGGCGACCACCGAGGACTGGGCGCTGGCCCACGCGCCCAGCTGCGAGCCGTGCGGCCGCGTACGGAAGTACGCCGCCGTCTCGTCCCGCCCCGTGCGCACCGCGGTCCCGGTGACGACGACCTGCCGCGCCACCGCATGCCAGGGGAACAGCAGCGACACGTGCGGATTCACCGCCAGCTCACGCGCCTTGCGGGACCCGTAGTTCGTGAAGAACACGAACCCCTGCTCGTCGAACTGCTTCAGCAGCACCGTGCGCGAGCTGGGCCGCCCGTCGGCGTCCGCGGTGGAGACGACCATCGCGTTCGGCTCGTACACCGCCCCCGCCGTCGCGGCCTGGGCGAACCACCGCCCGAACTGCTCCATGGGATGCCCGGCCAGCCCGGACTCGTCGAGGCCGTCGGCCCGGTACTGCTCGCGCATCGACGCGGGGTCGGGCCCGGGGGCGGGAAGGGGATCACGGTCGGTCACCCGGTCATCCTGCCGCATGACCGGGGGTGGCCGAGGGCAGTTGGCGGGCGTGGATTTCATCACTGCGTGGCACTGAGTGCCGCACGCCCTCCCCAAAGGTGGCACCAGGGGATATCGTCCTGCTTCCGAAACGGTCGGGTGACCGCCGGCCGCACGTCGCACACATCATGAGGAGCCGCCTGATGTCCGACTTCGTACCCGGACTCGAGGGAGTCGTCGCTTTCGAGACGGAGATCGCCGAACCGGACAAGGAGGGCGGCGCCCTGCGGTACCGGGGCGTCGACATCGAGGACCTGGTCGGCCACGTCTCCTTCGGCAACGTCTGGGGGCTGCTCGTCGACGGAGCGTTCAACCCCGGCCTGCCGCCCGCCGAGCCGTTCCCGATCCCCGTCCACTCCGGTGACATCCGTGTCGACGTCCAGTCCGCGCTCGCCATGCTCGCCCCCGTCTGGGGCCTCAAACCGCTCCTCGACATCGACGAGAAGCAGGCCCGCGCGGACCTCGCCCGCGCCGCCGTCATGGCCCTGTCGTACGTCGCCCAGTCCGCCCGCGGCCCGGGCCTGCCGATGGTCCCGCAGCGCGAGATCGACAAGGCACGGTCCGTCGTCGAACGCTTCATGATCCGCTGGCGCGGCGAGCCCGACCCCAAGCACGTGGCGGCGGTCGACGCCTACTGGACCAGCGCCGCCGAGCACGGCATGAACGCGTCCACGTTCACCGCCCGCGTCATCGCCTCCACCGGCGCCGACGTGTCGGCCGCCCTCTCCGGGGCCGTCGGCGCCATGTCGGGACCGCTGCACGGCGGCGCGCCCTCGCGGGTCCTCGGCATGATCGAGGAGATCGAACGCACCGGTGACGCCGACGCGTTCGTCAGGCGGGCCCTCGACAAGGGCGAGCGGCTGATGGGCTTCGGCCACCGGGTGTACCGCGCGGAGGACCCGCGCGCGCGGGTGCTGCGCCGCACCGCCCGCGAACTGGGCGCCCCCCGCTTCGAGGTCGCCGAGGCCCTGGAGAAGGCCGCCCTCGCCGAACTGCACGCCCGGCGCCCGGACCGCGTCCTGGCGACGAACGTCGAGTTCTGGGCCGCGATCGTCCTGGACTTCGCCGAGGTCCCGGCCCATATGTTCACCTCGATGTTCACGTGCGCCCGTACCGCCGGCTGGTCCGCGCACATCCTGGAGCAGAAGCGCACCGGACGCCTCGTACGGCCCTCCGCGCGCTACACCGGCCCCGGCGTCCGGGCCCCCCGCGAGATCGAGGGCTACGGGGACATCGCCCACTGACCCCGCTGCCTCCGTACCCGTACCCGTGCACGGAACGCGGACGACCCGCGTGCTCTGGTCCCCTCCGAGGAGGGAGCCGGCCGGACTCACCGGCGAGCACGCGGGTCGGGTGACTGCTGAAGATTGGGCCGGCCGCACGCTCGTCTCACGCGCTGGTCCGGCACCGCACTGTGTGTGGTGACGGGCCGCTAGCCCGCAGCCACCTCGCTGGTCCGGGTTTCAGACATGTACCCGATCACCTCCTTTCGGCGTGCGACCCACACTAAGAAGCATCACGCCGGCGCTCAAGTGATTTTCCGGGACGTCGACGCGTCGACGGGACCGGCGGGGGAACCGATCTTGTGGGACCGACGATTTCCGTAATCTTGCGGGAACCAGATGTGGGGTGTGTCACGTTCGAGTTGAATGACAGCCAGTGAGTGATTCGTAGTGAGTGGACAGACGCGCGGGCGCACCGCGCAGGACACGCCGACACGGCCTGCAGGGGGTGCCAGGTGAGTGCTTCGCGCCGTAGTGGGACCACGGACGAGCTCGGGCCTGACGAGCCGGAGCGGGACGGGGCCGATCTGCTGGCCGCTCTGCTCGACGGGATGGACGCGGCGCTGTGCGCGTTCGACGCCGACGGGGTGGTGACGCACTGGAACCGCGAGGCGGAGCGGATCCTCGGCTGGACCGCCGCCGAGGCGGTCGGGCGGCGCGGGTTCGCCGGCTGGGCCGTGCGGACCGCGGACGCCGAGGAGGTCGGGAGCCGGCTGCTGTCCGCGATGCAGGCGCCGGGACGGCAGGTCCACGAGTTCGCGCTGCTGACCAAGGACGGCGGGCGGGTGCTCGTACGGACCCAGTCGGCCGCCGTGCCGGGGCCCGACGGGAAGCCGGCCGGGGTGTACTGCGCCTTCAGCGAGGTGCACGCGCAGATCGACCTGGAGCGGTCGATCGCCCTGAGCGAGGCGCTGTTCGACGACGCCGCCTGGGGGGTCGTGCTCGTCGACGCCGACCTGCGGCCCGCCGTGGTCAACGCGCACGCGGCGCGGGCGCTCGGCTCGGGGCGCACGGCCCTGCTGGGGCGTCCGCTGGGCGAGCTGCTCGCGCAGGGCGTGGAGGAGCTGGAGGGCGCGCTCACGCACGTGCTCGCGGAGGGCGCGCCGCCGGCTCCCGCCGAGATGTGGGTGACCCTGCGGACCGCCGAGGGCGATCAGCGGCGCTGCTGGCGCAGCGGCTTCGTGCGGCTCGCCTCGCCGCTCGCGGAGGAGCCGGTTCCGCTCGGGGTGGCGTGGCTCTTCCAGGACGTGACGGAGAACAAGCAGACCGAGCAGGAGGCGGCGCTGCTGCGGTTCCGCACCAACCAGTTGCACCGGGCGGCGCGCGCGGCCGCCGAGTGCGAGGACCCCGCGGAGGCCGCCTCCGTCCATCTCGACTTCGCGCTCGCCGGGTTCGCCGACCATGCGCTGATCGACCGGGTGGCGGGCGGTTCGGTGGCCGACGGGGAGGGGCCCGTGCGGCTCGTGCGGGGCGCGGCGACGCCCTCCGGCGCGCCGGGGCCCAGTCTGCCCGCCGAGCGGGCCGGACTGCCCGTCCGGTACGCCGCGGGGCATCCGGCCTTCCAGTGTGTCGAGCGGATCGGATCTGTACGGGCCAGCGCGGGGACGACCGAGGGGGAGCGGACCCGGGAGTGGGCGGTCTCCCGGCAGTGGCCGGCGGACTCCGTGCACGCGCTGTGTGTGGTGCTGCGGAGCCGGGGGCGGACGCTGGGGGTCGTCACGTTCCTGCGCGGCGCGAGCCGTACGCAGTTCGAGCGGTTCGACGCGACGTACGCGGAGGACGTCGCCGTGCGGATCGCCGCGGCGCTGGACCTGGCGGGAGTGGCCGGGGCCCGGCGCCCTTAGCGGCGCGGGCTCAGCGCTGCCGGTAGAAGATGCGGTCGCCGTACCGCTCGAAGACGCGGTCGTTCCATTCCAGGCCGCCGTCCACGTTCCCGGAGCGCAGGAGCGGGGGCTCGATGCCGCGGTCCGCGAGGACGCCCGCCGCCGTGGCCATGACCGACTGGAGGACGGCCGAGGTCACGACCGTGGAGGCGGACGCGAAGGGCGCCGGGACGGTGTCGAGGGTGAGCTCCGCGTCGCCGATGGCGATCTTCGAGTCGAGGACGACGTCGCAGTGGTCCTTCAGGTAGGTCCCCGAAGCGTGCCGGGAGCCCGTCTCGGAGGCGTACGCGACCGACGTGACGCCGATGACCCTGAGGCCGAGGGCGCGGGCACTCATCGCCATCTCGACGGGGAGGGCGTTGCGCCCGGAGAGCGAGACGACCACCAGGAGGTCGCCGGCGCGGGCCGGGCTCGCGCCGAGGACCGCGCTCGCGAGGCCGTCGACCCGTTCCAGCGCGGAGCCCAGCGTGGCGGGCATGACGTCGACGCCGACCGCGCCCGGCACGGCGAGCAGGTTCATCAGCGCGAGACTGCCCGCGCGGTAGACGAGGTCCTGCGCGGCGAGCGACGAGTGGCCGGCGCCGAAGGCGAAGAGCCGCCCGCCGTCCGCGACCGTGTCGGCGATCATCGCCCCGGCGGCCTCGATCGGTCCGGACTCCTCGTCCCGCACCCGCTGCAGCAGGCCGATCGCGGCGTCGAAGTACTGCCGGGCCAACGTGCTGTCGCTCATCGGCGAAGTCCCTTCCGCTGTCGTGTCGCGGATCACGTTGCGGTCTGGACCACAGCTGTGTCAATACGCTCCGCAGGAGCGACACTGGGGGTGCGAGGGCCCCTTCTCCACCCGGTCGGGTGCCGGGCCCGGCCGGTCCCGCGGACACCCGTCGGCACGTGCTTTCCACCGCACGGCACGGTTGTCGGTGGTATGCGTCAGAATTGGTGCCAGGGCCAGCGCACACGCCGGTGAGCCACCCAGCCTCCGGCAGAGCTAATCGAGGGGCACGTATGTCCGGACTGATCGACACCACGGAGATGTATCTCCGCACCATCCTCGAGCTGGAGGAGGAAGGTGTGGTCCCCATGCGCGCCCGGATCGCCGAGCGCCTCGACCAGAGCGGACCGACCGTCAGCCAGACGGTGGCGCGGATGGAGCGCGACGGCCTGGTGGCCGTGGCCAGCGACCGTCACCTCGAGCTCACGGAGGAGGGCCGCCGGCTGGCCACGCGCGTCATGCGCAAGCACCGCCTCGCGGAGTGCCTGCTCGTCGACGTGATCGGCCTGGAGTGGGAGCAGGTGCACGCGGAGGCCTGCCGCTGGGAGCACGTGATGAGCGAGGCGGTCGAGCGCCGGGTGCTCGAACTGCTGCGCCACCCGACCGAGTCGCCGTACGGGAACCCGATCCCGGGCCTGGAGGAGCTGGGCGAGAACGGCGCGGACCCCTTCCTGGACGCCGGCATGGTGTCGCTGGCCGATCTGGACCCCGGTCTCGACGGCAAGACGGTCGTCATCCGGCGCATCGGCGAGCCGATCCAGACGGACGCGCAGCTGATGTACACGCTGCGGCGGGCGGGCGTGCAGCCGGGTTCGGTCGTCAGCGTGACGGAGTCCGCGGGCGGGGTGCTCGTGGGCAGCGGCGGGGAGGCCGCGGAGCTGGAGTCGGGCGTGGCGTCCCACGTGTTCGTGGCGAAGCGGTAGGACCACGGGCGAGGGCCACGGGCGAAGAGGATCACGACCGCGGCAGCGACGGCGGCAACTGACAGGGGTCTGTGCGCTGTGCGCACAGGTGGGGTGCCGGCCCGAAGACCGGTTCCCGGTCGTCGCGGGGGCGGCCGGGCGGTTCCGCGCGTGCCCGGCCGGGCGCCGTCGTGCGCGGCGGCGTGCCCGGGGCGTGTGCCTGCCCGCGCCCCCGACCAGGGCTTCTCGCGGCGGCCCCGCCCGGCTCCGGACCTCGTCGTCAACTGCCGCACCGGACGCCTCAGTTGTTCCCCTCCGGTGTTCCCGCAGAAACAAAGATTCAGTGCGTGGAATTGCAGCGGACGAGCCGTTCGCGTGCAAGGCTGTCGCGAGAGGCATATGACCTGAGGGCTCTTGACCGTGACGGCAGCGGCGCCGGCGCGCGGTCGGGGAGGGGGCGCAAGGATGTGCCGCGGACGTTCGGAGGGCCCCGGCGCCGTGTGGCGCCGGGGCCTGTCCTCCCCTGTGCTGACCCGGAGCCCCGAGCTCCCAGGGTCATCCCCTTCGGACCGTCATCCCCGAGCGGCCCGCCCCCCGTCGGAGATCTCCCCTCGGGGGCGGCGGCCAATCCTTGGGCGACGTCACTCGAAGGAGGGGTGTTACCGCCAAGGAACCCATTTTCGAATACGTATTCGATAGCGTGGGGGCGACGGGACGACCACGGAGTACGCGGGAACAACCAGCAGGAGCAGCGGGCCGGGCCGGCCGAGCGGATCAATGGGGGTGCCAGCGTATGGTGCGGCGCATCGACGTGACCGGTGCGGGCGGGGTGCGCCTCGCGGCCTGGGAGTTCGCCGATCCTCCCAAGGGCGATCCGGGCGCGGGCGCCACCGAGCGGGCGCCCGGTGTGCTCCTGCTGCACGGGCTCATGGGCCGCGCCTCGCACTGGGCGTCCACCGCCCGCTGGCTCGGCGAGCGGCACCGGGCGGTGGCGCTGGACCAGCGCGGCCACGGACAGAGCACGAAACCGCCGGAGTCGCAGTACACGCGCGAGGCGTACGTCGAGGACGCGGAGGCCGCGCTCGAGGAGCTGGAGCTCGCCCCGGCCGTCCTCGTCGGGCACGCCATGGGCGCCCTGACGGCCTGGCAGCTCGCGGCCAAGCGGCCCGACCTGGTGAGCGGGCTGGTCATCTGCGACATGCGGGCGTCGGCGCTCGGGTCCGCCTCCCAGCGGGAGTGGGAGCACTGGTTCAAGTCCTGGCCCGTCCCGTTCGCCACGCTCGCGGACGTGCGGAAGTGGTTCGGCGAGGACGACCCGTGGGTGGAGCGGCCCAATCCGTCGCGCGGGGAGTTCTACGCCGAGGTCATGGCCGAGTACGCGGACGGGTGGCGGCCCGTCTTCGAGCACGAGCAGATGCTCAAGTCCCGGGAGGCGTGGGTGTACGACGCGCACTGGGAGGAGCTGGCGCAGGTGCGCTGCCCCACGCTGGTCGTGCGCGGGCTCGACGGGGAGCTGGGGCGGGCGGAGGCGCAGGAGATGGTGCGGGTGCTGCCCGACGGGCAGTACGCGGAGGTGGTCGACGCGGGGCATCTCGTGCACTACGACCAGCCGGCGGCCTGGCGGGCCGCCGTCGAGCCGTTCCTGGACGGGGTGCTCCGCTGAGGCTGCCGTCGGGCGGGTCCGGTACGCGGGGCTACGCCTTGCTCACCGCTGCCAGGATCTCCGGGAGGCGGGCGGCCGTCCGGGGGGCCGCCAGGCGCAGGCCCGCGAGGGTGAGCGCGGCGCCGTAGGCCGTGCCCAGGGGGAGCAGGATCCAGCTCCAGGTCCCGCCGGTCGCGGTCGTGTCGAGGTAGATCGTGAGGGCGATGACCGGGGCGCACAGCAGGGCCGCCGAGACGATGCCGCCGAAGACCGAGATCCAGGCCAGCCCCGCCTGCCCGGGAGCCACGTTCTTGTAGCCGTCCTGCGGGATCGAGTACGGGAAGCGGGCGGAGGACCAGGCGCCGGTCGCCAGCATCGCGCCGAGCAGCGCGAAGGTGAGGCCGAGCGCCGCGGGCAGGGCCGCCCAGTCGCCGAGCAGCGCCGTCGTCAGGACGGTGACGAGGGTGGCGTACGGGAGGGTGATCAGCAGCAGGGCGAGGGCCCGGCCGCGCAGTTCGACGTACGCGTCCCTGGTCGAGGAGACCGTCATCGCGACCATCCAGAACGCCGACGTGTCCTGCCCGAACTGGTTGTACATCTGGATGCCGAGCATCCCCGCGGCGAAGCACGCGAAGTAGATCGAGCCGGTCCCCTGCAACGCGTTGAACACCGGCACGATCAGGCCGATCCCGAGCGACGTAGCCCACGCCGCCTTCGTCTTGGGATCCCGCCACACGTATCGCAGGCTCCGCTCCATCACCGTGCCCGTGCGGCCCGCCGGCAGCAGCCGGCCGAGGCCGAAGGAACGGCCGGCCCCGTCCCGTACGGGTTCGGCGGCTTGCAGCGTCGAACCGTCCGGCGAGGTCATCAGCCGGGTCAGGCCCCGTTGCCAGTAGCTCAGCAGCGCCGCGAGCGCCAGGCCGCTCAGGGCGAGCTGGAGGGCCCCGGCGGCGTACGAGCCGTGGCTGACGGAGTCCACGGCGCCCAGCGCGGACGCGGGCGGCACCCAGCGCAGTACGTCCGCCGCCGGGCCCAGCGTGGCCAGGCCCGACGAACCGAGCTTCTGCGCGCCGAAGTTGACGACCTGGGCGCCCACGGCGATCACCAGACCGCTCAGCACGGCGAGGTCACGGCCCTTGCGGCTGGTCAGCAGCCGGAGGTTGGCGGTCGCGACGGCCCGGGCGAGGGCCACGCAGACCAGGAGCGCGAGGACAGCCGCGACGACACCGGTGACGTACGCCGCCGGTCCGTGCGCCGTCGCGACGACCGAGCCGGCGAGCAGGAACAGCGCGAACAGCGGTCCGATGCCGACCAGGGACGCCAGCAGCAGCGCGCGCACGAGGGGGCGCGGGCGCAGCGGCAGCATCACCAGACGGGTCGGGTCGAGGGTCTCGTCGCCGCCGGGGAAGAAGAGCGGCATGACGGCCCAGCCGAGGGCCAGTACGGCCGTCAGCAGCACCGTGACGTTCACGGCGTGCGCATGGCCGCGCAGCGCGATCAGGCCGATGAGCTGCAGGGCGGCGAGGAGCAGCAGGAGGACGAGCGACGCGATGTACGCGGCCCGCCGCCCGGCGGACCGCCGCAGACCGTTGCGCAGCAGGGCCAGCTTCAGCCGTACGACGACGGGGGTGACGGACGCCGTGGCGGCCTGTGCGGTGTTCACCGGGCACCGCCGCCCAGCCAGTCGAGGTCGGAGGCGGCGCCGCGGCCGTTCGCACCGACGAGTTCCAGGAAGGCCTGCTGCAGGGAGGGCGCGGCGCCGCGGACCTCGGCGAGCGGGCCGTGGGCGCGGATGCGGCCCGCCGCCAGCACGGCGACCCAGTCGCAGAGCGACTCGACGAGTTCCATCACGTGGGAGGAGAAGACGACGGTCGCGCCGGAGGCGGTGTAGCGCTCCAGCACCCCGCGGATCGTCTGGGCGGAGACCGGGTCGACGCCCTCGAACGGCTCGTCGAGGAACAGGATCTCGGGGTTGTGCAGCAGGGCGGCGGCCAGGCCGATCTTCTTGCGCATGCCGGTGGAGTAGTCGACGACGAACTTGTGCTGCGCTCCGGCGAGGTCGAGGACGTCGAGGAGCTGGGTGGCGCGTTTGTCGACCTCCGCGCCGGGGAGTCCGCGCAGGCGGCCCGTGTACGCGAGCAGTTCGCGTCCGGAGAGCCGTTCGAAGAGGCGGAGCCCCTCGGGCAGGACGCCGATGCGGGCCTTGACCTCGGTGGGGTCGTGCCAGAGGTCGTGGCCGACGACCTCCACCGTTCCCTGGTCGGGGCGGAGCAGGCCGGTCAGCATGGAGAGGGTGGTGGTCTTGCCGGCGCCGTTGGGGCCGACCAGTCCGATGAACCGGCCCGCGGGGAGGTCGAGGTCGATCCCCGCGACGGCCGTCTGCTCCCCGAACCGCTTCCAGAGCCCGCGTACCCGGACCGCAACCGCGTCGACCGTCATGCGCGGCACGATAGCCCCGCCGGGCCGCGGAGGGTGAACATCCGCGGGTCCGCCGTGGCTGATCGCGCGGTTCCCCGCGCCCACCGGACCCGCACCGGCCCGATCCGCCCGCCCGATCCGCCCGCCCGATCCGCCCATCCACCCGCCCGGCGGGGCTACCGGCGGGACTACCGGCGGGCGTCCCGGCCGCAGGCGTACGCCAAGGGGGAGATCAGTTCCTCCGCGTCGGGGAGCCAGCGGTTGGCGGGGGTGGGCCGGCAGGCCCACTGGACGGCCCCCCGCGCACCGAACCGGGTGGGCGGCGCGGCCACGTACGCCCCCTCGCCGAGCACGTCGAGGTCGAGGGAGGCGAGCGGCCATCCCAGCCTGCGCACCAGATCCGGCACCTTCGCCCCGGCCCCCGGCAGGACGAAGAACTGCATGCGCCGGTCCGGCGTACAGGTGACGGGCCCGAGCGTCAGTTCCATCCGCCGCATCCGCGCCAGCGCGAGGAACCCCGCGGTCTCGGGTACGTCGATCGCGTCGAACGTCCGCCCCGTCGGCAGCAGGATCGACGCCGTGGGCTGCTTCGCCCACAGCCGGCGGGCGACGGTCGCGCTGCCCGTCGCCACCGTCGCCCAGTCGTCGCGCGCCGGGTGCGCGCCGGGTACGGCGCACGCGGACTCCCCGCAGGAGCAGCGCTGCGCACCGTCGACGGCCTCGAGCCAGGTGCCGGGGACCACGTCCCAATGGCGCTCCTCGGCGTAACGCACGGCGGTGTCCTGCAGCGATTCGCCGCGCTGCTGCGGGATCTGAGCGGTCTCGGTGCCTGCGATCGTCTCTTCCACGTCCACTCAACTCCCTCACCCATCCGTGGTTACGGCCCCCGCGCGCGCGGGGGAGGAGCACCGATTCCATACGTGGGGCGCATGGGTGCATCTGTGGGGGCGCGCACGGGAGGCGGCAGCGGGGGGTGGGTAGCCATGTGAGGGGCAGGCAGAAGCCTTTACCCCGGCAATCCTCGCATGTCTCGCATCTTCGGTATGTCCGCGGGGCATTGATCTTCGAGGCCGGAACTTTCCCTCTCCCGTACGGGAGCGTGAGGTCCCCGGTCGCTGAGAGCTCGTCAACTCGGTGCGTGTGGGCGGCACCGCAGCCACAGGGGGTTAAGCCAATGGCCGCAAGGCCGCTCGTCGCGCGGCAGCCGAACGAACGACTGCAGGCGCTCATTCAGGAAGCGGGCTGTTCGAATGCCGGTCTGGCCCGCCGGGTCAACATGTGCGGCGCGGAGCACGGTCTGGACCTGCGCTACGACAAGACGTCCGTGGCGCGCTGGCTGCGCGGGCAGCAGCCGCGGGGCCGGGCGCCCGCGATCATCGCCGAGGCGCTGGGCCGCAAACTGGGCCGGACCGTCACGATCGACGAGATCGGCATGGCGAACGGCAAGAACCTCGCCTCCGGCGTGGGACTGCAGTTCTCGCCGACGGTCCTCGGCGCGATCGAGCAGGTCTGCGAGCTGTGGCGCAGCGACGTGGGGCGCCGGGACTTCCTGTCCGGCTCGTCCGTCGCGGCCTCCGCGCTCGTCGAGCCGAGCCGGGACTGGCTGATCTCCTCGCCGGACGCGCAGGTCTCGCGCTCGGCGGGCCCCCGGGTCGGGCAGTCCGACGTGGCGGCGGTGATCGCGATGACCCAGGCGCTCGTCGACCTCGACCACCAGTACGGCAGCGGGCATGTGCGCCCGGTGGTCGTGCACTACCTGAACAGCGTCGTGTCGGGGCTGCTGGCGGGCTCGTACCGGGAGGCGGTCGGGCGTGAACTCTTCGCGGCGGTCGCGCGGTTGACGGAACTCGCCGGCTACATGGCCATCGACACCGGGCAGCCGGGGCTCGCGCAGCGTTACTACATCCAGGCGCTGCGGCTCGCCCAGGCGGCGGGCGACCGCGGGTACGGCGGGTACGTGCTCGCCGCGTCCATGAGCCATCTGGCCGCGCAGCTCGGGAATCCGCGGGAGATCGCGCAGTTGGCGCGGGCGGCGCAGGAGGGGGCGCGCGGGCGGGTCACACCGCGCGCGGAGTCGATGTTCCACGCGGCGGAGGCGCGGGGACACGCGTTGATGGGTGACGCGCGCTCGGCGCAGGTGGCGTCCGGCCGGGCGGTGTCGGCGCTGGAGCAGGCCGATCCGGAGTCCGGGGACGACCCGCGGTGGATCGCGCACTTCGACGAGGCCTACCTGGCCGACGAGTTGGCGCATTGCCACCGGGACCTGGGGCAGGCCGAGGCGGCGGCGCGGCGTGCGCAGGAGTCCCTCGCCGGGCACCCCGAGTCGAGGGCCAGGCGGCGCGCGATCGGGTACGTGCTGCTGGCCACCGCGCAGGTGCAGCAGCGCGAGGTGGAGCAGGCCTGCCACACGGGCCTGCGCGCGGTCGAACTGCTGGGCACGCTGCGGTCGAACCGGGGCGCGGAGTACCTGGACGACTTCCAGCAGCGCCTGGAGCCGTACCGGGACGAGCCGGTGGTCCGGGAGTTCGGGACGCGGATGGATCTTCAGGCGGCGGCCTGAGGGACGTTGACCGGATCGCCTCGGGTCCGGGACCCGGCCGGATCGCTCCGGCCCGGGTGCCGCGGGCCCGGGGCGGTCCGGTCGGGCGTCCGCCCCCCCCGGCGCCCCGGCGACTTCGGGCATGAACGTGTTCGGACGGAACGTGTGAGGAATGAAGCACATGGTGGGAAAAGCGGCGTGAAACAGGGGCTCGAACGGGGCCCCGGGGGCGGTTTGTCACCTGCTGTCCCCGGTGCCGGAGGTCACGTCCCGTGCTGCGTGGCAGCGGCCCTCGGGGACCCGGTAGCGTGAACCGACGATTCCGAAGGTCCCCCATTCGTAGGAGTCCCGGTGACGCACAACGGACAGGGCGACGAGCCCTCGGCGCGACCCGCGCGCGAAGGCATCGTGCTGCCGTCCGACGGCGGCGAGCCCCTCCTGCCCGGCCAGACGGGCGACCGCGCGGTCCCGGCGGGCGGCCAGGCCTGGGACCAGTCGTGGGGCCCGCGTTCCGCTCCGCAGGCTCCCCAGGAGCCCGGTCAGGGCTGGACGCCCACGGACGAATGGGGCAGCGGCGACCAGAGCCAGGGCCAGGGACACGCACAGGGACACGCACAGGGTCAGATGCAGGGTCAGGGCCAGGACCCGCAGATATCCAGCTGGAGCGCGCCGCCCCGGGACACCGGCGGCCAGGGAGCGCGGACCCCGGGCTGGGACGGCTCCCCGCAGGGACAGATCGCGCAGTACGGCGGGTCCCAGGACCACCAGGCCCCGTACGGGGCGCAGGACCCGGGCGGCCGGTGGGGCGACCCGCAGGCGTCCGGCGGCGCGATACCCCAGGGCGGCCACGGCTACCCGGACGCCTCCGGCGGGGCGGGCCCGGGCGCGTTGCCGCCCGCCACGCCCATGGACGAGGGCGCGACCCAGTTCCTGCCGCCCGTCGCCCCGAACGCGTCCCTGCCCGGGGCACCGTCCGCGGACGAGGGCGCCACGCAGTTCCTCCCGCCGGTCGGGCCGGGTGCGCTGCCGCCCGAGATGCCCGCCGGGGGTGCGCCCCCCGGCGCGTCGTCCGCAGAGTCGACCCGCTACCTCGGCCGCGTCCCCAAGGACGGCCCCGGGCAGCAGTCCGGCGGGAACGGCGCGGGGCCCCTGCCCGCGGCCGTGGACCCCGACGCCCAGCCCACCCAGTTCATGGCGCCGGTGCCCGCACAGCCCGGCGCGCCCGGTCCCGGGGCGGGAGCCGGGTACGGGGCACGTGCCGACGGGCCCGAGGACCGGCAGCAGCCGCCCGCCGAGTTCGACAGCCTCTTCCGGACGGACGTCCCCGGCGACGCCGGGGGCTCCACCCAGCAGCTGCCCCGGTTCGACCAGCCCCGCTCGCGCCGGCAGCAGGGCAGACAGCAGCAGACCGCCGCGTCGCCCGAGTTCGGCACCCCGGCGGGCTTCGGTACGCCGTCCGGTTTCGGCGCCCCCGGCGGTGCCGGTGCGCCGGCGGCCCCCGACGGCCCGGGCGGGCACGGTGGACGCCGGGGCGCCGCGGACGGTGACCACGGCCGCGGTGGCCGGTCCCGTTCCCGCGTACCGCTGATCGCGGCCGTCGGCGTCGGTATCGCCGTGCTCGGCATCGGCGCAGGCGCCCTGCTCAGCGGGGGCGGCGGGGACGAGGACAAGAGCGACGGGAACACGACGGTGGCGGCGACCGCGCCCGCCACCGACGCCTCCGGTTCCGACTCCGCCTCGGTGGGACCGGAGGAGGCGCAGGCCGTGGCGCTGGACAAGCTCCTCGCGGACAGCGGCAACAGCCGCGACTCGGTGGTCAAGGCCGTCGACAACGTGCGCAGGTGCAGCAATCTCGGCCAGGCCGCCACCGACCTGCGTGACGCCGCCAAGCAGCGCAACGCACTGGTCACCCGGCTCGCCGGCCTCTCCGTCGACAAGCTCGACAACCACGCGCAGCTCACGGCGGCGCTCAACAGCGCGTGGAGGGCCTCCGCCGCGGCGGACACCCACTACGCGGCGTGGGCCGACCAGGCCGCGGACAAGAAGGGCTGCCGCAAGGGGCAGGCCCGTTCCACGGGCCAGACCGCCGCGGGCAACCGCGAGAGCGGCACCGCGACCACGCAGAAGGCCAGGGCCGCGAAGCTGTGGAACTCCATCGCGCAGACCTACGGGCTCACGGAGCGGCAGCCGGGGCAGCTCTGAGCGCCGCGGGCCGGCGCGGTCACGCGTCCGTCTTCTCCAGGACCTCGGACACGTTCACGAAGCCCTTGCGTTCCGTGACCAGCCGGCCCCCGCGCACCACCTGGAAGGTCACGTCCGCGTTGACCATCCGCGGGAAGTCGCTCGCCACGAGCAGGTTCCGGAAGCTCCAGCTCAGCGTCGGCGTCAGCCCGCCCGTCGTGACCTTCAGCCCGTTGTCGAGCGTGCGCCGCAGGGTGCGCGCCGACACCTCGCCGCCGCCCAGTGACTCGATCGTCCTCCTCAGGACGGTGTACGCCACCCAGGTCGTCTGGGCACCGGGATCGCCGACGTCGATGCGGTTGTCGCCGAAGGCCTCCTCCTCGACGACCGCGCGCATCGGCTCCCACCGCTCGTCGCCCGCCGCCGGGTACCAGCCGGTGACGTACGCGCCCTCGTACGTGCTGCCCGTCGCGTCGACCGTCGACTGGTCGACGCTGCCCAGCACGGAAGCCGTGTGCACCGTCGGATAGTTCTTGCGGGTCCGCCGGAACGAGTCCATGAAGATGTCGGTGCGGTCGCCCAGGGCGGGGATCACGCACCCGGCCTCCTGCGGGTCCGCCGAGACCCGTTGCAGCGCCCGCAGGGCGTGTCCCGCGTACTCCGAGGCGTCCTCGGCGGCCCGCTGGTCCACGGAGGCCGCGTGGCCCGCCGCCGTCAGGCCCGAGTCGAGCAGCACCGGCAGCTCGTCGCCCGCGGTCGTGTCGGGGCGGACGAGCGTGACCGGACCGCAGGTCCTGGCGAGCTGCCGGCCCAGGCCGGCCAGCAGGGAGGGCTGGCCGCCGTTCACCGGATAGGAGAGCGGGCTCCTGAACTCGTCGTCCGTGACGCCGTAGCCGCCCAGGTAGGGGATGCCGGCCGCCTCCAGCGGGGAGAAGAAGGAGCGGGCGTGCTGGCTGTACGAACCGACGACCGCGACGACGTCCTCCTCGACCGCGCGGCGGGCGCAGTTCGCGGCGGCCACGGTGTCGTTGTGGTCGTTGCAGGTGAGGACCTGGAGCTTGCGGCCGTTGATGCCGCCGTGCCGGTTGACCCAGCGCGCGTACGCCTTCGCCATGGCGGGCATTCCGGGCTTGTCGGTGGTTCCCGTCCTCTCGGGCGCCCACGTCATGACCTTGACGGTGCCGTCCCCCGGACCCCCCGCGGTACCGGGGACGACCCCGCATCCGGCGACCATGGACACACACGCCGCCAGCGCGCCGGCGGACAGCGCTGCGGCTCCGGTGCGGGGGAGGCGCCGACGGAGGGCGGTGCGGAAGGTGTGGAGGTGTCGCCTGCCGGTCATGGACACGCACGATTCCCCCACACCGCTACGGCCGGTGTGACTCTCGGTCGACGTGCGGTGACGTCCGGGTGAACACCGGGGTGCGGAACGGGCCGCCGCGGCGGGAACGTACGATCGGTGACCGTGCAAGGTTCGGAGAACTCTTCCCGTCGCGGGCGTCGCTCATCCACCATGGGCGGCATGCCACTGAACGACATGCCGTGGTGGCGCTGGCGCAGCAATGTGCGCTCCGCGCTGCACATGCTTTCCGACACAGAGTTCCAGCGGGGGATCTGGCTCGCGGGGGTCGACGGGTACGGGGACGTGACCGACGCCGTCTACCGCCTCGTCGAGGACACCTGGCTGGACAACTGGTCCGCCGAGAAGTACATCGGGACGATCTTCCGCGATTCGCAGGAGGCCGCGCTCGTCGACTCCGCCGTGCTGCGGGTGCTGCGGATCATGCACCAGGTGGGGCCCGACGCTCCCGTCTCGGCGTACCTCGACCACGCGGGGTGGCCGGAGGCCGTGCGGGCCGCCCGGGACGCGCATGTGCGGATGGCTGTGAGCGACGGGGAGGAGGCGGACGTGCCGCCCCGGACGCTCGAAGTCCTGCGGATCATGACGCGGTCCGCCTGAGGTCCGTCGCCCGCCGCGGGGAACCGCGCGCTCGGCCCCCGCCGGCCCGCAGGCTCCGTACGGCCGTCCGGGATGCGGGCGCGTGCGTGGGCGCGGGGTCCGATATGGGACCCTGGCGCACATGAACGAGCAGTACGTCCTGACGCTTTCCTGCCCCGACAAGCAGGGCATCGTGCACGCCGTGTCGAGCTACCTCTTCATGACCGGGTGCAACATCGAGGACAGCCAGCAGTTCGGCGACCACGACACGGGGCTGTTCTTCATGCGGGTCCACTTCTCGGCGGAGCTGCCGGTGACGGTGGAGAAGCTGCGGGCCAGTTTCGCGGCGATCGGCGACGCCTTCGAGATGGACTGGCAGATCCACCGGGCCGACGAGAAGATGCGGGTCGTGCTGATGGTCAGCAGGTTCGGGCACTGCCTGAACGACCTGCTGTTCCGGGCACGGACCGGCGCGCTGCCCGTCGAGATCGCGGCCGTGGTGTCCAACCACACGGACTTCGCCGAGCTGGTGGCGTCGTACGGCGTGCCGTTCCGACACATTCCGGTCACCAAGGAGAACAAGCCGCAGGCCGAGGCGCAGGTGCTCGACCTGGTGCGGGAGCAGGGCGTCGAGCTGGTGGTGCTGGCGCGGTACATGCAGGTGCTGTCGGACGACCTGTGCAAGCAGCTGAGCGGCCGGATCATCAACATCCACCACTCGTTCCTGCCCAGCTTCAAGGGCGCGAAGCCGTACCACCAGGCGCACGTACGGGGCGTGAAGCTGATCGGCGCCACCGCGCACTACGTGACGGCCGACCTCGACGAGGGGCCGATCATCGAGCAGGAGGTCGAGCGGGTGGGGCACCAGGTCACGCCCGAGCAGCTGGTCGCCGTGGGGCGGGACGTGGAGTGCCAGGCGCTGGCCCGGGCCGTGAAGTGGCACGCGGAGCGGCGGATCCTGCTGAACGGGCGGCGGACCGTCGTGTTCGACTGAGGTCGCGGGGCGGGACGGCGCCGTGCCGGTGCGCCGGGCCGCGGATGGCCGCCGGCCTACATGCGGCTCAGTGACGCCGCCGCGAAGAGGACGTCCCTGATCGCCTCCCGGTCTCCCACCTGGCCCGCCGCCGCCTCCTCCGGGGAGACGTGCCCCGCGGCGAGCTGGCAGAACTCCACGCCGTCCAGCGCCACGTGGGCCACCTCGTCGTCGGCGGCGGGCGGGGCGGCCGGGTCGTCGAGGGGGATGAGCCACTCTCCGCCGCCCAGGCCCTCGATCTCCAGGCGCAGGCTCCGGGACGGCCGCCGGCGGGCGGGGGCCGCCAGACCTGCCTGGCGGCGGGCCGCCAGGGCCGAGGGGAGCATACGGGCGCCCAGGTCGATCATCGCGTGCAGATGGCGCGGGGCGGGCGGCTGGTAGGGGTAGTCGACCGCGTCCGCGATGTCCCCCGCGTGGACCCAGGTCTCGAAGGCGCGGTCCAGCATGGAGTCGCGCAGGGGGAGCTCGAAGTCGCCGTAGGAGACGGGGAGCCGGCCGGAGCCCCCGCCCGCGAAGGCCGCCGTGCGCACGAGGTTGTGCGACTGCTCGCGCCACGGGCCGCGTACGGAGCGGGTGGGCGGGAAGCGGGCCGCGCCCCAGAAGGCCTCCGTGCGGGCCGCGGGGGTCGGGGTGTGCGCCGCGGCGTCCAGGGGGTCGTCGAGGCCGAGGGACAGGGCGACCAGGCCGTCCACGGTCAGGAGGTGCGCGAGGACTCCGGCGACCGTGGTGCGGCGGCTCGTCGGCTCCTTGCCGTCGAACCAGCGCAGGCGCACCGGGGCGTGCCACTCCACGTCGCCGATGTCCTGGAGCAGCTGGTCCAGGCGGGCCGTCTCCGCGTCGTACGGGGTCGCCCAGGCGGGCACCGGGATACGGGGCGGGCGGCGGCCCAGGCAGGCTTCCAGGACGCGGGTGCGCAGGGCCGGGTCTAGGTCGAGGCTCTCCGGCGGGTGCAGGAGGCCCACCGCGCCGCGCAGGCGCAGGGCCTCGTCCGCGCAGTCGCCGCAGTCGCCGAGGTGGTCCTCCACCGCCGCCGTCTCCTCGGCCGAGCAGGCCGCCAGCGCCCAGGCGCCGAGCAGGGACTTCAGGACCCGGTGCTCCAGGACCAGGGGCGGGGCGGGCAGGGGCCGGCCCGTGTCCTCCACGGACATGCGGGGCAGGGGTATGCGCGGAGGCGGCCCGGCGGGGGCGCCGTGTCCGCCGGGAGTGCCGTGTCCGCCGGGCGGGGGCGTGGGGCCGCCCGGCGGATGCCCGGGCTCGTCCCCGCCCTCCTCGTACGGGCCGAAGGGGTTCGCGCTGTTCACCGGGTACCCCCGTGTTCGGGCGGCGTCCCGGAGGGGCCGGCGTCCTGGGCCGTGGAGAGGAGCTGGAGGCCCAGGCGCAGTCGGCGGCGGGCCTCGTCCTCGGTGACGCCCAGGTCGGCGGCGGTCTGGCGGTAGTCGCGGCGCTGGAAGTAGGCGAGTTCCAGGGCGCTGCGCAGCGGGGCCGGCATGGACGTGACGATGTAGTCGGCGCGGGCCGCCACCGAGGCGCGGCGGACCTTGCGCTCCAGCTCCTCGGTCTCCTCCGTGCCGCCCGTGCCGCCCGTGCTGTCGTGGGCGAGCGCGGCGGTCTCCGTGGTGCGCAGGCGCTGTACGGCGAGGCAGTGGGTCAGTGTGGCGACCCAGGAGCGCAGGGGGCCCTGTCTGGGGTCGTACGACTCGGGGTTCTCCCAGACGTGGGCGAAGACCTCGCGGGTGATGCGGTCGGCGGACCGCTCATCTCCGAGCACGCGGTGGGCGAGACCGTGCACGAGCGAAGCGAACCGGTCGTAGAGCTCGCCGAGCGCGGCGGCCTCTCCCCGGGCGAGCCGCTGCTGCATCTTGCGGTCCCAGCGGGGTGGCGCGTCCTTCCTGGCCATGCGGCCCCCTCGCCCCCGTCCGTGCCGTGCGTCTGTCCCTGTGTCCACCGGATTCTCCTCTCCGGCTTCCCCTCGAATGTAGTCGGCACCCTCGACCGCGCACGCCCCTTTATGGCAATGCGCGCCCCGGGAGGCGGCGGGGATGGTAGGGCGTCGACCGCGTGGGGTACGCGATCCCTGACGCTGTGTGTGTCCCTGTCCCGACTTGTCCCGGCCGTGTGTGACCGGACCGGAGCGGTGGCGACCGGAAGCGCTTGTCCCGGGTGCGTTTCGGATCGGCTTTCCGTGTTTCGTGCCGCGCGGGGTGGGGCAGCCACGGTCCAGGAAGCGTAGGAACGGCTTCCGTTTCCCGGGCCGGTCTCCGGGCCGTCCGGGTCCGACATCGTCGAGCGAGGGACAGGCGCGTGACGCTCAGGGTGACCGAAGGCGAGCAGCGCGGGCTGGGCCGTCGTGCACGTCTCGGGCGAGATGGATCTGGTGACGTCGCCCGTGCTGCGGCAGCGCATGCACGAGGCGGTCGCCGACGGGCGGCGGGATGTCGTGCTCGACCTGTCGGGAGTGCTGTTCTGCGACAGCAGCGGGGTCGGGGTCCTCATCACCGGGCGCCGGCTGATCCGGTCCTGCCAGGGGCGCCTTCGGCTGATCCTTCCCGGGCAGGGGGCGGACGGGGGCTCCTCCCGGCCGGGCGAGACCGGGATCGGGGGCGGCTCGCACGTGAACCGGGTCCTCGGGGCGCTCGGGGTGCGCAGGCTCTTCGACGTCTATCCGGACGTCGACGCCGCCGTCGACGACGAAGCCACCCCCCTGCCGGCGTGAACACCGGCGCGCACGGGGAAGAGGATCGTCCGTAGGTCCGTGACGGCGTTGTCGCGGATTTCCCCCTGTCTTGGCACAAGCGTCGTTTTCCCGTCCCGGAGAGGTCCGGCCGTCGTACGCTCCGTGCCAGACGCACCTACGTGAGGTAAGGCGGTCCGAAAGACATGGTCAGTACCGAGTACGAGCGGAAGATCGCCGACCGGTTCGCCGGATTCGACCAGGACGGCAACGGCTACATCGACCGCGAGGACTTCAACACGGCGACGAAGGCGCTGCTCGCCGAGTTCGGCACGACGGCCCGGTGCGACAAGGGCCAGGCCCTGTACATCGGCGCGGAGGCCTTCTGGCAGGGCATGGCCGGGATAGCGGACCGGGACGGCGACCAGCGGATCACCCGCGAGGAGTTCGTGAACGGAGCCGTGAAGCGGCTGCGGGACAACCCCGAGCGGTTCGCCGAGATCGCCCGCCCCTTCCTGGACGCGGCGCTCGCCGTCGCGGACGGCGACGGGGACGGCTCCGTGACCGTCGACGAGACCACGCGCATCCTCAAGGCCCTCGGCGTGCCCGCGGAAACGGCGGGCGTCGCGGCGGGCGCGCTCGACGCGGACGCCGACGGCGTCGTCACCGAGCCGGACATCGTGAGTGCCTTCGCCCGTTACTTCACGGTCCCCGAGTAGCGCTCCCTGAGCCGGTACTTGAGCACCTTGCGCAGGGCCTCGTTGCGCGGAAGGGCGTCCACCACCTCCAGTTGTTCCGGCAGCTTGTGGGCGGACAGCCCTTCGGCGCGCAGATGGGCGGACAGTTCGTCGAGGGTGAGCGGCGGGGCTCCGGCGCTCTGTTCGACCACCGCGCACACGCGCTCTCCGCGTCCGGCGTCGGGGAGGCCGATCACCGCGACGTCGGCGACGCCGGGATGGCGGTGCAGCAGCTCCTCCACCTCCTTGGCGGAGATGTTCTCGCCCTTGCGGATGATGACGTCCTTCAGGCGGCCCGTCAGGACGAGGTGACCGCCGGGGGTGAGGTGTCCGAGGTCCCCCGTGATCAGGAAACCGTCGTCGTCGAAGGCCTCCGCGGTCTGTGCCGGGTCCAGGTAGCCCCGGCAGACGGCTTCCCCGCGCAGGCGCACCTCCCCGTCCGTGACGCGGATCTCCATGCCCGCGGGAGGCCTCCCCTCGGTCGTCGCAAGGTCCTCCTCCGTGTCGTCCGGTGAGCCCATGGTGATCATCGGGACCTCGGTCATGCCGTACCCGTGGGTGAGACGGACCCCCATCTCGCGTACGACCGCGTGGTGGAGCTCGGGGGGCTTGGGCGCGCCGCCGCCCGCCAGCAGGCGCAGGGTCGGGATGAGCCTCGTGCCCGGCTGCTTGCGCTGTTCGGCCAGGAACATCGAGTAGAAAGCCGTGGAACCGCCCGCCACCGTCACCCCGTGCCTGCGGTAGCCCTCCAGGGCGTCCGGCAGTGCGAACTTCTCGAAGAGGACGGCCGGGAACCCGTACAGCAGGAGCATGACGAGGTAGTCGAGGCCCCCTATGTGCGCGAAGGGGAACGCGATCGAGCCGACGTCGTCCGGCGACAGGCGCAGCGCGTGGGCCAGGCAGGAGCCGCCGGCGATCAGCGAACGGTCCGTGTGCAGCACGCCCTTGGGGTCGGACGTCGTGCCGGAGGTCCAGTAGATCCAGCGCACGTCCGTTCCGGCGGAGGGTGGCGCGGGCAGCACCGACGGGTCCCCGTCGGGGAGCGTGCCGTACGCCTCGAACACGCCGCGGGCGGCCAGGCGTCCGGCCATCGCGGTGTGGTCGAAGCCGCGCCAGATGCCGGGTACGGCGAAGAACGCCGCCCGCGACGCGCGCAGCGCGAAGGCGACCTCGCGGTCGCGGTAGAAGGGGATCACCGGGGACTGGACGGCGCCGAGCCGGGCCAGGGCCGTCGCGAGGAGCACGGTCTCGATACGGGTGGGCAGCTGCCAGGCGACCACGGCCCCGGGGCGTACGCCCATGGCGTGGAGGCCGGCCGCGGCCCGTTCGGCGCCGGAGCGCAGCTCCCCGAAGGTGAGGACGCGGTCGTCCTGGAGGAGGACCGGACGGTCGGGGGTGAGCGCGGCACGGCGCTCGACGAGCTCCCAGAACGTGCGGGAGGCGCCCAGCGCGTGTGCGGTGTCGTCCGGCATGCCCCTGCTCCTCACGGCTCGTGGACGGAGACGGCTTGAGCTGACGGTCAGTCAGATTGTCGGGGGCCCGGGCTCTGCCGTCAATCGCCCGCCGCCGGCGCTCGGCCGTCGTCCCCGGCGTTCTCGCCCGGCAGGAACCTCTGGCGTGCCCAGAGGCTCAGCAGCGCAGTCCCGCCGACCAGCAGCGGCACCGGGTCGTGGGCGGGGACGGGGGGAGCCAGCGCATAGCCCAGCGCCGTGACCGTGAAGACCGTCAGGGGGACGAACGCCGCGGCGCCCTCCATCCCGCCTCGCAAGGCCGGCCGGGCCGTGTCCAGGACGCTCGCCCCGCCGGGCACCCAGGGGCCGACGGCGATCACCAGCAGGCCCACGGTGTTGCAGATGTCGGTCAGCTGCCAGGACATCACCTCGGGGCCGTGCGGACCGGCCACCCACAGGCGCAGGGTGTCGCCGATCAGCACGAGGGACAGCCCCGCGATGCCGACCCACAGGGTGACTCCCCGGTCGCTCCGTACGAGACGGCGCAGGGCGAACAGAACGCCGAGGAACACGACCTCCGCGGTCCACAGGGCACCGACCGGCCCCGTCCCCGGCCGCCAGCTGTCACCGGCCCCCCGCAGCAGAACCCATCCCGTCATGAACACGGCCCCGGCTGCGACGAGTCCGTCGAGCACGCGCCGCAACAGCACCTGCCGGCCCCGGCCGGCATCGGCTGCGATCACCACACCGGCCATCCCCAGACCGATCGCCAGCGTCACCCCGGCCGTCACCACCGAACCGAGCGGCGACCGCCCGTCCCGTCCCGGATCCGCGGGGTGGAACGGCAGCACGGTGACCGCCCCCCGGTACACGCCCCCGGCCACCGCCGAACCGGCCAACAGCAGCAGACGCGTCCGCACCCGTCCGCCCACCCCCCACGCACGGAGCGCCAGGGAGGCGGCCAGCCCCCAGCAGCCGGCCGACGGCCCGGAAACCGCCATCCGCACCGCCACGCTCCCGGCCGTCCACGGCCCGCCGAGAGTCAGCGCCGCTCCCACGAGACAGGCCACGCCCGCCACGCCCGCCGCGCCCCATGCCCCCGCCCACGTCGTACGACGGCGGTCCTCCCGGATCCCGGGCACGTCCGGCGACTTCCCCAACCCCGACAACAGGTGCGCCCTTCCGCCGGCCCTTCCGCCCGCAGGGCCCTTCCCGCGGCCCCCGGATCCGCTCGGAAACCCTAGAAGACCCGGCACCCGCCCCGAACCGAAGAACCGGCTCATTCACCCGTACCGCGTAAGAGGGAAAAGATCGCACGGCCGTCCCTCACCGGGGGATGCGCACCCGGCGAAGGCGACGCGATCCGCCGTGCGGTCGCCCTCGGGGTACCGGGGCCCCGTGCCTTGTCGGTCCAGGGCCTCGGGGCTAGCCTGATTTCTGACGGGTCATCAGATACGTGTCATCGGATTTGCCGAGAGGGCTGGACTCATGACCGAACTGCCCCGGATCATCAGCGTCGACGACCATGTGATCGAGCCCGCGCACCTCTTCGAGACCTGGCTGCCGGCGAAGTACCGGGACCGCGGTCCCAAGCCGCTGACGGCCGGCATCGGTGAACTGGCCTACGTGGCCGGCAAGTACCGGATCACGATGGACCCGGACGGGCCGCCGACCGACTGGTGGATCTACGAGGACCTGAAGTTCCCGTACAAGCGCAACATCGCCGCCGTCGGCTTCGACCGGGACCGGATGACGCTGGAGGGCATCACCCGCGAGGAGATGCGGCCCGGGTGCTGGGACCCGGCCGAGCGGCTCAGGGACATGGACGCCAACCACGTCGAGGGGAGCCTGTGCTTCCCGACCTTCCCGCGGTTCTGCGGGCAGACCTTCGCCGAGGCGCACGACAAGGAGGTCGCGCTGGCGTGCGTGCGCGCGTACAACGACTTCATGGTCGAGGAGTGGTGCGGCGACAGCGGCGGCCGGCTCATCCCGCTGTGCATCATCCCGCTCTGGGACATCGACCTCGCCGTCGCCGAGATCCGCCGCAACGCGGCCCGGGGCGTGAAGGCCGTCACCTTCTCCGAGATCCCCACCCACCTGGGGCTGCCGTCCATCCACTCCGGCCACTGGGACCCGTTCTTCGCCGTCTGCCAGGAGACCGGCACGGTCGTCAACATGCACATCGGCAGCAGCAGCCAGATGCCCGCCGCGTCCCCCGACGCCCCGCCCGCCGTCCAGGCGTCCCTGAGCTTCAACAACGCCATGGCGTCGATGATGGACTTCCTGTTCTCGGGCGTGCTCGTGAAGTTCCCGCGGCTCACACTGGCGTACAGCGAGGGCCAGATGGGCTGGATCCCGTACGCGCTGGAGCGGGCCGACGACGTGTGGCAGGAGCACCGGGCCTGGGGCGGGGTGCGCGACCTGGTCCCCGAGCCGCCGTCCACGTACTACTACCGGCAGATCTTCTGCTGCTTCTTCCGCGACAAGCACGGGATCGCCTCGCTGGACGTGGTCGGCCGCGACAACGCGACCTTCGAGACCGACTACCCGCACGTCGACTCGACCTTCCCGCACACCAAGGAGGTCGCCCTCGACCATGTGAAGGGCCTCGACGACGAGACGGTCTACAAGCTGATGCGCGGCAACGCCATCCGCATGCTGGACCTGGATCTCGACAGGTGATGGACCTCTCGTACCCGGCCGAGGACGAGGAGTTCCGGGCGCACCTGCGCGAGTGGCTCGCCGGGGTGCTGCCCGCACTGCCGCCGAAGCCCCCGCCCGAGGACTGGCCGGCGCGGCGCACGTACGACCTCGGGTGGCAGCGCCGGTTGTACGACGCCGGGTACGCGGGGCTGCACTGGCCCGTCGACGCGGGCGGCCGCGGGGCCACGCCCACCCGCCACCTCGTCTTCCTGGAGGAGACCGAGCGGGCGGGCGCCCCCTATGTGGGCGCCAACTTCGTCGGGCTGCTGCACGCCGGGCCGACCGTCGCGGCCGAGGGGAACGCCGCACAGCGGGCCCGCTGGTTGCCGCCCGTGCTGCGCGGCGAGGAGGTGTGGTGCCAGGGGTTCAGCGAGCCGGACGCCGGCTCCGACCTCGCGTCGCTGCGCACGCGCGCGCGGCGGGACGGCGACGACTACGTGGTCAGCGGTTCCAAGATCTGGACCTCGCACGCCGAGGTCGCCGACTGGTGCGAACTCCTGGTGCGCACCGATCCGAAGGCGCCGAAGCACCGGGGGATCAGCTGGCTCGCGATGCCGATGGACGCCCCGGGGATCACGGTACGCCCGCTGCGCACCCTCGCCGGCTCGGCCGAGTTCGCGGAGGTCTTCCTCGACGAGGTGCGGGTGCCCGCCGCCAACCGGGTCGGCGAGGAGAACGACGGCTGGCGCGTGACCATGGTGACGCTGTCCTTCGAGCGCGGCACCGCCTTCGTGGGCGAGGTGGTCGCGTGCCGGCGCGTCCTGGGCGACGTGGCCCGTGAGGCGCGCGAGAACGGCCGCTGGGACGATGTGCCGCTGCGCCGGCGGCTCGGCAGGCTCGACGCCGAGTTCCGGGCCCTGTGGCGGCTGACGCAGTGGAACGTGAGCGAGGCGGAGCGCGGCGGGGTACCGGGGGTGGGCGGCTCGGTCTTCAAACTGCGCTACTCGCAGGTCCGGCAGGAGCTGTACGACGTGGCCGCCGAGGTGCTCGGGCCCGACGGGCTCGACCTGGACCGGCAGTGGACGGCCGACCGGCTCTCGTCGCTCTCGTACACCATCGCGGCCGGGACCTCGCAGATCCAGCGGAACATCGTGGCCGAGCGGATCCTGGGCCTGCCCAAGGGACGGTGACCGAATGGACTTCCGACTCACCGACGACCAGCGGGCGTTACGGGCCGGGGTGCGCGAGCTGCTGGTGCGGCGGTTCGGGCGGGAGCGGCTGCGGGCCGCCGTGGACCCGCCCCCGGAGACCGGTTCCGACGGGCGGGCGGGCCCTCCCGGTCCCGCGGGCCCCCGCGGTCCCGCGGCCCGCCTCGACCGTGCGCTGTGGCGGGAGCTGGGCGAGGCGGGCTTCTTCGCGCTGCGGCTGCCCGAGGCGCGGGGCGGGGTCGGACTGGGGCTGCCCGAAGCGGTGCTCGCCTTCGAGGAGGCCGGACGGGCGCTGCTGCCCGGCCCGCTCGTGGCCACCCACCTCGCGGCCGGGGAGGTGCCCGGGGCGGCCACCGGCGAGTGCGTCGTCGCCGCCGTCGACGGACGCCTCGTCGAGTGGCTGGACGAGGCGGACGTCGTACGCGGAGACGTCACGGAAGCCGTCGCCCTGCGCCCGGTCGACCCGCTGACCCCCCTGCACCGGGTGCCCCGGGCCGCGCCCGGCGACCCGGTGGCCGCCTTGCTGACCGCCGCCGAACAGCTCGGCTCGGCCGGCCGCACCTGCGCGCTGGCCGTGCAACACGCCCGGACACGTGAGCAGTTCGGTCAGCCGGTCGGCGCCTTCCAGGCGGTGAAACACCTGTGCGCCGACATGCTCGTACGCGTGGAGATGGCGCGTTCGGCCGTGTACGCGGCGGCCGTCACAAACGATCCGCTCGACATCGCGGCGGCCCGCCTGCTGGCCGACGAGGCCGCCGAACGCGGGGCCCGCGACTGCCTCCAGGTGCACGGCGGGATGGGCTTCACCTGGGAGTCCGAGGTGCATCTGCATCTCAAACGGGCCTGGTCGCGAGCCCGTCGCGGCCCCTGCGCCGCGCAGGCGGAGGAAGCCCTCGCGGCCGGTCTGCTGACGTGGGCCGAGCGGCACGGGGCGTGAACGCGGTGCGTCGGCCGCCGCCGGACCGCCGTCGGCATGTCACCGATCGTGGCATTTCCGGAGGGGTCCCGGAGGAGCCGGGAGGAGGCAGGAGGGGTGGACGGCGCGGAACGTGGCATACCGGGTCACCGAGCGTCGATACCGGGTTGTGTCCGATGCGTGACTCGTCACGGCCCGGAGTCGGCGGTGTGCTCCGGTACCTTGTGTGGGATGCGAGTGGTTCTGAGGCCGGGCCATCACGGTGTTGCCCCCGGGGCAGCCCCGGATCCGGCGGTGCGCGCCGCTCGCAGGGCAGGAAGCAGGACCGTTCCCGCCTGTTCGACTCCCCGTGGCGAGCGTCGCACAGTATGCCGCACGCGTACTCCTTCGCGCTGGAATATGCCCGAAGCGCTTGTTGGGGTGACTGTACGTCAACCATGCTGTCTCTCTAGGGAATCACGTTCCGTGAACCCTTTTCTGACCACGATCGTGGCCCTTGCGAGGCGCGAGGCGATGTGTCCGCCGGTTCGGATGGTGTGAGCGGTGCAGGTGCTTCAAGTGCAGCTGGAGATCCGGCCCGACCCCGCGGAGGTGGGGCGAGCCCGGAGATGGGCCCGTTCGCGGCTCGCGGGGTCCGGGATAGAGGCCGACGAGACGCTGGCCGAGACGCTGGTCCTGCTCGTCTCGGAGCTGGTCACCAACGCGGTGGTGCACACCGGCCGCCCCGCCGTCCTGCGCCTGTCGGTGCCGGCCGCGGCGGGCGGGCCGACCGCCGGGGAACGCGCCCTCGGCGAGGTCGTCGCCACGGTCCGCCTGGAGGTGGTCGACGCCAGCACCCGGGCACCCCGTCCGCGCTGCGCGGACGGCGGTGACACCAACGGCCGCGGTCTCGCGCTCGTCGACGGTCTCGCCGACCGGTGGGGCTGGAGCCCCGAGGGCGCCGGCAAACGCATCTGGTGCGAGGTGGACCGGTGTTCGTCACCGGGCACGGACACCGCGGCCTGCGACGCGGCGTCGGTGGGGTACGGAGGCCTGGCGTACGAGGCCGTGTGACGCGAAGCTCCGGATGTGCGGGATCGCGCAACGCGCGGGAGCGGGCGCTCGTGCAGCGGGCGCGCCCGCTGGCGCACGGAGGGCACGGGGCCCGGACTCCCCGCGTCCGGTCCTGCCGTGTGCGCCGGGCCGTGCTTCCCTCCAGGTGGGTGACAAAGGGTATTTAAGGCGTGAACCCTTGGGTGGGCGTTGACGCAGCGTGTCCGTTTCCTCACGCTTGTGGTCAGTGGTTCGCCGTGAGGGGACGGCGAGGTCTCCGGTGACAGGAGCCCTCGCCGAGTGCGGACCGCGATGCGGCGCCGGCTCCGGGGGTCAGGGGTGGAGCTGGTGCGGCGGAGGGCCGGTCGGCGGCGCGTGGGGGAGACGCGCCGTCCGCCGGTGCTCGTCGCGCGGGTGTCGGCCCCCGTTGCGGCACCCCTCAGAGGATCGCCACCGGCGCCACGGGGGTTCCGGTGCCGCCGACGAACGGTTCGGGCATCGCCGACAGCAGGAACGCATGGCGCCCGGCGTGTCCACAGGCTGTGGACAACTCTTCGAGATTCCAGTTCTGACCCTGCGGCATGCCCATCTCGACCAGGTCGAGCGCGTGGACGGGCAGCCACATATCCTCCGTCTCGGGAGGAAATATCTCAAAGGTGAGGGTGTCGTTCGCGACCGCCGCGACATCACGCGCGTGGAACCACTCCGGAGTACGCACGGACAGACCGGGGGACGGGAAGGCGTACCCCTCCCTGTCGCCCGCCAGGTAGAGCTGCATCTGGCCGGTGCGTACGAGGACGATGTCGCCCGGGCCGACCTTCGTCCCGCCCAGTTCCTCGGCCGCCTCCAGGTCCTCCGGGGTCACCGCGTGCCCGCCGTCGAGGCGCTCCGTGCCGAGCGCGCGGGCCACGTCCAGCAGGACACCGCGCGAGACGATGTGCCGGGGCTTGTCGATGCCGCCGAACCCCGCGCCCCCGTGGGCCGTGACGGTGTCGGCGGAGCGGCCGTTGTAGAGCCGGCCCGAGTGCGAGACATGGGCGAGCGCGTCCCAGTGGGTGGCCGCCTGCAGGCCCATCGTCACGGCGTCGTCGCTGCAGGCGACCGTACCGGGGCCGAACAGCTCCTGGTTGATCTGCACCATCGTGTGCAGCGGATTGACCCGGCCCGGGATCATCCCCGTCTGCACACCGTCCTGCCGCAGGGGCAGGGCGAGCGGTACGCGACGGCCGCTGAGGACGCTCGCGGCGGCCCCGCGCACGACGTCGTCGGTGATCAGGTTCAGGGTGCCGATCTCGTCGTCGGCGCCCCAGCGCCCCCAGTTGTTCACGCGCTTGGCGATCTCGTGGAACTCGGCCGGCAGTGACATGAGTCCTCCCCGGGGCTTGTCCTCAGGTGTCCGACGGGTCGTAGAATCGAAGCAAATCTAACGGACCGTCAGAAACCGTGGGAAGGGGCCGGGGCGTGGGGAACTTCCTGGCAGGCAGGGTCGTCGCCGTGACCGGGGCGGGCCGGGGCATCGGACGTGCGGTGGCGCTGGCCGCCGCGGCCGAGGGCGCACGGGTCGTCGTCAACGACTACGGCGTCTCGATCGAGGGCTCGGCGCCGAGCAGTTCGGTCGCCGACGCCGTGGCCGAGGAGATCGGGGCGGCCGGCGGCGAGGCGGTCGCGGTGGCCGACGACATCTCCACCATGGCGGGCGGACAGCGGATCGTCGACGTGGCCCTGGAGGCGTACGGGCGGCTCGACGGGGTCGTCTGCGTGGCCGGGATCCTGCGTGAACGGATGCTCTTCAACATGACCGAGGACGACTGGGACCCGGTCATCGCCACCCATCTGAAGGGCACGTTCACCGTCTTCCGCGCCGCCTGCGCCGTGATGCGGGGGCAGCGCTCCGGCACCCTCATCGGGTTCACCAGCGGCAACCACCAGGGGTCCGTCTCGCAGGCCAACTACAGCGCGGCGAAGGGCGGGATCGTCTCGCTCGTCCGGAGCGCGGCGCTCGGGCTCCACAGGTACGGGGTCACGGCGAACGCGGTCGCGCCGGTCGCCCGTACCCGGATGTCGGCGAACGTGCCGATGGAGCTGACGGAGATCGGCGAACCCGAGGACGTGGCCGCGCTCGTGGTCTACCTGCTGTCCGAGCGGGCCCGGGAGGAAGGGATCACCGGGCAGGTGTACACGGTGGCGGGGCCGAAGATCGCGGTGTGGGCGCAGCCGCGGGAACTGCGCTCGGCGTATGCGGAGGGGCGGTGGACGCCCGAGCGTCTCGCGCGGTTCCTGCCGGGGGCGGTGGGGGTGGATCCCATGCCGTTGCTCGGGCGGGTGGAGGAGATGGCCCGTGCGGCCCGCTCCGCGAAGGAGGCGCCGTAGGAGGCGGCCGGACGTGGGGCCGTGGGTGGGTGCGGGTCCGCTGCGGCTTGTCGCGCAGTTCCCCGCGCCCCTGGAAGGAAGGCCGTTGGAGGACAGGTGGATTTCGGGTGCACGTCGGAGGACGAGGCGTTCCGCGTCGAGGTACGGGGGTGGCTGGACCGGCATGTGCCGGCGGTGGGCGACGGGGACCGCAGGGCCTGGGAGCGGACGCTCGGGGCCGCCGGGTGGATCGGGATCGGGTGGGGGGCGGAGGGGTACGGGAACCGGGCGGTCGGGATCGGGCGGCAGGTGGTGTGGGCCGAGGAGTACGCGCGGGCCCGGGCTCCCGCCCGCAGCGGGCACATCGGGGAGAAGCTGCTGGCCCCCACGCTGCTCGCGCACGGGAGCCAGGAGCAGAAGGCCCGCTTCCTGCCGCCCGTCGCCGCCGGTGACGAACTGTGGTGCCAGGGGTACAGCGAACCCGGGGCCGGGTCCGACCTCGCGGGAATCCGTACCCGGGCCGTGCGGGAGGCGGGCGGGTACCGGATCAGCGGTCGGAAGATCTGGACCTCGCTGGCGCACGAGGCGGACTGGTGCTTCGTCCTGGCGCGCACCGAGGCCGGGTCGCGCAGGCACCGCGGGCTGAGCTTCCTGCTCGTGCCGATGGACCAGCCCGGCCGGATCGACGTACGGCCGATCCGGCAGCTGACCGGGACCAGCGAGTTCAACGAGGTCTTCTTCGACGGGGCCCGTGCGCGCGCCGAGCACGTCGTCGGCGGTGAGGGCAACGGCTGGCGGGTCGCCATGAGCCTGCTCGGCTTCGAACGGGGCGTCTCCACCCTGGCCCAGCAGATCGGCTTCGCCCAGGAGCTGGGGCGGGTGCTGGAGGAGGCCGTCGCCACGGGGGCGGCCGACGACCCGGTCGTCCGCGACCTGCTCGTACGCCAGTGGGCCGAGCTGCGCACCATGCGGTGGAACGCCCTGCGGACCCTGGGGAGTCCGGGTGTCCCGGGCGCGCCCAGTGTGGCCAAACTGCTGTGGGGCCGCTGGCACCAGCGGCTCGGCGAACTCGCGGTGCGGGTGCGGGGCGCCGGCGCGGCGGTGGGGCCGGCGGACTGGACGGCCGCGGCGCCGTACGAACTCGACGCGTCGCAGCACCTGTTCCTCTTCAGCCGGGCCGACACGATCTACGGCGGCTCGGACGAGATCCAGCGCACGATCATCGCCGAGCGCGTGCTCGGCCTTCCCAGGGAAGCGAAGGGCTGAGATGAGCGCGATGCCGGGTGCGACATGCGAGGCGTGATCTTCGACGGCAGGCAGACGCGGGTGGTCGACGACCTGGAGGTGCGGGGTCCGGGGCCCGGCGAGGTGCTGGTCGAGGTCGAGGCGGCGGGGCTGTGCCACAGCGACCTCTCCGTGGTGGACGGCACCATCCCCTTCCCCGTGCCCGTGGTGCTCGGCCACGAGGGCGCGGGCGTCGTGGCCGAGGTGGGGGCGGGGGTGACCCATGTCCGGCCGGGGGACCACGTCTGCCTGTCCACGCTCGCCAACTGCGGTGTGTGCGCCGAATGCGACCGGGGCCGGCCCACCATGTGCCGCAAGGCGATCGGGATGCCGCAACGGCCCTTCGCGCGGGGCGGGGAGCCGCTGTACCAGTTCGCGTCCAACTCCGCCTTCGCGGAACGCACGGTGGTCAAGGCCGTGCAGGCCGTACGCATCCCCCAGGACATCCCGATGGCCTCGGCAGCCCTCATCGGGTGCGCGGTCCTGACCGGGGTCGGGGCCGTGCTGAACCGGGCCCGGGTGGACCGCGGGGACAGCGTCGTCGTCATCGGCGCGGGCGGGATCGGGCTCAACGTGCTGCAGGGCGCGCGGATCGCCGGGGCGCTCACGGTGGTGGCGGTCGACTCGAATCCGGCGAAGGAGGAGGCGGCGCGGCGGTTCGGGGCCGGGCACTTCCTCACCTCCGTGACGGGGGTGCGGGACATCCTGCCGAACGGGGCGGACCACGTCTTCGAGTGCGTGGGGCGGGTGGAGCTCGTACGGCAGGCCGTCGACCTGCTCGACCGGCACGGGCAGGCCGTGCTGCTGGGGGTGCCGGCGGTGGACGCCGAGGCGTCCTTCCTCGTCTCGTCGATGTTCCTGGACAAGTCGATCCTGGGGTGCCGGTACGGGGCGTCGCGGCCGCAGCGGGATGTCGCGCTGTACGCGGAGCTGTACCGGGAGGGGCGGTTGCTGCTGGACGAGTTGGTGACGTGCACGTATCCCGTCGAGGACTTCGAGAAGGCGGCGGCGGAGGCCGCCGCCGGGCGGGTGGCGCGGGGGGTTCTGACGTTCTGACGTTCCGTCCGACATTCCGGTCGACGCCGGGCCCGCAGGCGAACACGGCGGGTCAGCGGAACGTCCGGCGGTAGGACGTCGGGGTGACCCCCAGGGTCGCCCCGAGATGCTGCCGCATCGACTGCGCCGTGCCGAAGCCCGCGTCCGCCGCGACCTGGTCGACCGACAGGTCCGTGGACTCCAGAAGGTGCCGCGCCCGCTCCACCCGCTGCTGCGTGAGCCACTGCCCGGGACTGACCCCCACCTCCTCCCGGAACCGCCGGGTGAACGTCCGCACCGACATCGCCTCCCGCGCGGCCATGTCCCGCAACTGGATCGGCTCGTGCAGCCGGCCCAGCGCCCAGGCCCGCGCCGAGGTGGTCGTCGCGGACTGCGGCTCGGGCACCGGCCGGTGGATGTACTGCGCCTGCCCGCCGTCCCGGTGCGGCGGCACCACCGTACGGCGGGCCACCTCGTTGGCGACGGCGGTCCCGTGGTCGCGGCGCACGATGTGGACGCACAGGTCGATGCCGGCCGCGACCCCCGCGGAGGTCAGCACGTCCCCGTCGTCGATGAACAGCACGTCCGCGTCGACCCGCACCTTCGGGAAGAGCCGCTGGAAGTGCTCGGCGGACGCCCAGTGCGTGGTCGCCGGACGCCCGTCGAGCAGACCCGCGGCGGCCAGCACGTACCCGCCCGTGCAGATGGAGACGAGGCGGGTGCCCGGCCTGATGAGCGCCAGCGCCGCGGCCAGTTCGCCGGTGAGCACGCCCTCGTCGTGGACCGGGCCCAGTTCGTACGAGGCCGGGACGACGACGGTGTCGGCGGTGGCCAGTGCCTGCGGCCCGTTCTCGACGGACACGGAGAAGTCGGCGTCCGTCTCGACCGGGCCCGGTGGCCGGACGGAGCAGGTGACGATCTCGTACAGCCTGCGGCCCTCCGAGTCCACGGCGCGGCTGAAGATGCGGTGCGGGATGCCCAGCTCGAAGGGGAGCAGGCCGTCCAGCGCGAGGACGACGACGCGGTGCGGACGGAACGGGCTGTGCGGCATGTGCGGACCCATGGCCCGATCCTAGCGAACACTGTCCCTCGGGCCACTCGTCCGGGCAGGGCGCGCGACGCAGGCTCTATGACGTGACACAGACAACCGACGCAACCGACGCCGCGGGCGACGCGGCACCCGTGGCACCCGTGGCGCCCGCGAAGGACCCCGGAACCGGGCGGCGGCACACGCGGGTGCACCGGGCGTGGTTCGTGGCCGCCGTCACCTTCGTGACGATCATCGGCGCGGCGGCCTTCCGCTCCCTGCCCGGCCTGCTGATCGACCCGCTGCACGACGAGTTCCACTGGTCACGCGGCACGATCGGGCTCGCGGTCTCCGTCAACCTCGCGCTGTACGGGCTGACGGCGCCGTTCGCCGCCGCGCTGATGGACCGGTACGGGATCCGGCGGGTCGTCGCGCTCGCCCTGGTCGTGATCGCGGTCGGCTCGGGCGCCACGGTGTGGATGACCGCGGCCTGGCAGCTGCTGCTGTGCTGGGGGCTGCTCGTGGGCCTCGGGTCCGGCTCGATGGCACTCGCCTTCGCCGCGACCGTCACCAACCGCTGGTTCACCGAGCGGCGGGGGCTGGTCACCGGCATCCTCACCGCCGCCTCGGCCTCCGGCCAGCTGATCTTCCTGCCCGTACTGTCGTGGATCGTCTCGGAGCACAGCTGGCGCCCGGCGGCCGTGACCGTGGCCCTGGCGGCGCTCGCGGTCGTGCCGTTCGTCTGGCTGCTGCTGCGCGACCATCCGGCGGACGTGGGGCTCGCGCCGTACGGGGCGACGGAGTTCGTCGAGAAGCCGCCGCCCGTGCCGGGGGCGGCCCGCCGGACGGTGAAGGTCCTGTCCTCCGCCGCGCGCACGGGACCCTTCTGGCTGCTGGCGGGGACGTTCGCGATCTGCGGCGCCTCCACCAACGGCCTGATCCAGACGCACTTCGTGCCCGCCGCCCACGACCACGGCATGCCGATCACGGCGGCCGCCTCGCTCCTGGCGGTGATCGGCGTCTTCGACGTCGTCGGCACGATCGCCTCCGGCTGGTTCACCGACCGCTTCGACCCGCGCCGCCTGCTCGCGGTCTACTACGCCCTGCGCGGCGTCTCGCTGCTCTTCCTGCCCCTGCTCATGGGCCCCTCGGTGCACCCGCCGATGGTCTTCTTCATCGTCTTCTACGGCCTCGACTGGGTCGCCACCGTGCCGCCCACCATCGCCCTGTGCCGCGAGCAGTTCGGCGACGACAGCGCCATCGTCTTCGGCTGGGTCCTCGCCTCTCACCAGGTCGGCGCCGCCCTCGTCGCCTTCCTCGGCGGGGTCGCCCGCGACGCCTTCGGCTCGTACGACGTGATGTGGTACGCCTCCGGGGCGCTGTGCGCGGCGGCCGCGCTGCTGGCGCTGGTGATCCGGCGGCGGCGGGAGCCGGGGGCGCCGGACGCGCTCATCCTCGCGCAGGGCGTCAGGCCGTGAAGCCGCCGAAGCGGCCCCGGTGGAACAGCAGGGGTGCGTCGGCACCGTCGGACGTGCCCAGGGCGTCCACCCTGCCCACCACGATCAGGTGGTCGCCACCCGGGTGGACGGCGTGGACCGTGCAGTCGGCCCACGCCGTGGCACCGGCCAGGCGCGGCGACCCGGAGACCGGGGCCGGGGTGTGGCCGACCCCGGCGAACTTGTCCCCGCCGCTCACCGCGAAGCCGCGGCACAGGTCGCCCTGGTGCGCGCCGAGGACGTTCACGCAGAAGACGCCCGCGCGGGCGATGCGGGGCCAGGTCGTGGACGTACGCGCGACCATGAACACGACCAGGGGCGGATCGAGGGAGAGGGCGGCGAAGGACTGGCAGGCGAAGCCGGCGGGGCCTTCGCCGGCGGCGGATCCGGCGGGGTCCGGGGCCGGGTCCGGGGCCGGGGCCGGGGCCGTTATGACGGTGACGCCCGTCGCGAAGTTGCCCAGGACGCGGCGGAACTCGACCGGGTCGACCGGTGCGCGTTCGTCGTCGGCGACCGCGCGCAGGGCAGGCCGTGGGAGCGGTTCGACCGGCCCGGCCGGGGCCGGACCGCCGGCCGTCCTCAGGTAGCGGACGGCTGTCGCGGCCATTCCTGCGTGTCCCATCACACGTCCATTGAACCTGACGGGCCGTCAGGTGGGAAGGGTTCCGGTCGCCGCTCAGCGGCCCTCGAACCGCGGGGTACGGCGTTCGGCGTATGCCGTCACGCCTTCGGTGGCGTCCTGGGTCGTCATGTTGAGTTCCTGGGCGATGGCCTCGGCGGTGAAGGCGGTGGCGCGGTCGGAGTCCAGGGAGGCGTTCACCAGTTGCTTGGTGAGGGCGAGGGAGCGGGTGGGGCCGGCGGCGAGGCGGTCGGCCCAGGTACGGGCCGTCTTCTCCAGCTCGCCGTCCGGTACGACGCGGTTGACCAGGCCGAGGCGGTGGGCGTCCGCGGCGGTCAGGGCGTCGCCGAAGAACATCAGCTCCTTCGCCCCGCTGCGGGCCGATCAGGCGGGGGAGGAGGTAGGCGCCGGCGCCGTCGGGGACGAGGCCGCGGCGGACGAACACCTCGATGAACCTGGCCGATTCCGCGGCCAGGACGAGGTCGCAGGCGTAGGCGAGGTGGGCGCCGAGGCCGGCCGCGGTGCCGTTCACCGCGGCGAGGACCGGTTTCTCGCAGTCCAGGACCGCGGTGATGAGGCGGTGGGCGCCGGTTCTGATGAGCCGGGCGACGTCTCCGGGAGCGCGGTCCGGGGCGGGCGGGCCGCCGCGGAGGTCGGCGCCGGCGCAGAAGCCGCGGCCGGTCGCCGTGAGCACGACGGCGCGGGTGCCGGGGTCGGCGGACGCCTCCTCCAGCAGCCGGATGAGGTGGTCGCGGTGTTCGGGGGCGAGGGCGTTCATGGCCTCCGGCCGGTTGAGGGTGATCCAGGAGACGTGGTGGTCGAGGGTGCGAACTATCACCGGGGGTCCGATTCGTCGGGGTGAGTGGGTGAGTGAGTGGGTGGGCGAGCGGGGGAGTGCGGGTGGGTGGGGGCGGGCCGCGCAGTTCCCCGCGCCCCTGACGGGGCTGCGCCCCTGGGGAAGGCGCAGCCCTTCCAGGGGCGCGGGGAACTGCGCGACCGGCCCCCGCCGGTCCGCAGCCGACGACGCACCCCCCGCTGACGCTGACGCCCCGCGCAGCGGATCAGCGGCATACCGCCAGTGCGTCCAGCGCCACCGCCCCCTGGCCCCGGGGCAGGACCATCAGCGGGTTGATGTCCAGCTCGGACAGCTCCCCGTCCAGTTCCAGCGCCATCCGCTGGACGCGCAGGACGACCTCCACCAGCGCGTCCAGGTCCGCCGGAGGCCGCCCCCGGACACCGTCCAGCAGCGCCCGCCCCCGCAGTTCGTCGAGCATCGAGCGGGCCTGCTCCTCGCCGAACGGCGGCACCCGCACCGCCGTGTCCCGCAGGACCTCGACCAGGACGCCGCCGAGCCCGACCGTCACCGTCGGGCCGAAGAGGTCGTCGTGCGTCACCCCGACCACCATCTCGACACCGGGCTCCACCATCTGGCACACCAGGACCCCGTCGAGCGACACGTCCTCGTAGCGGGCCGTGTCGGTCAGCTCGCGGTAGGTGTCGCGTACCTGGCTGGCCGAGGTGAGACCGACCCTGACCAGCCCCAGTTCCGTCTTGTGGGCGATCCGCGCGCCGGACGCCTTCATGACGACGGGGTACCCGACGAGCCCGGCCGCCCGTACGGCCGCCGCCGCGCTGGTCACCAGCTGCTCCCGCGGCACCCGGATCCCGTACGCGCGCAGCAGCTGTTTCGCCGCGTGCTCGCTGAGTCTGCTGCCCGGCTGCATGAGGGCTTGCGCCTTGCGGAAGGAGGGGGACAGGGTGCGGGGGGCCTCGTCGAAGGGGGAGCGGTAGGAGGCCGTGAAGCGGGCGTGGTCCAGGTGGGCGCGTACCGCCGTGATGCAGTTCGCGAACGTGCGGAAGGTCGCGACGCGGGACGAGCCGAGGAGGGTCTCGCGGTACGCGGACTCGGTGCCGACCGGCGACCCCCACACCACGCAGACCAGTTTGTCCGTCTCCTCGGCCGCGTCCACCAGGTCCCGCGCGAGCCGGTCGCTCATGGGCGGGAAGGGGCCCGTGATCGGGCAGATCAGCACCCCGACGGCCGGATCGGCGAGGATCGCGTCGATGATCCGGCGCCCCCGCCAGTCGCCGACCGGATGGCCGCCGTTGTCGATCGGGTTGGTGACGTCCAGGTACGCGGGTATCCACTGGTGCAGTTCGGCCTGCTTGGCGGCGCAGAGGGCGGGCAGGCGCAGTCCCGCCCCGGTCGCCAGGTCGGAGAAGTGCGCGCCCGTACCGCCGGAGATCGAGTAGACGGCGACCCCGTCGGCGGAGGGCGGCCGGGCACGCGCCAGGAGGGCGGCGGTGTCCTGCAGCTCGTCGAGGCCGTCGACGCGGACGACCCCGTACTGGCGCATCGCGGCGTCCACCACCGCGTCGGCGCCGGTCAGCTTGCCGGTGTGGGAGGCGGCCGTACGCGCGCCCGTCTCGGTGCGGCCGACCTTGACCGCGACGACGGGGACCCCGCGCCGGGCGGCCCGGTCGGCGGCGAGGAGGAAGGAACGGCCGTCCTTGAGGCCCTCCAGGTAGCAGGCGATGGCGCCCACCTCGGGCCGCTCGGCGAAGTACGAGATGAAGTCGGCGCTCTCCAGGTCGGCCTCGTTGCCGGTGGGCGCCCAGTGGGAGAGCCGGATGCCCAGTTCCTGCAGGGTGAAGACCGGGCGGCCCTGGTGTCCCGACTGCGTGATCAGCGCGATCGCCGGGCCGTCCAGGTCCTCGCGGAACTCCTCGAACGCGTTGAGGTTGGTGTTCGGGCCGAGCAGCCGGAGCCCGGAGCGCGGTCCTGAGCGCTGCAGGGAGCGCTGTACGGCGTCGGCGAGACGGGCCTGCGCGGCGGCGCCCTCCGCCCCCGTCTCGGCGAACCCGGACGCGAAGGCGACCGCGAACCGCACCTTGTGGTCCGCGAGCCGCTCGATCACGGGGAGCGGATCGGCGACCAGCAGCACGGCCAGGTCGACCTGTTCGGGCAGGTCCGCGACCGAGGGGACGCAGGGCAGGCCGAACACGGACTCGCGGGTCGGGTGCACCGGGTGCAGCCTGGCGCCGACCCGCCCGGCCCAGGCGAGCAGCTGCCGGGTGACGCCGGTGTTCGGGCGGCCCTCGGTGTCGGAGGCGCCGACGACGGCCACCGACTCCGGGCGGAAGAAGCGGTCCAGGTCGGGTACGCCGGCGTACAGCGGCCGGCCGCTGACGTCGAGGTCGTCGGTGGCGGCCGGTCTGCCGTGCACCGCGGGGGCGGGTTGCCCGCCGCAGGCGACGACCCCGGTCCGGCGGGAGTCGGTGGTGAGGGTGCCATGGGTTGATCCAAGCATCGGTCCGCCCGCTCCTGTATGGCTGCCAATAACTGACGAACTGTCAGGTTACTGAACTGACGCACTGTCAGGAACGGTTCTGCGGGCAAAGATGTCGTGGGGGTCACGGCCGGTCGGTCGCACGGGCCGCCGCCGGATACCGCGCCTCGGGGACGACGGCGGCCTTGCCGGCGACGGTGCGCGACTCCGCGACTCCGTGACTCCGCGGGGTCCGTGACTCCGTGACTCCGCGACTCCGTGGGGGCCGCGGGGTCCGCGGGGGCCGCGGGGTCCGCGGGGTCCGGTGCTGGCCGGAGTCCGGTGCCGGCCGGAGTTCGGGGCCGTAAGGCGAACGCCCATAAGTTTTCCGCTGTAAGGTCACTTGTATGGGAGACGACACTTCGGCGACCTCGGTCGCGAGACCCGCCCGCGTGCGGAACCGCCGCGGGGAGGGCGCTCGGCTGCGCGAGGAGATCGTGGACGCGGCGGTCGAACTGCTCGACGAGACCGGCGACGAGAGCGCCATCACCCTGCGCTCCGTCGCCCGCAAGGTGGGCATCGCCGCCCCCTCGATCTACCGCCACTTCCCCGACCAGCCCGCCATCATGCTGGCCGTGGTGCGCAACGCCTTCGCCGAGCTGGACGGGCGGTTGGGCGCGGCCGTGGACGCCGCCGGCGACGCGCCCCGCGCCCGGCTCACCGCCCTGTGCCGGGGCTACCTGGACTATGCCGAGGCCCACCCCGGGCGCTACCGCACGATGTTCGGAGGGCTCTGGACGCCCGACCCGGACGCGAGTTCCGTGACGGCGCAGGACCTCGGCACGCTCGGCGACGCGAGCCTGCGGCGGCTCGCCGAAGCCCTCCAGGACTGCGTCACGGCCGGCTGCGCCGTCAGCACCGACGTGCCCGCCGACGCGGTCGCGCTCTGGCTCGGCCTGCACGGGCTCGCCCACCAGCGGGCGGTCTCCCCTTCGTTCCCCTGGCCGCCGGGCATCGCGGAACGGGTCGTCACCGCGCTCGCGCACCTCACGGACGGGCAGGCGGAGGGCGAGTAGGCAGGAGGGGCGAAGGGGGACTGCTGTGGGTGGGGTGGGAGTGTGGGTGTGGGCGGGAGACGCCGTCAGTGCGCGAGGCGGGACGGGTTGCGCCGTCCGGCGTCGCGCGCGACCGCCTTCGCTATCTTCTCGGCGTCGATGGCCAGTTCGCGGAGCATGCCGCTGATCGGGTTCGTGAAGCCGGTGAAGTAGAGGCCGGGGGCGTTCTTCGGTGTGCGGGCACCGTGCACGACCGGGCGCCCGCGTCCGTCGAGCACGTCCAGATGGCCGACGACACCCTCCAGGGCGCGCCGGTAGCCGGTCGCGGCGATCACCGCGTCCGGGCCGACGCGGTCGCCGTTCGCGAGGACGACCTTGCCGTCCTCGAAGCCCTCGACCGCGGACACGACCTCGACCCGGCCCTTGCGGACGGCGTCGATGAGACCGACGTCCTGCACGGGGATGGCTCCCTCGTTCACCCGCGAGTACAGCCCGGTGTCGGGCCGCGGCAGCCCCTGCGCGGAGAGGTCCGGAACGCTGAGCTTCGCCAGCGGCCGCGCCATCCGGTCCACCAGCGCGCGCGGCAGCCGCCGGCAGAGCACCCCGGTGTACTGGGCCGCCCACCCGGCCGTCGACCGGCGCACGATGTGCGGCGCGGTCCGCACGGAGAGGCGTACGCGCGAGGCGCCGCCCTCGACGAGGTCCACGGCGATCTCGGCGCCGGTGTTGCCCACGCCGACCACGAGGACGTCCTTGCCGGCGTACGGGGCCGGGTTGCGGTACTCGCCGGCGTGCAGGAACTCGCCGGTGTACGCGTCGAGGCCGGACCACCCGGGCACGTACGGCGTGTGGTTGTGGCCGGTGGCGACGACCACCGCGCTGCCGGTCAGCTCACGGCCGCCGGTGGCGTGCAGCAGCCAGCCGGTGCCGTCGGCGGAGGGCTCCACGCGCGAGACCTCGACCCCCGTGACGATCTCCAGCCCGTGGTGCTCGGCGTACTTCTCCAGGTAGCGCACCACGTCGTCGCGTGCCACCCACCGCCCGAACGAGCGCGGCATCGCGAGGCCCGGCAGCGCGGACAGGCGCCGGGTGGTGTGCAGCCGCAGCCGGTCGTAGTGCCGCCGCCAGGACGCCCCGACCCGGTCGGACCTCTCGAGCACGACGGCCCGTACGCCCCGCGCGCGCAACGCATACGCCACCGCGAGACCGCCCGGCCCGCCCCCGATGACGTACACGGGCCGGTCCTGCTGCGGTGCGGATGTCCGTGCGGACACCTGCGCGGACGTCCGCCCGGACGTCTGCTCGGACGTCTGCCCGGGTGCTGGCGGGGACGCCGGTGGGGATGCCTGCGCGGAGGTCTGGGGCGTCGGGTCGGAAGAGTCGGCCATGTGCCGAGCGTATGCATGTCGTACTTTGATGGGTCTCGGTCAAGCCCGGAATCGGTTGCGAATCGATCACGGCTGCGGGAGGGGCGTATGGACTCCGTGTCGTAGCTCACACGCGCAGCGCCGCCCGGGCGGGTGCCCGCGCCGGGAAGGGGTGGCGTAGGCATCTTGCGCACCCCGCGCCCGGTGCGTAGAACTGACGTACCGTCAGATGCGCGGTCACTCGATCCGTTCGCGGGAAGGGCGTGGGGCATGGACGCGATCTGGCTCACCGGGGCCGAATGGGTCGCCGTGCTGCGCGTCGGTCTCGGGCTCTGGTGGCTGGAGAGCTGGCGGCACAAGGACAGGAAGGGCTGGTTCGAGCGGGGCACCGGGATCGCGTGGGCGGCCGACGTCGCCGCGAAGCACCGGTGGCACGCGGTGCGCAGCGGCTTCGACGCGGTGGTCGCGCCCCGGCCGCGCACGATGGCGTACGTCGTCGTGTACGCGGAACTCGCCCTCGGGCTCGGTCTCGTGGCGGGCTTCCTGACCCCGGTCGCCCTGGCCGGCGGCCTGCTGCTCAACCTCCTCTACTTCGTGCTGATGATCCACGACTGGGCCGAGCAGGGGCAGAACGCGATGATGGCGCTGATCTCCCTGGTGGCCCTCTTCGGCATGTCCTGGCAGACGTGGTCCCTGGACAGCGCGCTGGGACTCTTCTGATGGCGGCCCGCTTCGACGTACCGGAGATCGACGCCTTCACCCGGCCGTACTGGGACGCGGCCGCCGGCGGCCGTCTGCTGCTGCGCCGGTGCGGCGCGTGCGGGCGGGCCCACCACTACCCTCGCGAGTTCTGTCCGCACTGCTGGAGCGAGGCGGTGACCTGGGAGCGGGCGAGCGGCCGCGCCACGCTCTACACCTGGTCCGTCGTCCACCGCAACGACCTGCCGCCCTTCGGGACCCGCACGCCGTACGTCGCCGCCGTCGTCGACCTCGAAGAGGGGCCGCGGATGATGACGGAGGTGGTGGACCGCGGGGAGGAGGAGCTGCGGGCGGGGATGGCGCTGGAGGTGGCCTTCCGTGCGCAGGGCGCGGAGGACGCGGAGAACGCGGAGAACGCGAAGGACGCGAAGGACGCGAAGGACGTGGAGGACGCTGAGGGTGCCGCGGGGGGCGTCGTGGTCCCGGTGTTCAGGCCGGCCTCTCGTGGCCCGGCCTCCCCGTAGCCGAACTCCCCGTAGCCGAAATCCTCGTAGCCCGGCAGCCCGGCGTTCCGGCGGTCATTGTTCAATGGCTGCATGACCGACCCGTACGAGTCCTCCGGCTCCCTCCCGCTCCCCGAGATCCACGGCCACGGACTGTGGCTCCGGCCCTGGGACGCGGACAGCGAGGGGGACGTCCAGGCGTGGCTGCGGGGGTACGCCGACCCGGAGTTCCAGCGGTGGAACACGCCGCTCAGGGCGATGACGGACCTCGCCGACGCACAGGAGTCGCTGCGCGTGCGGGCCAAGGCGGCCGAGGAGGCGGTGGGCGCCTCCTTCTGCGTCACCGATGCGACGGACGGCGTACCGCTCGGGCACATCGGCGTCAACGACATCGACCACGTCATGCGGGTCGCCCGGGTCGGCTACTGGGTGCTTCCGGACGCGCGCGGCCGTCAGGTCGCCACGCGCGCGCTCGACCTCGCCTCGCGCTGGGCCTTCGGCGAACTCGGCCTGCACCGGCTGGAACTGGGCCACGCCCTCGGACACGAGGCGTCCTGCCGGGTCGCCGAGAGGTGCGGATTCCTGTACGAGGGGACGCTGCGCGGGGCGATGTTCGAGGCGGGCCGCGCGGACGCCTTCCGGGATGTGCACCTGCACGGGCGGCTGGCCACGGACGCAGGGCTGTCGGTGCCGTAGCGCCGGGGGCCCCGGCAGCGGCCCCTCAGGAGACCGCACCGCTCAGGGCCACAGCAACTCCTTGCGCCAGGTGCGCGGGGTGCGCAGGCCGTCTGGCCCGCCATCGGTTCCGCCATCGGGCCCGCCATCGGCCACCTCGTCGGCCGCGCCGTCGGTCCGTCGGTAGGTGAGGCGTACGTGCCGTCGGCGTGCGTCGCCCTGGAAGAACTCCACCTCGTCCGGGTCCAGGACGTACACCGTCCACGACGGCGCCGGCGCGTCCGGTTCCCGCCGGGCGCGGTCCCACGCCGCGTCCGAGGCGCGCTCCAACTCCTCGTACGAGTCCAGCACTTCGCTCTGCCGGCCCACCAGCGCGGAGGCGAGCGCGCCGGTCGAGCGTGCGTGCAGGTCGGCCAGCGCGACCTCGGGCGGGCCGAGCGTCACAGGGCCGTGGACCCGGACCTGACGGCCCTGGACGGGCCAGTAGAAGCCGAGGGCGGCGTACGGGCGGGACGACAGGTGGCGGCCCTTGCGGCTGCCCGCGTGCGAGGCGAAGTGCCAGCCGTCGGCGTCGGCGCCGTGCAGCATCACGGTCCGTACGTCGGGCCGGCCCTCGGCGTCGGCCGTGGCCAGCGACATCGTGTGCGGTTCGGTCTGGCCGGCGGCCACGGCCCGGGCGAACCACTGCTCGAAGAGGGGGAGCGGGTCCGTGGGGGCGGCGTCCGGGGCGAAGTCCGGCAGCTCGGTGTCCCAGACGCGCTGGGACCGCAGCAGCCGCGCGAACTCGGTGGACGGAGCGGGGGTGTCGGCGTTCATGCCCCGATTGTCACGCGCCGACCGGGCGGAACACCGCCGGGCGGGGGTGTGGCGCAGGACGGGGGTAGTGCTGGCACCACCATGGATCCGGGTGCGGACTCTCTCGTGGGCGCGGGCGGACGACGGCATTGTTGAACCCAGTTGATCGCAGGGGTTCAGCGCCCCTCACCCGGAAGGACGTTCCCATGAGGTCGCAGCGTGCGGCGGAGCCGGAGATGGAGACGGCGGCGGCCGGTGGGGCCGTGCCCGGGCCGTTCGGCTCCTTCGTACGGTTCGTGGTGTGCGGCGGCGGGGTGGGGGTGCTGTCCAGCGGGGCGGTGGCGCTGCTGGCGGGGTCGATGCCGTTCGTGGTGGCGAACGCGGTGATCACCGTCGTGTCGACGCTGCTGTGCACGGAGTTGCACGCGATGTTCACCTTCGGGACCGGGGGACGGGCGGGGTGGCGGCGGCACTGGCAGTCGGCCGGTTCCGCCGCGGTGGCCTACGCGATGACCTCTCTGGCGGTGCTCGTTCTGCACGCGGTGCAGGCGTCGCCCTCGGCGCTGGCCGACCAGGCCGTGTACCTCGGGGCGTCCGGGGCCGCGGGGGTCGGACGGTTCCTGGTGCTGCGGCTCGTGGTGTTCGCAGGAGGCGGGACGGAGCGGGGTCTGACCGTGGTGCCGGTACGGATCACACCGACGCGGCACGCCCCGCTGACGCTGGGCGTCTGACTGACGGCCAGGGCCCCGTCAGGGCGCGGGGAACTGCGCGACAAGCCCCCACGGCCCCGCAGACGAAAGCCCGCCACCGCCCTCCGGGGCTGCCGCCTCCCGGGGCCACCGCCCTCCGGGGCTACCGCCCCAGCACCACCGTCCCCGAGGAGCAGAACCATCCCCCCGTCCCCGACGCCACCGCCAGTTCCGGCAGGCGCCCGCCGCGGCGGTGTACCTGGCGCGTGCCCGCCTCCCCGCGCAGCTGCCGCACCGCCTCCACCAGCAGGAAAAGCCCCCGCATCCCCGGATGCTGCCCCGACAGCCCGCCCCCGTCCGTGTTCACCGGCAGCTCCGCCTCCACCACGAACGCGCCCCCCTCCCCCTTCCCGCAGAACCCGAGGTCCTCCAGCGTCACGAGCGTCATGTACGTGAACGCGTCGTAGACCAGCGCCAGGTCCATCTCCCGCGGCCCCACCCCCGCCCGGGAGAACGCGAGCGGCCCGCTCACCGCCGCCGGCGACACCGTGAAGTCCGGCCACTCGGACATCGTCGTGTGCGAGACGTGCTCACCGGTGCCGAGCACCCAGACGGGGGCCGCACGGCAGTCCCGTACGTACGGCTCCGCCGCCAGCAGCACCGCCGCCCCGCCGTCGGACCGCAGGCAGCACTGCAGTTTGGTGAAGGGGTCCGCGATCATCGGCCCCGACAGCACGTCGTCGACCGTCACCGGCTCCTGGAACATCGCCTCCGGGTTCAGCGCGGCGGCGGCCCGCGCGCGCACCGCCACCGTCGCCAACTGTTCGAGCGTGGTCCCGTACTCGTGCATGTGACGGCGCGCCGCCATCGCGTACTTGGCGATCAGCGAGTGCCCGTACGGCACCTCGAACTGCGCCGGCCCGCGCGCCCCGAACGACAGGTTCCCCGTACGGCGGCCCGCCCTGACGTCCGCCCGGGCGGTGGACCCGTACACCAGCAGGACCACCTCCGCGTGCCCGGCGGCGATCGCGTCGGCCGCGTGCGCCGCCATGACCTCCCACGTCGATCCGCCGACGGACGTCGAGTCGACCCAGGTCGGACGCAGCCCCAGGTACTCCGCCACCTCGGCCGGGGCCAGCGTGCCGAGGCCCGCCGAGGCGACGCCGTCGATCACCGACCGGTCGAGTCCCGAGTCCGCCAGGGCCCGGCGCGCGGCCTGGGCGTGCAGCGCGTACGGCGTCACCTCGTCCAGGCGCCCGCAGTCGGCGAGGGCCACTCCGACGACGGCGACCCGCCGCCGTCCTGACGTCACGATCGGAGCCGGGGTCATGACATCTGACGGTACATCAGATCCTGAGAGGACCGCAGTGGACGTCACGACCCTGTGCATCCGCCGGTCGCCGCTCTAATATGACGACCCGTCAGATCAGGGGTCCGGGGGCCGGGCGACCGCTCGCAGGGAACCGGCCGCCGGACACCCGCCCGGCCCGGGGAGGAGCCCGCCGATGGACGCCACCTTCACCGCGGAACAGGACGAGATCCGCCGTACCCTGCGCGAACTGCTCCTCAAACGCTGCGGCCCGGAGGACGTCAGGGCCGCCACGGGGACCGCGGACGGCTACGACCCCGCCCTCTGGGAATCCCTCGCCCAGCAGCTCGGCCTGCCCGGACTCGCCCTCCCCGAGGCGTACGGGGGAGTGGGCTGCACGACGACCGAACTCGCCCTCGCCGCCGAGGAACTGGGCCGCTCCCTCGCCCCCTCGCCACTGCTCGCCACGGCCGTTCTGTGCGCGCCCCTCGTCCTGGCGCTCGGCACCCCGGCCCAGCACGCCGCACTGCTGCCCCGTATCGCCTCCGGCGAACTCACCGCCGCCCTCGCCGTACCGGGTGCGGCCCTGACCACCGCCCTCGGCCTGACCGGCGGCAACCACGGTGACTGGGCGGGCGGCGGGCGCGCGGGCGGCGTACAGGCGCGGCAGGCCGACGGCGGGTGGCGGCTGTACGGGCAGGTCGACCAGGTGCTCGACGGACACCACGCGGACCTGCTGCTCGTCGCCGCGCGCACCGGGGGCTTCGCCCGGCCGCGCACCCTCTTCTTCCTCGTCGGTGAGGGGGCCATCCGCGCACGGCTGACCACCCTCGACGGGACCCGCTCGCAGGGCCGCGTCCAACTCCGCGACGTGGCAGCGCAATTGCTGGGCGACGACGAGGACGCCGACGTCGCCGCGGTCCTCGCCGCCGTGGGCGACTCCGCCGCGACCGTCCTCGCGGCGGAGGCGGTCGGCGCCGCGGACCGCGTACTCGGGCGGACCGTGGAGTACGTGAAGCAGCGCGAGCAGTTCGGGCGGGCGATCGGGTCGTTCCAGGCGGTGCAGCACCGGCTGGCCGACCTGTACGTACAGGTGCAGGGCGCCCGCTCGGCCGCCTACTACGCGGCCTGGGCGACCGTCCGGGGCCACGAGAGGACCGGTGGGCTCGCCCTCGCACAGGCCCTGGAGGCGCTGCGCACCACCGCCTCCGAGGCCGTCCAGCTGCACGGCGGGATCGGGTTCACCTGGGAGCACGAGGCGCACCTGTACTTCAAGCGGGCGGCCGGCGACGAACTCCTCTTCGGTCCGGTGCACCGGCTGCGCGCGTACGCGGCGCGGGAAGCGCGGCTGTTCGACGGCGGGGAGGTGACGGTCTGATGCCCCCGCCCCCGCCCCCGCTCCCGTCCTCGCCCCCGCCCCCACCTTCGTCCCCGGGTCCCGAATCGTCCTCCGGGGCGGGCCGCTCCTGGTCCCCCGGGGTGCGGCTGGTCCAGAAGGTGTCCTCGACGCGCGGTTTCGCGAAGGTCGCACCGCATGTCGTGCCCGCGCTCGACCGTGCCGTGCACCGGCTGAGCCGCGGGAAGGTGCTGCTCAGCGCCCAGCTGCTGCCCGGTGTCGTCCTCACGGCGCGGGGCGCGAGGAGCGGGCTGCCGCGCCGTACGCCGCTCGCCTGCATGCCGGAGGGGCGTGACGGCGGCGGAGCGCCCGGGAGCTGGCTCCTCGTCGGGTCCAACTTCGGACGCACGGACCACCCGGCCTGGACCGGCAACCTGCTCGCCCAGCCCGAGGCGCGGATCAACTGGAAGGGCCGGGACGTCCCGGTGACCGCCCGGCTCCTGCGCGGTGCGGAGCGGGACGCGGCATGGGCGGCGCTGCTGGAGTTCTGGCCGCCGTACGCGGCCTACCAGGCGCGGGTGGACCGGGAGATCCGCGTCTTCCGGATCGTACGGAGATGATCGTACGGAGATGACGGACGCGCGGGAGCGGGCCCGGGGCGGGGCGGGACCGGGGATGCGACAGGCGGCAGTCCACCGGGGTGGACTGCCGCCTGTGTGACAGGACGTGTACCGGGAAACGTGCGCGAGGGCTATTTCGTCGGCTTCTTGCCCGTCACGCCCAGGTAGACCAACTGGGCCAGGTTGGGCCTCAGTTCGGCCTGCTTGACGCCCCACGTCTGGAAGCCCTTCTGGTGCGAAGCCACCGCCGCGAGCATCGCCACCAGGGAACCGGCCATCGCGGCCGGGTTGACGTCCTTGTCGACCCTGCCCTTCGCCTGGAGCTCCTTGACCGTGTCCGTGAGGGAGTTGTTCACGGAGTTCAGGATCTTCATACGGATCTTGTAGAAGCGTTTGTCGCCCTCGGCGGCGCCCAGGTCGACGACCCGCAGGATGGCATCGTTTTTGCGCCAGAACTCGAGGAACCCGTCCACGAGTTCCTGCGCGGTCTGCCAGCCCGCCTTGCCGACCCAGGAGCGCCCGGCGAGGAGCTCGGTCAACCCGGCCCCCTCCGCCGCCATTTGCTCGGCGATCTCCAGGACGGCGCCCTCGACGTCCGGGAAGTACTGGTAGAAGGTCGCCGGTGAAGTGCCCGCTTTCCGTGCGACGTCGATGACTTTGACGTCGCGGTAGGGCGAGGAGCTGAGCATCTCGCTGAGGCAGTCGAGCAGCTTCTGCCGCGTCGCCTGCCCGCGCCGACCGGCCACACGGCCGTCGACGGTACGCACTTGTCCTGTCATGCCGGTCAGCTTACCGAGGGGTGATCGGAGCGCTATTCGGCCGACTGCAAATGGGGTGCGCGGCCTCGGGGGCGGGGCCGCCGCCCGCCCTGCGGGATGTGTGGAACGCCGTTAACTTGGCCGCATGGCTGGATCTGAAGGCTCTGCCGCGTTCGCCGAGGGCGTCCCCTGCTGGATCGACGCCCAGCTGCCGGACGTGGAGGCGGGCAAGCGCTTCTACGCCGAACTCTTCGGCTGGACCTTCGCCCCCGCACCCCCGAACGCCCCCGCGACCCCGAACGGCCCTGCGCCCCGGAGTGACCCCGCGGCCTCGAACGACCCCGTCGGCGGAGCGGCTCCGACCGGCCTTACGGATCCTGGCGACCCCACTGGCCCCGCCGGTCCCACGGACCCGGCGGCGGGTGCCACCGCCCCTGCGGATCCCTCCAGGAGCGGGCATCGAGCCGAAAGCGGACCGCAGGCCGGAAACGGGCCGCGGGCCCAGGACGGGCCTGCGGCCGAGGGCGGACCGCAGGCCGAGGGCCGGCACCGGGCCGACGACGGCCTGCGGCCCGGCGACGGCCGGCTGGCCCAGGGCGATCACCGGGCCGACGGCGGACCGCAGGCCGAAGCCAGGCTTCGGGCCGAGGGTGGCCGGCGGCCCGATGAGGGACTCGGGACCCAAGGCGGGCACCAAGCCGACAGCGGGCCGCGGGCCGAAGGCGGACACCCGGCCGGAGGCCGGCCGCAAAACGAAGGCGGACCGCAGGCCGAAGGTGGGCACCAAGCCGACAGCGGGCCGCAGGCCGAAGCCAGGCTTCGGGCCGAGGGTGGCCGGCGGCCCGATGAGGGACTCGGGACCCAAGGCGGGCACCAAGCCGACAGCGGGCCGCGGGCCGGAGGCAGGAACCCGGCCGGAGGCCGGCCGCAGGGTGAGAACCTGCGGCCGGGCGAGAACCTGCGGCCGGGCGGGAGCCGGCAGGCGGGCGGGAGCCGGCCGCAGGACGCGAGCCGGTGGCGGGACGGGGACGGGGACGGGGACGGAGGCGGGGAGCGGGACCGGGACCGAGGCGGGGAGCGGGACGCAGGGGCGTATCGCGGGGCCGCGTGGGCGTGTCTCGACGGCGAGCCCGTCGCCGCCCTCGTGCCGAAGCGGGACGGGCGGATGCCCACCGTGTGGACGGTCCACTTCGCCACCCCGGACGCCCGCGACCTGAGCGACCGCATCCGCGAAGGAGGCGGCCAGATCGTCACGGCACCCGTGCCGGTGGGCCCGTACGGGACCAGCGCCCTCGCCGCCGACCCCGAGGGCGCGGTCTTCGGGCTCTGGCAGGCCGGTACGCACCCCGGTTTCGGCGACCGGCGCGAGCCGGGCGCCTTCACCCCGGGCACCTTCGGCTGGGTCGAGCTGTACGCCCGCGACACGGCGGCCGCCGACGCCTTCTACCCCGGCCTCTTCCGCGACGCCCTCTTCGGGCCCGGCGTCACCCGCGAATTCGGCCGCGCCCCCGTCACCGACGTCTTCCCGCCCGAGATGCCGCCCCACTTCCTCGTGCATTTCGGCGTGCGGGACTGCGAGGCCGCGCTCGCGGCGGTGACACGGCTCGGCGGCCGCGTCCAGGCGCCGCCCTTCGACACGTCGTACGGCCGCGTGGCCGTCGTCAGTGACAATCAGGGGGCGTCCTTCGCGCTGATCCAGCGCCGGGGCACGGCCTGAGCCGTGCCCCGGCACGGAATTTCAGGTTTCTCGACGGCCGCGACGGGCGCAGCTCAGCACTGAAACCCGTACGACATGCTGCGAAAGGCGGCGAAAAGGTCCCGGCCTACGCTGGAAAGCAAGGAACGGCCGGTCTTTTTGCCCGAGAATGGCGGGAGACATCCCGATTCGGTCCCGGGTTCGCCACCGGAGCCCCGGCCAGGAAGAATCGGGGTGCGTGCCGCCGGAGCGGTTCGGTGGTGAGACGCTGCGCAGTGGCCGGAGCTGCGGCAGGGGCGATGGCTGGAGCGGTGGCTGGAAGCGCGGCCGCGTACGGGGAGGTGGCAGGCAAGTGGTGGATCAGCTGACACAGCACGATCCGCGGCGGATCGGGCCGTTCGAGGTGCTGGGACGGCTGGGCGCCGGCGGCATGGGGCTGGTCTATCTCGCGCGCTCGGCCTCGGGCCGGCGGGTGGCGATCAAGACCGTCAGGACCGAGCTCGCCGAGGACCAGCTGTTCCGCGTCCGCTTCTCGCGCGAGGTCGAGGCGGCCCGCGCCGTGTCCGGCTTCTACACGGCGGCCGTGGTCGACGCCGACGCGCGCGCGGCCGTGCCCTGGCTGGCCACCGCCTACGTGCCCGCGCCCTCCCTCGAGGAGATAGTGACCGAGTGCGGGCCGCTGCCGGCCCAGGCGGTGCGCTGGCTCGCGGCCGGGGTCGCCGAGGCGCTGCAGTCCATCCACGGCGCGGGCCTCGTCCACCGCGACCTGAAGCCGTCGAACGTCCTCGTCGTGGAGGACGGGCCGCGCGTCATCGACTTCGGTATCGCCTCCGGCGTGTCGAACACGCGTCTGACGATGACGAACGTCGCCGTCGGCACCCCCGCCTACATGTCACCCGAGCAGGCGAAGGACTCCCGCAGCGTCACCGGCGCGAGCGATGTCTTCTCGCTCGCCTCGATGCTCGTCTTCGCCGCCACCGGGCACGCGCCCTATCACGGCGCCAATCCCGTCGAGACCGTCTTCATGCTGCTCAGGGAGGGCCCGAACCTCGAAGGCCTGCCGGACGAGCTGCGTCCGCTGATCGAGTCCTGTATGCAGATGGACGCGACGGCCCGCCCCAACCCGGCCGACCTCCAGGCCCAGCTGGCACCCCACCTCTTCAACTCCGGCTCCGACGACAGCGGTACGGCGTCGGCGTGGCTGCCCGAACGGGCCGTCAGCCTGATAGAGACCCGGCGCGGCGGGCGTCCGACGCCGAAGCCGCCGTCCGGCCCCGGCCGCAGCGGCGGCCGCGGGGTGGCCGTGGTGCCGCCCCCGCCGCCCCACGACCCGCCCGTGCCCCCCAGGCCCGCCGTGCCGGTCGGCGCGGGAGCCGGCCGGCACGGCGGCGCGCCCGACACCGGTCCCGTGCGTCTGGCCGGCGCCCAGGTGCCGATCGGGCCCGGGCCGCGCGTCGCCGACGCCCGCGCCGCGGCCGTGCAGGCGCCTCCCCCGGAGGCCGGGCTCGCGGCCTCCTGGTCCCGGCCGCGCCCCGGTGTGAACGGCGCCGACTCGGCGGGGCCCGGCCCCGTCCCCGTACCGGCGCCCGCCGCCGGGCCGGACGGCGGTGCGTCCTGGCGGCCATGGCGTTTCCGCATGTCGAACGATGTGTGGGGGACGCCCGCCGTCGCCGGCGACCTGGTCTACGTCACCTCCTTCGAGGTGCACGCGCTGGACGTCGCCACCGGCCGGCGCCGCTTCAAGACGCGCGACGTCGCCTGGTCGATGGCGGTCGCCGACGGCCGCGTGCACGCCTCCGACGGGCCGACCCTCTTCGCCCTGGACGCGCGCACGGGCACCGACCTGTGGCGGCTGCCGACCGACGCGTGGGTGTACTCGCTCAAGGCCGACCGCGGCACGGTCGTCACCGGCACCCGCGGCGGCGGCGTACAGGCCTGGGAGGCCGCCAACGGGCAGAAGCTCTGGGAGATCACCGGCACCCAGACCGACTTCGAGTCGCCCGAGGCGGGACCGGCCGTCCACGACGGCACGGTCTACGTCTGGAAGGACGCCCGGCTGCGCGCCCTGGAGGCCCGTACGGGTGAGGAGCGCTGGTCGTACCCCATCGGCGACGCGGCCTCCTGCGGCGGCGTACCTGTCCGGGTCACCCACGCCGACGACGGATACGTGTACGTGTCGGCCGGGACGCGTGTCCTCGCCGTCGACATCGCCGGCGGGCACGTCCGCTGGCACTTCGAGGCGCCCGCCGTCTTCCTCAGCCCGCCGGCCTTCGTGCCGGGACCGGCCGTCACGGGCGGCGGGGTGTACCTCGCCGACTACCTCGGCACGGTGTACGCCCTCGACGCCACCGACGGCCGCGACCGCTGGCGCATCGCGACCGAGGCCCGCTCGTCCATCGACCCTGTCCTCGTCTCGGCCGGGCACGTCCACGTGGGCAGCGGCAAGGGCCTCTACACACTGGACGCGGTCACCGGCACACCGAAGTGGCGCTTCCAGGCGGGCGGCGACCTGGTGGGGGCGCCGACGGTCGCGGAGGGCCGGATCCACTTCGGCTCGACGGACCACCTCCTGTACACCCTGAAGGCCGACGACGGCCGCCTGCGCTGGAAGCTCGCCACCGGCGGCGAGATCACCGGCCCCCCGGTCGTCAAGGACGGAGTGGTGTACGCGTGCAGCAAGGACCGCTGCGTGTACGCGCTGGACGCGGAGAAGGGAACGGGCACGGCCCGCTCCTGAACGGGGCGCGGCCTGTCCGGAGGCCGACGGACCGTTTCCGGGCCGGGGGCGCAGGGGACGTGAGCGGGACAGGCGGAACGCGATCAGCCGCGCCACCTGTCGCACGGCCACGCCGGCTCAGCCTGCCTGTTCCGCGACGTACCCGACGAACGTCCCCCGGACATCCGGTGCGACGGCGAGCCCGGCGTGGTCATCGCGTCCGCGAACGCCGGAAGTCCACCGGACCGGTGGCGTGACGACCGCCACGCGAGAGCTCAGGCGGCCGACCGGAGCCGATCGGCCCGACAGTCCGCGCACCGGGCCCTGGGGTCGTGCGACCGGAAGCCGCGGTCGCAGCCGTCGCAGTTCGTCATGGGCGCCGGGCGCCCGACGGGCGGCCCCTCGGGTGGCGTGGCCGTACGGACGGGCAGCGGAGGCGGCAGCAGCGCTCCGAGGCGGTGTTCCAGGAGGCGGCCCGGGTGGTGGACGGGGGTGGAAGCGGGCGGGAGACCCGCGGTGAGGGTACGGACGATCTGCGCGGCCGTCGCCGAGCGCGCGAACCAGTCCTCGACCGACGGAACCAGTCGCCGTACGTCCCGCTCGGACAGCAGGAGCCGCGAGTCGACGAGCCGGAGCCCGGCCAACAGGTCGGCTGCTGGACCGCCGGGCGCGGGTTCGGCAAGCGCGGCGGAAACCGCGTCCGGGGGATCCGGGGCCCGGGGCGCATCCGGGGTCGGGGGCGGGAAAATCCGCCGTTCGGAAGGCGTGCGTGCGGTATCGGCCTGCGGCACATGCACGGGGCGCGAGGACTCCGGACGCGGCACGCGCGCCGGGACGGAGCCGGAGAGGGTGTCGGAGCCGCCGGGGCACTCGTGGAACACCGTCCGCGTGGCGATCCGTCCGCCCCCGAGCGGCACCCGGCGCCGGACGAGATACCCCTCCCGCTCCAGTTCCCGCAACGCCCTGCTGATCGTCACCTCGCCCTCCAGGAAGCGCAGCGTCAGCGCCTTGATCGTGACGGAGGCGCCGTCGGGGAGGGACTGGATGTACACACCGACACCGATCGCCGCGGCCGACAGGCGGGGATGCCGGGCGAGGTGGTTGCCGACGACCGTGTACCGCTCGGTGTGCCGGTGCCGCACGTGCAGGACCCCGGCGCGCGGCGCATCCGGAGGGAGCGCGAGAGGCACGGGTGGCGTGGGCGGCTCGGGCAACTGGTGCGCGGGCAGGGCAGCGTTAGACTGCGGATCAGCCATCGGGAAGGTCTCGTCTTCTTGGTTGGTCAGGCCCTCGTCGAGAGTGGAGTCTCGCCGGGGGCCGACTTGTCTGTGGTTGTTTGCGGCGACCGTACCCCACCGACCCGGTCACCTGACGCCCTCCTCACCCGAACGAGTGGCACCGCAACTCAGGCTCCTGCGGCGGGGTTTGGCGGGGTTGGTTCTTTCCCTCAGGGATTTAAAAGACGTCGCGCACCACCGGGGCACGGAATCCCGTGTCCCGGTGCCGAGCTGGGCACATACCGGGGCACAGGGTGGGTCATGGGCGGGTCATGGGGCGACCGCGCGGACGAGGAGTGTCCCGATGTGCCCGGGGTGCGGCGCGTCCAGGACCCGCGCGTCGGCCGTGGCGAAACCGGCCCGGGTGAGCAGCCGTTCCCACACCGCCGGACGGTAGCTGTAGCGGTAGGTGAACATCGCCTTGCCCGCGAAGCCGCCCTTGTACATGCCCTGCGGCCCGTACGCGCCCGGGATGGCCGGCGGCTGCGAGAAGACGAGGACGCCGCCCGGCCGCAACCGCCGTCGGACGAGCGGGAGGAGGCGGCCCGGATCGGTGAACCAGACGGCCCCGAACATCGAACAGACGGCGTCGTACGTCTGCTCATCCGCTCCCAGGTACTCCAGAACCTCGGCGCACACGAACTCCGCCCCGGTGCCGGCCCACTTCGCGGAGGCCTTCGCGACCATGACGGGAGACAGGTCCACCCCGCGGGCGGTGACACCGCGCCGAGCGAGGTGCGCGAGGGCCCGCCCCGTGCCGCAGCCGATCTCCAGCACGGAACGCGGGGCGTCGCCGAGCAGTTCGGGCCCGGGCCCGTGACCGGCGTACTGGGTCCAGCAGAAGCCGGGCTCCGCGTCCTCCTTGAAGGCGGAGGCCGCGTAGGCGTCCCACAGCTCGGTCTCGGCGGCGATGTCGTGGTGTGCGGGCACAGGGGCGGTTCCTTCCGGCGGGGGCGGGCCTCTTGTCCTCGACCTCCCGAGGACAAGAGGCCCGCCGGGACGGTTCAGTGACTGTCGGGGACCTTGTTGTCGCACGGCGAGCAGTCCGCGCCGTCGATCGCCCACAGCTCCACGTCGATGTCGAACCCGATGGACCGCAGGAAGTCCGCGGTGCGCAGGCACAGCCCGTCGCCGCGCCGCTCGACGAACGGGGCGTGGTGTTTGTAGCGCCCTTCGTTGTACGCGTCACAGAGCGCCCACCACACGGGTGTGTCGAGGATCAGTTGGTGGACACCGATGTCGACGAGCTTGCCGACTCCGAGGTGGACCTCAGGGTGTTCCATGCAGCCGATGGTGTACATGACAGCGTTGCCGAGGATGCGTTCGGCCATGTCGCGGACCATCGTGTGATCGCGCAGCAGCAGGGCGACCTCGCGGTCCCACAGGGTCATACCGCTGTCCAGCACGTTGACCGTCAGGTGCCGCACGCACGGCTGGACGGCGTTGAGCAGTTCCTTCGGGTCGCGTGTGCGGATGCTTGCGGGCCGGTCGAGGGTGGCTGTCATGACGTACTCCTTCGAGGAGGGGGTCGTGCCGGGTCCGAGATCTCTTCCAGGACGGGGCGGCAGGCTGCCGGATCCGTGGCAGCGACTGTAGGAAGCGGCAGTTGTCCAGGGCGAGGGAGGTTCCTCGAAGTTGCTCGACGGTGAAGGGAAGTTGCTCGAGGTTCCCGACACCGGCCTGTCGAACAGGACGGATCGCGTACAGGCAGGGAAATGCTCTCCGCATCGGTCCTGGACGAGAGGAACTGCTCATGGCGCGACGACTGCGTTTCAACGGCACCGGATCGGGCGACGACGGATGCCCGTCGGTACATGAAGACCTTGACTCCGGAGAGCTCGTCGTGCACGGTCCGCCGCTCACGGACCCCGAGGATGTCGCCCGACTCCAGCACCTGGGTGAGGGCGAGGTGCCGATCGTCGTGCCGAGGGAGCTCCTGATGGACTGGGTGCCCAAGGGGCCGAAACGGCGGAAAGCGAGGTTCGTGCGCCTGGACGGCCTGAGCCGGTTGTTCACACAGTTCGAGCACACGGCCTGGCGGTTGGAGGCGCGTCGGCGTTACGCCTCCGACGAAGCCACGGAGACTTACGCCCGGTTCACCCGCGGCGAGCCTGTCGACTGGGACGACACGGACTCGGAATGGTGTGCCAACCGTCGCGTACAGACCGGACTCGGCAAGCGGATCGAGCGTGTCCGCGTCGTGGACGACCCGCCTACGACAGGGCAGCTGTACCTGCTGGGCAACGCACGGCGCAACACCGCCGTCGGTGAGACGATCATGAACCTCCGACGTGCGGACGCCGATCGCCTGAACCTGCCCGTCGAAGACTTCTGGATCTTCGACTCGCGGATGGTCGCATTGCTCGGCTTCGACGACGCCGACAATCTGGTGGACGTCGAACTCATCACGGAGCCCGCCGAAGTGGTCCGGTACTCCCAGGTGCGGGACGCGGCCGTGCATCATGCCGTTCCGTACGAGGAGTTCGTGGCCGGCCTGGCAGCGGAGAAACAGTAGAAGCAGGTGTGTATCAGTGAGTACGGACTACCAGAAGGCGCGTGAGGCCCTCGGGATACGCCTCCGGGAACTACGGCTGACGGCCCCTGGTGGGCAGGCTCACCGGTACACACCTCGCCGACAGGTGTGGATGGCACAAATCGAAGGTCAGCAAGCTCGAGAACGGCCGGACGACGCCTACGCCCGATGATCTGCGCAACTGGGCGGAGGGAACCGGCCGACCGGAGACGTACGACGAACTGCTGTCCAGGCTGCGGGGTTTCGAGTCCCATATCCGCTCCTGGCGACGTCAGCTCGCCGCAGGACACAAGCCCGTGCAGGACGCCCGTAACGCGGAACACGCCAGGACCCGCACTTTTCACGTCTGGCAGGGCGCCATGGTCGTCGGCATCCTGCAGACACCCGACTACGCACGGGCGGTCTTCACCCGGTTCACGGAGCTGCAGCGGTCCCCACGCGACATCGAGGAGGCCGTGGCCTCGCGCATGAAACGGCAGGATGCGCTGTACGACTCGACGAAGCGCTTCCACATCATCATGTGGGAGGCGGCTCTGCATGCCCGGATCTGCCCGCCCCCGGTGCTCGCGGCTCAACTCGACCGCCTCGCCGGTGCCATCGGTCTTCCCTCGGTCGACCTGGGGATCATCCCGCTGTCCGCCCCGCTCAAAATTCCCCCGGCCACCGCTTTCTGGATCTACGACGAGCGCCAGGTGATCGTCGAGAACTGGCACGCGGAGTTGTGGATCGACGACGAGAACAGCATGGACACATACCTGCGAACCTGGGGAACACTCCGGGAATCCGCCGTGTACGGCACCGGAGCACACCGGCTCGTCCACGCGGCGCGACAGGCGCTGGACCGGGACTGAGGCCGACGCGGCTCGGTGCGTCGGCGCGGACCGGGCCGGTCGGGTCAGCGGGTCCGGAACTCCGTGTGGCGGGCGCCGAACAGTTTCGCCTGTTCCGGGGACGGCAGGTTGCCGAGTGCGACGAGGTGCGGGGCCTGGGACAGGGCTGCCGAGCGGGTGGCCTCCTGGGCCGACCAGAGGGCGCGGACCGTGCCCTGTACGGCTGTGGGCGGGCAGGACGCGATGACCGTCGCGCAGCGGACCGCCGCTTCCACCGATTCCCCCCGCGCCGTCACCTCCGACACCAGCCCCACCTCGTACGCCCGCCGCGCGGAGACCCGTTCGGCCGTGCCCATCAGGGCCATGCGGGCCACCTCGCCGAACGGCGTCCGCTGCGCCAGGTACACCGACTCGTACGCGCTGACCATGCCGTACGTCGTGTGCGGGTCGAAGAAGGTGGCCGTCTCGTCGGCGATCACGAAGTCCGCCTCGCCGAGCAGGTAGAAGGCTCCGCCGCACGCCATGCCGTTCACCGCCGCGATCACCGGCTTCCACAGGCCCGCCGCCTTCGGCCCGACCGCGACCAGCGGGTCGTCCAGCATGTAGGGCGAGGCGGGCTGCGGTACCTCGGCGTCCCGGTCGAGCCCCGTCGAGAAGGCCCGCCCGCCCGCACCGGTCAGGACGATCGCGCGTACGGAGTCGTCGTGCCGGAACCCGTTCCAGGTGGCCGTGAGCCGGGCGGCCGTGGGCAGGTCGATGGCGTTCAGGCGCTCCGGCCGGTCCAGCGTGACCACCGCCACGCCCGTGTCCTCGTCCGTGGTGATCCGCAGGGTCATGGCCGCTCCAGCATCCAGCGCGGCAGCCGGACCCCGGCCCCGCCCTCCCCGAAGACCACGTGGACCCGCGCGCCGATCCGGAGCCGGTCCCCCGGGACCGAGTCGAGCGGCGCGTCCGGGCCGCTGACCACGTTCCCCACCAGCCGGATGTGCGGGGCCTCCGCCAGCTCGACGACGACCACGTTGTACGGGGCCTGCGCCGCGTAGTCCGGCAGGAGCGGGGGGTGCGGGACCACGTACGACCAGATGCGTCCCCTGCCGCTCATCGCGCGCCACTCGCTGTCGAAGGAGTGGCAGCGCGGGCAGCAGGGGCGGGGCGGGAAGCGCAGTTCGCCGCAGCCGGCCCCGGCGCAGGCCTGGACGCGCAGTTCGCCCCGGGCGGCGTACTCCCAGAACGGGGCGCCGTCGTCGTCCACGACAGGTGTGAGCATGTGGGTCCCCTTCTCGGTCGGGCTCGCCGGATCGCTCCCCGGCGCCGGCGCCGGCGCCGTCAGTTCCGCAGGAGCAGGGCCGACGTCGGGACGCCTTCGCCCGCCGTGACCAGGCAGGTCGCGGCGCCCGGCACCTGCGCGGTGCTGGTTCCCCGGAGCTGCTTCACGCCCTCGGTGATGAGGTTGAAGCCGTGGACGTACGCCTCCGAGAGCCCCCCGCCGCCCGTGTTCAGCGGCAGCCGCCCGCCGGTCTCCAGGGCGCCCCCTTCCGTGAAGGCGCCGCCCTCGCCCCGCCCACAGAAGCCGTACCCCTCCAGGGAGAGCGGGACGAGGGCGGTGAACGCGTCGTAGATCTGCGCGACGTCCACGTCCTGCGGGGTGAGGTCGGCGTGCTTCCACAGGTGGCGGGCCGCCGTCCAGGCGGGGCCGGTGAGCGGGTCGTCGTTCCAGTAGTTGACCATCCCGTGGTGCTGGGCGGGCAGGCCCTGGGCGGCCGAGTGGACGTACACGGGCCGGTGCCGGCAGTCGCGGGCCCGCTCGGCGGAGACGACGACGCACGCCAGCGCCCCGTCCGTCTCCAGGCAGTTGTCGAAGAGGCAGAGCGGCTCACTGATCCAGCGGGAGGTCATGTACATGTCCCGGGTCAGCGGGCGCTCGTACATCATCGCCGCCGGGTTCTGGTTGGCCCGGTTGCGGCAGGCGAGCGCGACGTTGAAGAGGTGGTCGCGGGTCGCCCCGTACGTGTGCAGGTAGCGGCGGGTGAGCATGGCTATCTCGTCGGCGGGGCGCAGGAGGCCGAAGGGGCGCGTCCACTGCGCCGGGGTGGGGAGCTGGACCGCCGTGTTCCGCCACGGGCGTGGTCCGCTGCCGCGCTTCCGGGACCGCCAGGCGACTCCGACCGTCGCCTGCCCGGTGGCCACCGCGCCCGCCAGGTGCGCGACGGTGGCGCACGAACCGCCGCCCCCGAAGCCGACCTTGGAGAAGAAGGTGAGGTCGCCGAGCCCGACGGCCTTGGCGACCTCCACCTCGTCGGTCTCCTCCATGGTGTAGGAGGCGAGCGCGTCGACCTCGGCCGGGGAGATCCCCGCGTCGTCGAGGGCGGCGAGGACCGCCCGGCAGGCCAGCGTCCGCTCGCTCTCGTGGAGGTGCTTGGCGAAGGCCGTCTGCCCGATCCCGACGACGGCGGTGGCGTCCTTGAGCCCTGCCGCCCCTGTGCCTGCCATGGGCACGCCTCCGCCTCCGGTCCGTGAATGCTGACAGTCCGTCAGGCTACCGCTAATCTGACGGGTAGTCAGCTAGTGGTGGGGAGGCCCGCTGTGCGCGGTGACTTGGAGTGGGGCACGATCCCGGGACTCGTACGGGCGGCGGCCGAGCGGTACGCGGACGTGGAGGCGGTCGTCGAGGGCCGCACCCGGATCACGTACGCGGAGCTGGGCGCCCGGGTCGAACGCGCGGCGGCGGCCTGCCTCGCGAACGGCGTGGAAGCGGGCGACCGCGTGGGCGTCTGGGCGCCCAACACCCTCGACTGGATCGTGTCCTCGCTCGGCGCGGTGTCGGCGGGTGCGGTCCTCGTCCCGCTGAACACGCGCTTCAAGGGCGCGGAGGCGGCGTACGTGCTGTCCCGCAGCCGGGCGAAACTGCTGTTCGTCACGGGCACCTTCCTCGGTACGTCGTACGTGGCCTCGCTGCGGCGCGCCTGCGCCGAGGGGCCGGCCGGCGCGGGTCCCCTGCCGGGGCTCCCGCACCTGGAGCAGGTGGTGGTCCTCTCCGACGACGCCCCCGACGACGGTCCCGCCGACGCTTCCGCCGACTCCCGTACCTGGAAAGCCTGGACGACCTGGAAGGACTTCCTGGCGAGCGGGGACGGGACGGGCACGCGGCAGGTGCGGGCGCGGGTCTCGGCACTCGACCCCGCCGCGCCCTGCGACATCGTCTTCACCTCGGGCACGACGGGCCGGCCCAAGGGCGCCGTGATCACCCATGCGCAGACCCTGCGGGCGTACGGCGTGTGGTGCGAACTGGCCGGTCTGCGCGAGGGCGACCGCTACCTCGTCGTGAACCCCTTCTTCCACACCTTCGGCTACAAGGCCGGCGTCCTCGCCTGCCTCATGCGGGGCGCGACGATGATCCCGCAGCCCGTGTTCGACGTCGGCACGGTCCTGGCGAACGTGGCCTCGGAACGCGTCTCGGTGCTCCCGGGCCCGCCCACCCTCCACCAGTCCCTCCTGGACCACCCGCACCGCGACGCCTACGACCTCTCGGCCCTGCGCCTGGTCGTCACCGGCGCCGCGGTCGTACCGCTGCGCCTGGTGGAACGGCTGCGGACGGAACTGGGCGTCGGCACGGTCCTCACCGCCTACGGCCTCTCCGAGGCGAGCGGGATCGTCTCGATGTGCCGCCGGGGCGACGAGCCGGACGTGATCGCGTCCACGTCGGGGCGGGCGATCCCCGGCACCGAGGTGAAGGTGGTGGACGGCGAGGGCACGGCGGTTGCCGCCGGCGTCCCGGGCGAGGTCCTGGTCCGCGGCTTCAACGTCATGCGCGGCTACTACGAGGACGCCCCGGCCACCGCCGAGGCCGTCACGGCGGACGGCTGGCTCCGCACGGGCGACATCGGGGTCCTGGACGGGGCGGGCAACCTGCGGATCACCGACCGCATCAAGGACATGTTCGTCGTCGGCGGCTTCAACGCGTACCCGGCGGAGATAGAGCAACTGCTCGGCCTCCACCCGGACGTCGCGGACGTGGCGGTGATCGGCGTCCCGGACGCGCGGCTCGGCGAGGTGGGCCGGGCCTACGTCGTACGCCGGCCGGACGCGCCCCTCACCGGCGACGGCCTGATCGCCTGGGCCCGCCGCGAGATGGCCAACTACAAGGTGCCCAGAACGGTCGAGTTCGTCGGCGAGCTGCCGCGCAACGCGAGCGGGAAGGTCGTCAAGGGCGAGCTGCGCGAGCGGTGTTGAGGACCACGCCGGGACGGGGTACGGGATATGGGATACGGGATAAGGGGTACGGGTCCCGGCCCGTACCCCGTACCCCGTACCCCGTCCCGGCGTGTCCCTACGCGTGGGCCGACAGCGCGTGGGCCGGGGCCGTGCGCAGGGCCTGCCTGGTGGGGAGTTCGACCGTGACGAAGGCCGTGCAGACCACCGTCAGCGCGACGGCCGGGAGCAGCCACACCGGGCCGGCCGGCCAGGGCCGGTGCAGGAAGCCGATGCCGAGCAGCGCGAGCGGGATCGCGGAGAGCAGCGTCCCGGCGGTGAGCGCGGTGACGCCGATCACCGCCGCCTCGCGGCGCATCATCGCGAGGATCTGGCGCGGGGTCGTGCCGTTCAGACGGAGCGTGGCGATCTCGTTGCGGCGCTGGGCGGTGGTCGCGACGAGCTTGTTCGCGATGCTGAGCAGCAGGTAGCCGAGGAGCACGACGATGACGGCCAGGTTGATCCAGACCGTCGCCGGCGCGCCGTCCAGACCGTCGCCGGCCCCCGTGTCGGTGGGCTCCAGGACCAGGCCGGGCCGGGACCCGGCGAGCGAGGCGAGGGCGCGTCCGGCGGCCGCGGTGCCGTCGGTGCGTACGAGGACGCTCCGGTCGAGGCCGGCGGTGGTGTGGCCGGCGGCGAGGTCGTGGGAGAGGACGACCGGGCCGAAGCCGAGGCCGCGGTCGTAGACGGCGACGACCTTCGCGTGGACCGTGCTGCCGTCCCCGAGGACCAGGGTGATCCGGCGGCCGACACCGGCGTCGCGGGAACGGGCGACGTCACTGCCGACGGCGACCGTGTCACCGGTGAGCCCGGCCAGACTGCCGTCGCGTACGCCGAGGTCCAGGACGTCCGGCGCGGCCGGGGTCAGGATCATCGCGGAGCTGGACTCGACCTCGGGTTCGCCGAACATCTCGTAGGTCCACACGACCGTGGTGTCGCTGACCGGGGCCGCCGCCCGTACGCCGTCGGCCCGCGTGACATCGGCCAGGGTGCCGGCCGGTACGCCGCCGAGGCCGGGCGCGCTCAGCCGCTGCTGGGCGAGGGTGCCGGTGCGGGTGTCCTGCGCGGTGGCGCTCATGACGGTCGTCTGGGCGAAGGTGTAGGTCAGGACGAACACCACTGCCATGGCGAGGGCGCTGACGACCCCCGACAGGCGCAGGGCGTACCCGCGGATGTTGGACACCGCGAGCCAGGTGGGCGCCGTGACACCGGGCCGCAGCCGCCGGGCGGCCGTGTCGCCGAGGGCCCGGACCAGGGCGGGGCCCGCCAGCGCCAGGCCGATCGCACCGATGATGCCGGCCATGGAGGTGGCCGCCGCGCCCAGGACCGTACGGCTCAGCAGCGGCACCGCCGACAGTGCCATGGCGCCGGCGATCAGCAGCAGCCCGGCGCGGGCCCGGACCTTCGACGGGGTGCGGGGCTCGCTGCGCGACTCGGCGACCGCCTCGGTGGCCGGCATGCGCGAGGTGCGCCACGCGGCGCCGCGGGCCGAGACCTGGACGCCGGCGCCCAGCAGCAGGACCGTGGCGAGCGCGGGCAGCGGACCGTAGGTGAGCGGCAGGCTCTCCGGGATCACCTCGCGGTCCACCAGCATCCGCCGGAACTGCCCGGCCAGCAGGTAGCCGAGGCCGATGCCGGGTACGGCCGCCACGGCCGCGATGAGCGAGGCCTGCCCGGCCGCGAGGCGCCTGATCTGCCGGGGTGTCGCGCCGACGGCCCGCATCAGGGCCAGGTCGCGGCGCTGGCCGCCGATCGACACGGCCAGCGCGCTCGCCATCACGAACCCGATGATCAGCACGATGATCCCGGCGAGCGAACCGGCGAGCAGGACCAGCAGGGAACGGGACGCGCCCGCGCCCGGAGAGGCGATGTCACCGCGGTCGGCACCGGTGGAGACGATGAGATCGCCGCGGGAGCCGGCGCCCTCGCCCTCGTCCGTGTCCCCGCCCCGGCCCGTCCCCTCGTCCCCGCCCGCGTCCTTGACCAGGTCGCGGGCCGCGGCGGCCACCGAGGACGCGGCGCCCGGCTCGGTGCGCAGGCCGACCAGGTCCACGGTCCCGGCCCGCGGCCCGGCGGCGTCGCCCCCGGCCGCGCGGCCGGACAGCCGCAGGGCCGTCGGGTCGGCGAAGAGGACGCCGGCGTCCGGGGCGTCGACCACGGCCGTGACGCGGTACGCGGCGGCGGGCCGCCCGGCCGCGACGACCTCGACCCGGTCGCCCGCCCCGACCCCGGCGGCCTTCGCGGTCGCGCTGTCGAGCGCCACCTCGCCGGCGCGGGCCGGCGCGGAGCCGTCGGTCCGCGGGTCGCCGAGCAGCTTCGTCGACGACCAGCCGTGGCCGGCCGTCCGGGGCTCCCCGGCCGGTACGACCCGGCCGTCGGCGTCGAGCACGGCGGCCGGGAAACCGACGTCGCCGGCCGCGGCCGTGACACCGGGCAGCGCGGCCAGCCGGCCGACCAGCGCGGCCGGGACCGTGCCGCGCTCCGGGAGGGCGATCGGCAGGTCCCCGGCCGGGTGGAGGCTCTGGTCGGCGGAGACCACGACGTCCGCGCCGGCGAGGCGTCCGGCCGGCAGCTGGGAGCGCAGGCCCGACTCGGCCAGGATCCCGGTGCCGGTGATCAGCGCCGCTCCGCCGAGCACCGCGAACGCCACCGCCAGCAGGGCGGTGATGCGGTGTCCCGCCATACGGACCGCGAGATGCAGCATGGTTCTAGACCTCTCCCAGCTTGACGAGGCGGTCGGCCAGTTCGGGGGCGGTGGGCCGGTCCAGGGTGTCGACCACCCGGCCGTCGGCCATCACCAGCGCGCGGTGCGCCTGGGCGGCGGCGGCCGGGTCGTGGGTGACCATCACCACCGTCTGACGCAGTGTGTCGACGAGTTCGCGCAGCAGGCCCAGCACCTCGTGGGCGCTGCGCAGGTCCAGGGCGCCGGTCGGCTCGTCGGCGAACACGACGGCGGGCTTCGCCACCAGCGCCCGTACGATCGCCGCCCGTTGCTGCTGGCCGCCGGAGAGCTCGGCGGGCCGGTGGGTGAGCCGGTCGGCGAGACCGACCCGCTCCACCAGCGTCCGCAGCCACTCCCGGTCGGGGGCCCGCCCCGCGAGCCGCAGCGGCAGGGTGATGTTGTCGGCGACGCTGAGGGCGGGGACCAGGTTGTAGGACTGGAAGACGAAACCGATGTGCTCGCGGCGCAGTTCGGTACGGCGGGTCTCGTTCAGGCCCGCGATCTCGCGGTCGCCGATGCGGATGCTGCCCGTGGTGGGGGAGTCGAGACCGGCGGCGCAGTGCATCAGCGTGCTCTTGCCGGACCCGGAGGGCCCCATCACGGCGAGGAACGTGCCGCGCGCCACGGTCAGCGACACGTCGTCGAGGGCGCGGACGCCTCCCGCGTACGTCTTGCCGACACCGGTCAGGGTGATGGCGGGGGTGGTCCGCGCCGCCACCGGGTGGCCGGCTCCCGCGAGGATCCCGCTCATCGACGGCCCCGCAGGTGCCGCACGACGAGCACCGTCGCGCAGAGCGCGGTGACCGCGCCGCAGACCAGGTGGACCTCGGTGGAGGCGGCGCCGAAGGAGGCCGCCATGTTGCCGACGGTGCTGATGACCAGCGCCAGCCACAGCGCCGTCCGCACGATGCCGTCCTTGGTGACGCCGTCCCGGCCGGTGCCGTCCCGGTCGGCGCCCGTCCCGGCCGGGTACGGGTTCTCGGCGCCGCCGTCGAGGCGGTAGGGGTCCGTGGTGGTCATGGCTGTCCTCTTCACGGTCTCGGGTGGCGGAGGACCCTGACCGGGCCCCGCTGTCGTGCCACCGAAACTACGGACCGGGACCCCGGCCGGCCGAGCCCGCCAGCAGCCCGAGTGGGGGTACAGCAGGCTGTACCTCTACGCTCCTCCTCGACGGCGGACCGGGCTGCGAACCGGTTGCCGTGACGGGTATGTCGCGCACGGAGAGGGAGTGGACGCATGCCGACCTCCAGCCGACACGACGACCCCGCCGAGGACGGAACGGCCGGAGACCGGACGGGCCGGACAGGGCGACCCTCCGAGGACGGGACCGGGCGGACGACCGGGAGCCAGGCGGCCGATGGCCGGGCGGCCGAGGAACAGGCGGCCGGGGATCGGGCGGGCCGGACGGGGCGGCCCTCCGAGGGCCGGACGGGGCAGACGGCCGGGAGCCGGGCGACGGATGGCCGGGCGACCGACGACCGGACGACCGGGGCGCGGGCGGCCGGGGACCGGACCGGACAGACGGGGCGGCCTTCCGAGGACGGGACCGGGCAGACGACCGGGAGCCGGGTGGTCGACGGCCCGGCGGCCGAGGAACAGGCGGCCGGGGATCGGGCGGGGCGGACGGGGCGGCCCTCCGAGGACGGGCCGGGGCGGACGACCGGGAGCCGGGCGACCGACGACCGGACGACCGGGGCGCCGGCGGTCGGGGATCGGACCGGGCAGACGGGGCGGCCTTCCGAGGACGGGACCGGGCAGACGACCGGGAGCCGGATGGCCGACGGCCGGGCGGTCGGGGCGCGGGTGGCCGGAGGCCGGGCCGGTGCGGGGCGGCCCGGGATCGGGGCCACCGTCGGGCGGGCCGCCCACGCCGCCGTCGCCGCGCTCGGCGAACTCGTCGGCGGCCTCGGCACCGCGCTGCTGGCGCTGCTCCTCCTGATCTGGACCGCCGTGACCGCCGTGACGTCCCTGCTGGGCGTCGGACTGCTCATGGTCCCGGCCGTCCTGCGCGCCCTGCACGCGCTCGCCGCACGCGAACGCCACCGGCTCGGCCGGCGCGGCCCCGAGGTCATCGGCCCGGACCCCGCGCCGACCCGCCTCAGGCCCGCCCTCGTCGACCCGACGACGCGGCGCGAACTGCGCTGGCTGGCCCGGCACGCCTCGCTGGGCCTGCTCCTCGGCCTCGGCGGCGCGCTGCTCCCGGTACTGGCCGTGCGCGACGTCGCGTTCCCGCTGTACTGGCGCCTGCTGCCGGAGAACGCGACCAGCACGTCCCTGGGCATCGGGGTCGCGCAGACCTGGCCCGACGCGCTCGCCGCCGGCCTGCTCGGGCTCGGCTGGACCGCCATCATCCTGGGCCTCACCCCCGGCATGGCACGGCTCCAGGCACGGCCGGGACGCACCCTCCTCGCGGCCGGGCCCGACACCGACCTGTCCCTGCGCGTCGCGGAACTCACCGCCACCCGGGCGGCCGCCCTGGACGCCCACGCCACCGAACTGCGCCGCATCGAGCGCTCGTTGCACGACGGCACCCAGAACCGGATCGTCACCGTCACCGTGCTGCTGGGCGCCGCGCGCCGCATGGTGGCCCGCGACCCCGCGGGCGCCGAGGAACTCCTCGAACGGGCCCAGAGCGCCGCCGAGCAGGCCCTGTCCGAGCTGCGCTCGGTCGCCCGGGGCATCCTGCCGCCCGTCCTGGCCGACCGGGGGCTCGCCGGCGCGCTCACCGGGCTCGCCGCGAGCTGCCCGGTGCCCTGCCGGATCGACGTCCAGGCGCCCGAGCGGTGCGCGGCGTCCGTGGAGGCGACCGCCTACTTCGTGGTGGCCGAGGCGCTGACGAACATCGCCAAGCACAGCGGGGCGCGGCAGGCCACGGTCACGGTCCGCAGCCGCGGCGGCCGGCTCCGGCTGGACATCACCGACGACGGCCGGGGCGGCGCCGGGGACACCTCCCGGGCCGCCCGCTCCGGGGGAGAGGCCGGCGGCTCCGGGCTCACCGGCATCCGCGACCGGATCGCGGCCCACGACGGCACCCTCGAACTGGCCAGCCCGCCCGGCGGCCCGACGACTCTCAAGGTGGAACTGCCATGCGGATTGTGATCGCCGAGGACGACGCGCTGCTGCGGGAGGGGCTCGCGCTGCTGCTGCGCGCCGAGGGCCTCGACGTGGTGGCCACGGTCGGCACCGCCGACGGCATCCTCGACGCCATCGGCACCCACGAGCCGGACGTCGCCATCCTCGACGTACGGATGCCGCCGACGCACACCGACGAGGGGATCGTCGCGGCCGTGGAGGCCCGGCGGCGACGGCCCGGCCTGGCGGTCCTCGTGCTCTCGGCGTACGTCGAGCAGTCCTTCGCCACCGAGCTGCTCGTGGGCGGGGTCACCGGGCTCGGCTACCTGCTCAAGGAACGGGTCGGGCGGGTCGAGGAGTTCCTGGACGCGCTGGGCCGCGTGGCGTCCGGTGGGACGGCCATCGACCCGGAGGTCGTCGCGCAGCTCTTCACCCGCAGCCGCCAGGACACCCGCCTGGAACGGCTCAGTCCGCGCGAGCGCGACGTGCTCGCGCTGATGGCGGAGGGACTGGGCAACGGCGCGATCGCGGAACGCCTCGTCGTCACCGAGGGCGCCGTCCACAAGCACATCCGCAGCATCTTCGCCAAGCTCGACCTGTCGCCCGCCGACCAGGTGGACCGGCGGGTCGCGGCGGTCCTGCGCTACCTCGACGACGCACGCCGCCACGCCTGACGGCACGTCACGAGGCGTCAGGCGTGCCCGCGTTCACGGACACGCCGTACGTCTCATGACACCCGGAACCCGGCAGGACCGGGACGCCCCGACCGGCGGTCGACTCCGCTCGTGAGCGCCGTCAGGGCGCCTGGACAGTCGGGCCGTCGGGCCGTCGGGCCGTCAGGGCGCCTGGGCGGCGGACGCGACCGGGCCCACGCCGCTGTCCGGCGGAGGCGCGGGCATCGAGTTGTCGGCCGCAGCCGTGCTCGCGGCCGCGGCGCTGACACCGAGCACCAGGGCGAGCGTGGCGAGGAACTTCTGCGTGCGGGTCATGTCGGCTCCTGAGGGTGGGGAGGACTTCCGGACGGTGCGGGACGTTCTCCTGTACGGGTACCACTCGTTCGACCCGATCGAACGCGCCGGGCGGCCCGGCCGCGTCCGGCCGTGTCCGGACAGACCTCGGCCGCGGTGGCTCCCCCTCCGCGCCACCGCGGCCGATCCCCGTCGGGAGGTTGGTCGTTACTTGGCGCCGCCGAGATCCAGGGCGGGCGGCGACGGCATGCCGTTGTCCATCGCGAGGACGTCGACCGGCGCGGGCGGGGTGGGCATCCCGTTGTCGAGCGGAACGGCCACCGGGTCCTCGGCGGGCGGGGTGGGCATCCCGTTGTCGTTCGGGGTGGCCACCGCCGGGTCCTTCGCCGGCGGCGCCGGCATCCCGTTGTCCTGGGTGGTGAAGTCGGTGTCCTTCGTCTGGTCGCTCATGGTCGGATCCCTCCCGTTGTGTTGACAAGTGAGGAACGCCCGTCCAGAGACTCCCCCGAGGGCCGCTGGACGGGCGTTCGGAGCCGCACACTAACCGGTTGGCTCCTGGTCAGACCGTCTGCCCCCCGACGCGACGGTGTGACAGGTATGAGAGTGCCGTGCGGAGATAAACGAATGCTGAACGTCCGCAACAGTCCTGTCGCGGGCGCGTTCCCCGGCCCGTTCCCTCACGCCGCCGTGGCGGGCGTGAGCAGGGCGCGGACCTCCTCGGCCTGTGCGGCGCCACCGTTCGACTCCAGGAGGTTCAGCGCCTCGCGCCAGCAGGCCCTGGCCCGGTCCAGCTGTCCCAGCATGGTGAGGGCCCGGCCCAGGAGCGTCAGGACGGTGCCCTGCATCCGGTCGCCGCCGATGCAGCCGAGCGCGAGCGCCTGCTCGGCGTGCTGGGCCGCCTGCGCGGGCCGGCGGGCCGCCAGGTGCACCTCGGCCATCCGGAAGTTGGTGGTCCCCTCCCAGAGCCGCTGCCGGTGGCTGCCGAAGACGGCCAGCGCGTCGGAGAACTGGCTGAGCGCCTCGGCGTGCCGGCCGGCCCGGGTCAGCGCGATGCCCAGCGTGAAGTGTCCGTTGGCCAGCCGCAGGGTCTTGCCGATCTCCAGGTAGGTCGCCAGGGCGCGCTGTGCGATCTCCACGGCCTTGTCGGTGTTGCCCATGCCGAGGTGGGCGCGGGACAGGTTGCAGAGGCTGAGGGCTTCGAGGGGCTGGTTGCCGATCGCGCCGTACCCCTGTATCGCCTGCTCGAAGTACGGTTTGCCGCTCGCGAACCGCTCCTGGTGGAGGCAGGTGAGCCCCCGGTCGTTGGCGGCCCAGCTCATGGCCATGGCGTCCTGGGCGGAGGTCGCGAGGTCCAGGGCGAGCTGTGCCTGCTCGGCCGCCTGCTGGATGCGGCCTGAGACCAGCAGCACGTTGGTGAGCGTGGTGCGCGCCCTGCCCTCCGCGCGGGCGTCCCCCGCGGCGCGGGTGGCGTCGCACATCGCGCCGGCCGTCGTCTCGTACTGGTGGGAGTTGGCGCCCGACTCGGTGAGGTCCTTGGCGGCCCACAGCAGGTCGACCGCGCGGCGCAGCAGCCCGGTGCCGGCGGACTGCCGTACGCAGGCCAGCAGCGGCGCGGCCTCGGTGTAGAGCCAGTCGAGGGCGGCGCTGCCCTCGGTGAACCGCAGGCCGGGGTACTGCGTCGTCTCCAGGTGGTCCACCAGCCGGTCGCCGGGCCGCTCGATGGCGTACACCCCGGCCGCCGTGGCCAGGTAGAAGTCGAGCAGGCGGGACATCGCGGCCGCCCGCTCGCTGGGAGGCTGTTCGTCCCGCTCGGCGCACGCACGCGCGTAGAGGCGGACCAGGTCGTGGTAGCGGTAGCGGCCGGGCGCCGCCGATTCCAGGAGCGAGGTGTCGACGAGCGACTCCAGTACGTCCTCGGTGTCCTCCGGTGAGAGGTCGAGGACGGCGGCGGCCGCCGCGAGGGAGATGTCGGGGCCGTCCGCGAGCCCGAGCAGCCGGAAGGCGCGGGCCTGGGCCGCCTCCAGCTGCCCGTAGCCGAGTTCGAAGGTGGCCTTCACGGCCAGGTCGCCCGCCTGCAGTTCGTCCAGCCGCCGCCGCTCGTCCGCGAGCTTGGCCGCCAGGACCGAGACCGTCCAGGTGCGCCGCGCGGCGAGGCGGGACGCGGCGATCCTGATGGCCAGGGGCAGGAAGCCGCAGGCCGCCACCACGTCCAGCGACGACTGCCGCTCGGACGCCACCCGCTCGGCGCCCACGATCTTCGTGAAGAGCTGCAGCGCCTCCTCGGGCGACATCACGTCCAGGTCCACCAGGTGGGCGCCGGCCAGGTCGACCATCCGCACCCGCGAGGTCACCAGCGCGGCGCACCCCTCCGTGCCGGGCAGCAGGGGCCGTACCTGGGCCGCGTCCCGGGCGTTGTCGAGGAGTACCAGCACCCGGCGGCCGTCCAGCACCGAGCGGTACAGGGCCGCCCGCTCCTCCAGGGTGTCCGGGATGGCCGAGTCCGCGGTGCCCAGGGCGCGCAGGAAGGCGCCCAGGACCGCCTGCGGTTCGGCGGCCCGCGCGCCCGCGCCCTGCAGGTCCACGTACAGCTGCCCGTCCGGGAAGACGCTCCGCGACCGGTGCGCGACGTGGACGGCGAGCGTCGTCTTGCCGACGCCGCCGATGCCGGCGAGCGCCGACACCGCCATCACCCGGCCCTCGGCGGTCGCGAGCACGTCGCTCAGTTCCGACACGAAGGACACGCGGCCGGTGAAGTCGGGCACGGTGGCCGGGAGCTGGGCGGGCCGCACCGGGGTGGCGGCGGCCTCGGGCGCCAGCGGCGCGGAGGGTTCCGCGAGGCCCGGGTCGGCCTGCAGGATGCGCTGCTGGAGTTCCTGGAGGTCGGGGCTCGGGTCCACGCCGAGCTCGTCGGCCAGCAGGCGCCGGGTGTCCGCGTACGCGGCCAGGGCCTCGGCCTGGCGGCCCGAGCGGTACAGCGCCAGCATCAGCAGTTCGCGCAGCCGCTCCCGCAGGGGGTGGGCCGCGGTGAGCGCGGTGAGCTCCGAGACGGCCTCGGCGTGGCAGCCCTGGTCGAGATCCATGTCCAGCCGGGTCTCGGTGAGCTGCAGGTGCCACTCCTCCAGGCGGGCGCGCTGGGTCTCCGCGTACGGGCCCGGGACGTTCGCCAGCACCTCCCCGTCCCACAGGTTCAGCGCCTTGTTCAGCAGGGCGCGCGCATGGCACAGGTCGCCGACGGCCTTCGCCTTCTCCGCGTCGGCCGTGAGCTCCTGGACGAGGGCCACGTCCAGGGAGCCGCCGGGGCCGCCCGGACCGGACACGTCGGAGAGCCGGATCGCGTAACCGCCCGACTCGCTGACCAGCACGCCGGGGGAGAGGACCTTGCGCAGCCGTGAGGCGTACGTCCGCACCGCGGCCAGAGCCTGCGACGGCGGTTCGTCGCCCCACAGGGCGTCGATCAGCTCACCCGACGTGGCCGTACGTCCCTCGCGCAGCAGCAGGGCGGCCAGCAGGGCGCGCTGCTGCGGAGATCCCATGGGCAGTGCCTCCGCCCCGCGCCAGGCGCGCACCGGGCCGAGCACGCTGAAGCGCAGGGCCACCGATTCCTCGGGACTCCACTGCTCCGGCACCCGCGGTACACCGTCCATCGCTGTCCCCCTGCCGAACCGTCATGACAACCAGGCCAGTTTGCCTTGTTCATGGCGGATGCGTCAGCCGTGGGAGACACCGATCACAGGCCGCCATGCGAGATTCACGCAAGCCCTCACAGGGCCCACACCCCGTCGTCGCAACCGCGGGGCGCGGTCCCGGCATTCCGGCAACCGCCTCCAGGGAGCTGACGCTCCGTCAGATCGGCGTTACCTTGGGACCATGGAGACCTTCCCGAAGATCATCTCGGTGGACGACCACACGGTGGAGCCCCCCCACGTCTGGCGGGACCGGCTCCCGTCGAGGTACCAGGACGAGGGGCCGCGCGTCGTACGCGCCCCGCTGAAGGAAATGACCTTCCTGGGCGGCAAGTTCGCTCCCGTCATGGGCGGCTCCGGCGACGACGGGCCCATCGGCGACTGGTGGGTCTACGAGGACCTCCACCGCCCGCTCACCCGTCTCGACACCGCCGTCGGGTACGACAGGGACGAGATCAAGCTCGAGATCATCACGTACGAGCAGATGCGCCCGGGCTCGTACGACGTCCCGCGGCGCCTGGCCGACATGGACGTCAACCACGTGCAGTCCGCCCTCTGCTTCCCGACCTTCCCCCGGTTCTGCGGCCAGACCTTCACCGAGGCGAAGGACCGCGAGCTGGGGCTGCTCTGCGTGCGGGCCTACAACGACTGGACGGTCGAGGAGTGGTGCGGCCCCGCGGCCCGGGGCCGGCTGATACCGCTCACGCTCGTCCCGCTGTGGGACGCGCGGCTCGCCGCGCAGGAGGTGCGGCGCAACGCCTCGCGCGGCGTACGGGCCGTCGCCTTCTCCGAGATACCCCCGCACCTCGGACTGCCCTCCGTCCACACGGACGAGTGGGATCCGTTCCTCGCCGCCTGCGACGAGACCGGCACGGTGATCGCCATGCACATCGGGTCGAGCAGCCGGATGCCCTCCACCTCCGCGGACGCGCCGCCCGCCGTCGGCTCCACCATCACTTTCGCCAACTGCTGCTTCTCGATGGTCGACTGGCTGATGAGCGGCAAGTTCGAGCGCTTCCCGAACCTCAGGGTGATGTACGCGGAGGGGCAGATCGGCTGGATCCCCTACATCCTGGAACGCGCGGACGTCGTCTGGGCGGAGAACCGCGCCTGGGGCGGCGTCGCGGACAAGGTCCACCGCCCGCCCTCCGAGCTCTTCGCCGAGCACGTGTACGGCTGCTTCTTCGACGACGCCTTCGGGCTGCGGAACCTGGACGCCATCGGCGCCGGGAACGTCCTCTACGAGACCGACTATCCGCACTCCGACTCCACCTGGCCCGAGTCGCGCCAGGTCGGCGAGGCCCAGATGGGCCACCTGGACGCCGACGTCGTCGACCGGATCGTCCGCCGCAACGCGATCGACCTCCTCGGTCTGACGCGGGACGGCCTGTGGGCGGGGGCGGAGTCCCGCCCCTGAGGGGCGCGGGGAACTGCACGACCGGCCCCCGCCGGCCCCGGCCGACCCCCGCCGGTCCGCGGCCGGTCGGGCACACAGGTCTTGTCTGACACGGCGTCAGCTACGACGATGGAGGCCGCCCACTCGAATGTGACGGTCCGTCAGCTGAAGGGTGCCGCTCATGCAGGTCCTGCCCGAAGGGCGACTGGTGTACGGGATGCAGTTGCCGGTCCAGTCGCAGAGCACCCTCTACGCCGAGGCGTGGGAGGCCGACGCCGGTCCGGACGATCTCGTGGAGATCGCCCGGACCGCCGACGGCTCCGGCTTCGCCTACCTCGCGAGCTGCGACCACGTCGCCGTCCCGCGCAGGCTCGCCCGGGCGATGAGCACCGTCTGGTACGACCCCGTCGCCACTCTCGCCTTCCTCGCCGGGGTCACCGCGCGCGTGCGGCTGCTCAGCCACGTCGCGGTCGTCGGACTGCGCCACCCCCTCGTCACCGCCAAGCAGTACGCGACCCTCGACCACCTGAGCGGGGGCCGCCTGCTCCTGGGGGTCGGCGCCGGACACGTACAGGAGGAGTTCGAGGCGCTCGGGGTGGACTTCGAGCGGCGCGGGGCCGTGCTGGACGAGTGCGTCGACGCGCTGCGGGCCGCGCTGGGCCCCGACGAGTTCCCCTCCCACCACGGGAAGCTGTACGACTTCGAAGGGCTCGGCCAGCGACCGCGCCCCGCGCAGGAACGGGTGCCGGTGTGGGTCGGCGGGTCCTCGCCCGCCGCCGTGCGGCGGGCCGCGGTCAAGGGGGACGGGTGGCTGCCGCAGGGGGACCCGCGGGAGCGGCTGCCCGCGCAGATCGACCGGATCGGGCGACTGCGGGAGGAGGCCGGGGTGACCGGCCCGTTCACCGTCGGCGCGATCACCGAGCCGCTGTACGTGGGGCGGCCCGGGTGGGCCGTGGGGCGCCGCACGGTCTGCGGCGCGCCCGAGGTGATCGCCGAGTCGTTGCGGGCGTACCGGGACATGGGGGTCCACCAGATCCAGGTGCGCTTCCGGTCGCGGAGCCGCAGCGAACTGACGGACCAGATGGCGGCGTTCGGGGTCGGGGTCGCTCCGCTCCTCGGATAGGGCCGCGAAGAGGACGACGGGGGCCTCGTCCCCGGCCGCGGCCCCGTCCGCGTCCCCGGCCGCGGGCCGTCCGCGGTTGTTCGCGGTTGTTCGCGCAGTTCCCCGCGCCCCTCGGGCGCCCTCTGTTCAGGGAGATGTCATGGGTCGGTTGGACGGGCGGGTCGTGGTGGTCACCGGGGCGGCCCGGGGGCAGGGCGAGCAGGAGGCCCGGCTCTTCGTCGCGGAAGGGGCGCGGGTGGTGCTCGCCGATGTGCTGGACGAGCAGGGAAAGGCCCTTGCCGAGGAACTGGGCGCCCGCGCCCGGTACGTCCACCTCGACGTGGGCCGGGAGGACGACTGGGCGGCCGCGGTGGCGGTCGCCAAGGACGCGTTCGGCAAGGTCGACGGGCTCGTCAACAACGCCGGCATCCTGCGCTTCAACGCCCTCGTCGACACCCCTCTCGAAGAGTTCCTGCAGATCGTGCGCGTCAACCAGGTCGGCGTCTTCCTCGGCATCAAGACCCTGGCCCCCGAGATCGGGGCGGCCGGCGGCGGGACCGTCGTCAACACCGCCTCGTACACCGGGCTCACCGGCATGGCGTACGTCGGCGCGTACAGCGCGACCAAGCACGCGATCGTCGGCCTCACGCGCGTGGCCGCGCTGGAACTGGCCGCCAAGGGCATCCGCGTCAACGCCGTCTGCCCCGGCGCGATCGACACCGCCATGAGCAATCCGGCCCTGCTCGACCCGGTGGCGGACCCCGGGGCGGGCTCGGAGGCCGTCGCCCGGTTCTACCGCAAGCTCGTCCCGCTCGGCCGCATCGGCAGGGCGGAGGAGGTGGCCCGGCTCGCCCTCTTCCTGTCCTGCGATGAGTCCTCCTACGTCACCGGCCAGCCGTTCGTGATCGACGGAGGGTGGCTGGCGGGTGTGAGCGCGCCGTGAACCCTTCACCGGCCTCATGTGACGGGTCGTCAGCTCTTGACGCTCCAGGGGTGCGGTGCAACAGTCGGCGGCAGGTGGATCTGACGGTTCGTCAGGTCGCGGACAGGGGAACAGGGGACGGTGAACCTCCGTGGAATTCGGGCTCTTTGTACAGGGGTACGTGGGCAAGCGGGCCGAGACCGATCCGCTCGCCGAGCACAAGGCGCTGATGGAGGAGACCGAGTACGTCATCCAGGCGGACAGGTCCGGCTTCAAGTACGCCTGGGCGTCCGAGCACCACTTCCTGGAGGAGTACTCGCACCTCTCCGCGAACGACGTCTTCCTCGGCTACCTGGCGCACGCGACCGAGCGGATCCACCTGGGGTCCGGCATCTTCAACCCGCTCGCCCAGGTCAACCACCCGGTGAAGGTCGCCGAGAAGGTCGCCATGCTCGACCATCTCACCGAGGGCCGCTTCGAGTTCGGCAGCGGACGCGGGGCCGGCTCGCACGAGATCCTCGGCTTCCTCCCCGGCATCACCGACATGAATTACACCAAGGAGATCTGGGAGGAGACCATTGCCGAGTTCCCGAAGATGTGGCTCCAGGACGAGTACGTCGGGTTCCGGGGCAAGCACTGGCAGCTCCCGCCGCGCAAGATCCTGCCGAAGCCGTACGGGAAGTCGCACCCCGCCATGTGGTACGCCGCCGGGTCGCCGCCCTCGTACGCGATGGCCGCCCGCAAGGGGCTCGGGGTGCTCGGCTTCAGCGTGCAGAAGGTCTCCGACATGGAGTGGGTCCTGGAGCAGTACAAGACGGCCGTCGTCGAGGCGGAGCCGGTCGGGGACTTCGTCAACGACAACGTGATGGTGACGACGACGGCGGTCTGCGCGCCGACGCACGCCGAGGCGGTACGGATCGCCGCGGCAGGCGGGCTGCACTACCTGCCCTCGCTCGTCTTCCGCTACCACGACACGTTCCCGCGGCCCGAGGGGTTCCCCGTGTGGCCGCAGACGCTGCCCGAGTACACCGAGGAACTGATCGAACTCCTCATCGCCGAGGAGCTGCTGATCTGCGGTGATCCGGACGAGGTGCTCACGCAGTGCAAGCGGTGGGAGCAGGCCGGCGCCGACCAGCTGTCGTTCGGGCTGCCGGTCGGGGTGCCGAAGGAGGAGACGCTGCAGACGATCCGGCTGATCGGGGAGCACGTCGTCCCGAAGATCGACACGGATCCCGTGCACCGGACCACCCGGTTCCGGGGCGCTGTCTGAGCTTCGTCGGTGGCCGCGGGCCGTCGGTGGCCGCTCGCGCGGTTCCCCGCGCCCCCGGGCCCCCGGGCGGACGAGGGTGCCGTGAGCCGGAAAGGTCCGGCCGGAGTGCCGGAGTGCCGGAGTGCCGGAGTACGGGAGTGCCGGAGTACCGGAGAACTGAAGAACCGGAGAACTGGGGTACCGGAGAAGGGGACTTGTCGTGCTTGACCATCTGATCAGGGGCGCGCGGATCGTCGACGGGTCGGGCGGGGCCGCCTTCGTCGCCGACGTGGGCATCCGGGACGGACGGATCGCCGTCATCAGGGCCGTCGGGGATGCCGGGGACGCCGGTGGGGCCGGAGACGCCGGTGAAGGCAGGGACGCCGGTGAGGGCGCGCGGACGAGTGAGGACGCGCGCGGGCTCGTCCTCGCGCCCGGGTTCGTGGACCCCCACACGCACTACGACGCGCAGCTCTTCTGGGACCCGTACGCGACGCCCTCGCTCAACCACGGCGTGACGACGGTCGCGGGCGGGAACTGCGGCTTCACCCTCGCCCCCCTCAACCCCTCGCGGCCCGGGGACGCCGACTACACGCGGCGGATGATGTCCAAGGTCGAGGGGATGTCCCTGATCGCGCTGGAGGAGGGGGCGCCGTGGAGCTGGCACGGCTTCGGCGAGTACCTGGACGCCCTCGAGGGACGTATCGCGGTCAACGCCGGTTTCATGGTGGGGCACTGCGCGCTGCGGCGGCACGTCATGGGACCGGACGCGGTGGGCGGACAGCCGAGCGACGAGCAACTCGACGCCATCGTCCGGCTGGCGCACGAGGCGATGGACGCCGGTGCGTGGGGATTCTCCACCACCCAGTCGTCGACCCACTCCGACGGCGACGGGCAACCGGTCGCCTCCCGGCACGCGCGGCCCGCCGAACTGCTCGCGCTGTCACGGGCGGTCGGCGAACACGAGGGCACGCAGATCGAGGCGATCGTGGCCGGGTGCCTGGACCAGTTCAGCGACGCCGAGATCGACCTGTTCGCGCAGATGAGCGCGGCGGCCGGCCGGCCCCTGAACTGGAACGTCCTGACCATCGACGCCGCGGTCCCCGAGCGCGTGCCCCGGCAGCTGTCCGCGAGCGAGCGGGCACGGAAGGCGGGCGGCCGGGTCGTCGCCCTCACCATGCCGATCCTCACCCCGATGAACATGTCGCTGGGCACCTTCTGCGCCCTCAACCTCATCCCCGGCTGGGGCGAGGTGCTCGGCCTCCCCGTGCCCGAGCGGATCGCGAGGCTCCGGGACCCCGGGGTCAGGGCCGACATGCTGCGGCGGGCCGGCTCGAAGGAGGCCGGCGTCTTCCGCCGCCTCGCCGACTTCGGGCGGTACGTCGTCGGCGACACGTACAGCCCGGAGAACGAGGGCCTGACCGGACGGGTCGTACGGGACATCGCGGCCGAGCGAGGCCAGGAACCCTTCGAGTGCCTCGTCGGGATCTGCGCCAACGACGGGCTGCGTACGGTCCTGTGGCCCATGCCGCCCGACAACGACCCCGCCTCCTGGGCCCTGCGCCAGGAGACGTGGCGGCACGAGGACGTACTGCTCGGCGGTTCGGACGCGGGCGCCCATCTGGACCGGATGTGCGGCGCCCCGTACACGACCCGGTTCCTCGGGGACTGCCTGCGCGGCCGGAAACTGGTGCCGCTGGAGCAGGCGGTGAAGATGCTCACGGACGACCCGGCCCGGCTCTTCGGACTCCGGGAGCGCGGCCGGATCGCGGAGGGTTTCCACGCGGACCTCGTGCTCTTCGACCCGGACCGGATCGACGCCGGCAAGGCCACCCTGGTGCACGACCTGCCGGGGGACAGCCCGCGCCTCGACTCGAAGGCCATCGGCGTCAGGGCCGTGTGGGTCAACGGCGTCGAGTCGATACGGGACGACGTGGTGACCGGGGCCGTACCCGGCAAGGTACTGAGGTCGGGCCGCGACACGCGCACGGTGAGTACGTGGTGAGTGCACGGTGAGTACGTGGTGACGCGTCGACGGTCTTGGGGGACCAGGTGAGCGACGGACAGCGGCTGTTCATCGGCGGATCGTGGGTGGAGCCGGACGGCGGCCACTACGAGGTGATCGACCCGGCGACCGAGGAGAGTGTCGGGGCGGCCCCGGAGGCCTCGCGCGACCAGGTGCACGCGGCGGCGGGCGCGGCCCGCGAGGCCTTCCGGTCCTGGTCGCGCACGCCTCCCGAGGAACGGGCCGCCGTCCTCGACCGGGCGGCCACCGCGATCCGGCGCAACCTCGTCCCGTACGCGGAACTGGCGCAGGCGGAGACCGGCGCGACCACCGGTACCGCGCGCGGGATGCAGGTGGGGGTCGGGGCGGCCCGGTTCCGGCGCTACGCGCGCGTGGAGCCCGTCGAGGAGCCGCTGCCCCCGCAGGTCAACGAGGCGGGCCCGTTCGGCGGGGCGGCCGTTCTCGGCGCCCTCGCCGTACGCCGGCCGGTCGGCGTGGTCGCCTGCATCACCTCGTACAACAACCCCTGGGCGAACCCGGCGGGCAAGATCGCGCCGGCTCTCGCGATGGGCAACACGGTCGTCGTGAAACCCGCCCCGCAGGACCCGCTCTCCGTGTACCGGATGGCCGAGGCGCTGGAGGCGGCGGGCGTGCCACCGGGCGTCGTGAACGTCGTCAGCGGTGCGCGGGGGGAGGTCGGTGAGGCGGCCGTCGACTCGCCCGACGTGGACATGGTGAGCTTCACCGGCTCCACCGCCGTCGGCCGGCGCATCGCCGAGGTGTGCGGGCGCGGCATGAAACGGCAGCTGATGGAGCTGGGCGGAAAGGGTGCGGCGATCGTCTTCGAGGACGCGGACCTGGAGTCGGCGGTACGGGGGATCGGGACCACCTTCTCCTTCTACAGCGGCCAGATCTGCACGGCCCCGACACGGGTGCTCGCACACCGGCCGATCCACGACCGTCTGGTGTCCCGGCTCGCGGCCTACGCGGCCCACCTGCGGGTCGGGGACCCGCGGGACCCGGACACGATCGTCGGCCCGCTGATCTCGGCGGCCCACCGGGACCGGGTCGAGTCCTACGTCGAACTGGCCCGTAAGGAGGGCGCGCGGGTGGTGACGGGCGGCGAACGCCCACCCCTGGCGCGGGGCTTCTACGTGGCGCCCACGCTCCTGGCGGACTGCGCCGGCTCCATGCGGGTGGTCCGCGAGGAGATCTTCGGCCCGGTCGTGGTGGTCCTCCCCTTCGACGACGAGGAGGAGGCCGTCGCCCTGGCCGACGACAGCGAGTACGGCCTGATCGACTACGTCTGGTCGGGCGACGCGGCCCGCGCCTTCCGCGTCGCGGGCCGCCTGCGCGCGGGGGGCGTCGGCATCAACACGGTGGGCCGCAACATGGAGGCCCCGTTCGGCGGCTTCAAACAGAGCGGAGTGGGCCGGGACGTGGGCTCGTACGCCCTGCGCGCGTACTCGGAACTCCAGTCACTGGTCTGGCAGGCCTGAACCCCGGGCCGGCGCCCCCAAGGAGCACGGGGAACTGCGCGCTCAACCCCACCGCCCCGCACGGGTACGCGGGCGGGTACACGAGCGGGTACACGGGCGGCCGGGGCCCGCCGTCCAGGCCCGCCCCCGCTTCCAAGGGGCGCGGGGAACTGCGCGCCCAGCCCCCACCGTCCCGCACGGGTACGCGGGCGGGTACACGGCGGGTACACGGACGGCCGGGGCCCGCCGTCCGGGCCCGGCCCCGCCCCCGCTTCCAAGGGGCGCGGGGAACTGCGCGCCCAGCCCCCACCGCCCTGCACCCGCACCTGCCCCCCACCCCCGGATGATCTAGAGTTCCCGCACGCGGAACGCGGTCGACCCGCGCCGCACCGACACGCACTGCAACCCAGGGGTGGGGATTGACCACGACATCACCGGCTGCCACTTCACGCAGCCACAGACGCTCGACCGCCCGCCGCACGGCCACCGTGGCCCTGACCGCAGCTCTGGCGCTGACCGGAGTGGCACTCACCGCGCCGACCGCGAGCGCTGCCGAGAGCGACATCTCGTTCTCGAACATCGTGCTGAACAACGGCAAACCGATCGTCGTCGGCATCAGCGCCGAGGTCGAGGCCCCGCTGACGTACACGGTGAAGAGCAAGGTGTCCCTCGACACGTGGTGGGTCTCGGCGTACCGGGGCACCTACGGCACCAACGAGTACACCCTCGCGAACACCACGACCCAGTGGGGCTGCCGCCAGTCCTCCGCGGGTGGTTACACCTATCGCGACTGCGACGAGACGATGACCATCGACCCTGACAGCATGCCGGGCGGCAACGGCAACAAGCTGGTCAACAGCGATGCGGCCGTGTGGAAGACCGCCGGCACGGCCATCAAGGAGAACGGCGGCTACGACACCGACCAGCTCTCCGCGACGGTCCGCCTCCAGCGCGCCTCACGCATCCAGAGCACGAACGCGACCCCGGAACCCGTCGCCACGGGCGGGCCGATCACGGTCACCGGCACCGTGCAGCGCGCCAACTGGAGCGCGCACCGCTACGACAACTACGGCGGCCGGTCGGTGAAACTGCAGTTCAAGCCGGCCGGCTCCAGCACCTACACCACGGTCACGTCGGTCACGGCGAACAGCACGGGACACCTGAAGACCACGGTGACGGCCACGAAGGACGGCACCTACCGCTGGCGCTACAGCGGCAACACGACGACGGGCGCGAGCAACTCGTCGGGCGACCACGTGGACGTGACCTAGCACTTCGCCCCACCGCCACACCTGCTGCACCCGCCACACCCAGCACGCGACGAAGGCCCCGCTCCGGCGGGGCCTTCGTCATGCGGTCCGTAGCATCGCTACGGAAAGGGGTAGCGCCGCTAAGAGCTCGATGGTAGCGTTGTTCTTGTCGGGGGCGAACAACGCTACCCGCCGAGACGAGGAGCACGCCCATGACCGAGCAGACAGCCACCGGAAACCCCACCCGCGTCGCGATCGTCACCGGCGGATCCCGGGGAATCGGCCGCGAGAGCGCGGAGCGGCTGGCGGCCGACGGATTCGCCGTCGTCGTGAACTTCGCGGGCAACCGGACCGAGGCGGACAAGGCGGTCGGCGCGATCACCGAGGCCGGCGGCCGGGCGATCGCCCACCGGGCCGACGTGGCCGAAGAGACCGAGGTCGCGGCACTCTTCGACGCCGCGGAGTCGGCCTTCGGCGGGGTCGACGTCGTCGTGCACGCGGCCGGCGTCATGACGCTGGCCCCGCTGGTCGACACCGACCTCGACGCCCTGGACCGCATGCACCGCACCAACATCCGCGGCACCTTCGTCGTCGACCAGCAGGCCGCGCGCCGGCTGCGCGCGGGCGGCGCGATCCTCAACTTCTCCAGCTCCGTACTGGCCCTGGCCCTCCCTGGCTACGCGGGATACGCGGCCACGAAGGGCGCCGTCGAGGCCATGACCCTGATCCTGGCCCGCGAGATGCGCGGCCGGGACATCACCGTCAACGCCGTGGCCCCCGGCCCGACCGCCACCGCCCTGTTCCTGGACGGCAAGGACGACGAGACGATCGCGCGGATGGCGGCCCAGCCGCCGCTGGAGCGCCTCGGCACGCCCCGCGACATAGCCGAGGTCGTGTCCTTCCTGGCGGGCCCGGCCGCCCGCTGGGTCAACGGCCAGGTGCTCCGCGCCAACGGCGGCATCGCCTGAGCCCAGCCCTCCCTCTCCCCTTCCCCCTCCCCTCCCCTCCCACCTCCCGCCACACCTCTCAGGAGTCCGACATGGGCAGGACGATCGTCATCACAGGCGCGGGTTCCGGGTTCGGCGCGCTCGCCGCGCGGGCTCTGGCCGACGCCGGGCACACGGTCTACGCGGCGATGCGCGACACCCGCGGCCGCAACGCGGACCGGGTCGCCGAGGCCGAGGCGTACGCGGCCGAGCACGAAGTGGATCTGCGCACGGTCGAGTTGGACGTCCTCTCCCAGGAGTCCGCGGACGCCGCCGTCGCCACGGTCCTGGCCGGGGCCGGCGCGCTGGACGTGCTCGTCCACAACGCCGGCCACATGGTGACGGGCCCCACCGAGGCCTTCACCCCCGAGGAACTGGCCGCGGTGTACGACACGAACGTGCTCGGCACCCAGCGCGTCAACCGGGCCGCGCTGCCGCACCTGCGCGCCCAGGAGCACGGCCTGGTCCTGTGGGTCGGCTCGACCTCGACCAGAGGCGGCACCCCGCCCTACCTCGCGCCGTACTTCGCCGCGAAGGCCGCGATGGACGCGCTCGCGGTGTCGTACGCGGCGGAGCTGGCCCGCTTCGGCATCGAGACGACCATCGTGGTGCCGGGCGCCTTCACCTCGGGCACGAACCACTTCGCGACCGGCGGCCACCCTGCCGAAGGGACGGTCCTGCCGGCGTACGAGGAGCGGTACGCGGGCCTGATGGACCAGGTCGCCGAGCGCCTCGCCGCCCTCGCCCCGGCCGACGCCCCGGCGTCCCTGGTGGCCGACGCGATCGTCGAGGTGGTCGGCGCCCCGCACGGCGAGCGGCCCTTCCGGGTCCACGTCGACCCGGCGGACGACGGGTCGGAAGAGGTCAGCCGGGTCGCGGACCGCGTCCGCGCGGAGTTCCTGACGCGGATAGGCCTGGACGATCTGCTCGCCCCGCGTTCCCCCTCCCCGGCCACCTCCCACCCCGGCATATGAGCTCGGATACCGTCACGGCCGTGAATACCGTGAACACCGTGGGTACGAAAGCGCGCATTCTCGAAGTGGCGGCGGCCCTGGTCGCCGAGTCCTCCAACGGGGACGTGTCGACCAGGGCCGTGTGCGAGGCCGCCGGTGTCGGCGCCCCCGCCCTCTACCGCCACTTCGGGGACAAGGAGGGGCTCCTGTCGGCGGTCGTCGACCACGGCTGGGACAAGTACCTCGCGACCAAGCGCGACCGTCCTGCCGGCACGGACCCGGTCGAGGACCTGCGGGACGGCTGGGACACCCACGTCGAGTTCGCCCTGGCGAACCCGAACCTGTTCCGCCTGATGCACTCACCGGCCATGCGCACGCCCCCGGCGGCGGCCCTGGAGTCCCACCGCATCCTCACCTCGGACCTGCGACGGGCGGCGGCGCAGCACAAGCTGACCATGGCCCCCGAACTGGCGGCGCAGATCATCATGTCGGCGAACGTCGGCGTGGCCCTGATGCTGGTCTCCCGCCCGGCGACGTTCACGGACAGGAGCGTGTCCCGGCGCGTACGGGACGGGGTCCACGCCCTGGTCTTCACCCCGGACGTGCCACCGCCCGCGGACACGGACGCGCCGGCCCCCACCGCAACGGCCCCGCAGGCCCCCGCCGCGCCAGATCGACAGAATCCGCAGGATCCGCAGGACCCGCAGATCCCCTCCACGGCAGCCCACCTGAACGCCCTCCTCCACCAGTCCCCGCCGACCGCCCTCACCCCGGTCGAGGGAGCCCTGCTCAGGGAATGGCTGGACCGCCTCTCGAACGGACCGCGGGACCAGGACGGCGGCCCTCTCCGGCCGACCGAATAAGACGCCACGACCTCGCTGGGCTTCGCAGCGTCCCAGCGGGTCCTGTCCGGCGGATCGCGCCGGACAGGACCGTGGGGCCGAGGCGAGCTCAGCGCTTGAGCGTGAACGTGAAGTCGCCGGAGAGTCTGCCGCCCAGCCGGACGGCGGAGACGAGTTTCCCCTCCGCGGCCAGCCGCTCCACCTCGGCCCGCGGCAGACCGCAGCCTTCGGCGATCAGCCGCACCGGCCGGACGGGAATCCGTGCCGCGAAGCGAACGGAGACGTCGAGCGCCTCGTGGTCCACCTGGTCCACGCGGTCCACGCGGTCCCTGTGATCCGGCCCGCCGGTGTCGAGACGCCAGGCGTTGTCCCAGTCCAGGGCGATGTGATTGCGGCGCCGTACGAACGGATCCTGGAGCAGTTCGGCCGCCAGGGCGGGGTCGTTGGCATGCAGCCGGTCCAGCAGCCCGGGGCGTACGGAGCGCACGTTCGTCCGCTCCAGGACCGTGAGCTTCGCGGTCTCCCCGCACGTCGTGCAGAGCGCGAGGAGCCAGACGTCGAGGAGCTTGTGGTGTGCGTTGACACGGAATTTTCCGCTTGTCCAAAAACGCTCGGACGCGCACGCGTGGCAGCGACGGCGGACGAGCGGCAGGCAGGTGGGTGCGACCACCCAGTTTTCGAGCACAGAAGTACACCGGTTCCAGTGTGAGAAGACCGCAGCGGAAAGCAGCGCGGCGCACATGCGGCGACGCGCGACAGATCAGCACTCGGGAGGTCTCACACGGTGTACAAGGGCACGTCCTCGGCTGGGCGACTCGGCCGGGCAGCACGGTAGGGGCACACGACGGCACCGTTCCACTCTTTTTCCGGGCGTCCGCCGCGGAAAACCGCTACCGGCCGATCGGACCCCGGGGCGAGGATGACCGCATGGTGTCCACAGACCGGCTGCTCGCCTTCGCGGCCATGTCGTTCCTGCTGATCGTGGTCCCCGGACCCAGCGTGCTGTTCGTGATCGGGCGGGCGCTGGCGCAGGGACGCCGCGCGGCGCTGACCACGGTCGTGGGGAACACGCTGGGCGCGTACGTCCTCGTCGTGGCCGTGGCACTCGGAGTCGGGGCCGTCGTGGAGCGCTCGGTGCTCGTCTTCACGACGCTGAAGCTGGTGGGGGCGGCGTATCTCGTGTACCTGGGGGTGAAGGCGGTGCGGCAACGCGGTGCGCTGCACGCCGCGTTCACCGGCGACGAACCCGCGCGCGGCGGTTGGCGCACGCTGGGGGAGGGCTTCGCGGTCGGCGTGGCCAACCCGAAGACGATCGTGTTCTTCGCCGCCGTACTGCCGCAGTTCGTCGACCGCGGCCAGGGCCACGTCGTCACGCAGATGCTGCTGCTCGGCCTGGTCTTCAACCTCATCGCGGTGGCGTCGGACAGTGTCTGGGGTCTGGGCGCCGCCGCCGCACGCGACTGGTTCGCCCGTTCACCCCGGCGGCTCGCGCTGGTCGGCGGGGTGGGCGGCGTCACGATGATCGGCCTGGGCGTCACGATCGCCACGACGGGCCACAAGGACTAGCCCCTGCCGCCCTCCCCGCCCTCCCCGCCCGTCCCGTCGCCCCGTCGCCCCGTCACTGCGGGACCTGGCAGGCACCGGCCGCCGGCAGTTCCAGCCGCAGCCCGTTGAAGCGTTCCCGCAGGAGGCGGTCGTGGGTCACCACGACCAGGGTGCCGGTGTAGTGGACCAGGGCGGCCTCGATCTCCTCCACCAGGGCGGGGGCCAGATGGTTGGTCGGCTCGTCGAGGAGCAGCAGGTCGAGCGGACCGGCCGTGACGAGCCGGGCCAGTTCGAGCTTGCGGCGCTGCCCGGCGGACAGGTCCCGTACGGGGACGGCGAGATCGGCACCGCGGAACAGACCGAGCGCGAGGAGCGCGTCGGCGTGCTCGCCGGGCTGCTCCACCCGGTCGGCCGCGAAGGCCGTCAGCAGCGTACGGGCGTCGAAGGCGTCGTCGGGCGCGCTCTGCTGACGCAGGAACCCGACGCGGCGGGGTCGGCGCAGGACACCGGCGTCGGGCGTCAGTTCTCCTGCGAGCAGGTGGAGAAGGGTGCTCTTGCCGGCGCCGTTGGGACCGGTGACGAGGAGCCGGTCACCGGGGGAGAGCTCCAGGGACGGAACGTGCAGCCGTCCTTCGACCCGGACATCCTCCAAGTGCACGGCTGCCGATGCGTCCTGAGTGTTCCGAGTGTCCGGCGTGCCCTCGAGGCGGCCCGTGAACAGCAGCGGCCGCGGGGGCGGCGGCACGGGGTGCTCCGTGAGCCGCTGCACCCGCTCGCGGGCATTGCGGATGCGGCTCTGCGCGCCGTGCGTCCGCGAGCGCGCCCGGAACGCGCCGGCGCCGCTGAACGCCCACGGCCCCTTGCGAGGGATCTCCGCCAGCATCCCGATGCTCGCGTCGGCGAGGCGTTCCTGCCGGGCGACCTCGTCGCGCCACCGCTCGTGCTCCCACGCCCACCGGGCGCGGGCCGCCGCCTTGGCGGTGAGGAAACCGGCGTATCCGTTCCCGTAGCGCCGTACCGTGCGCCGGTCCTGGTCGACTTCCAGAATGGTGTCGGTGACGCGTTCCAGGAACGCCCGGTCGTGCGTGGCGACGACGACCGTGCCCCGGTGCCGGTGCAGATGCCCTTCGAGCCAGGCCACGGCCTCGTCGTCCAGGTCGTTGGTCGGTTCGTCGAGCAGCAGCAGTTCGGGGGCCGAGGCCAGGGTCGCGGCGAGTGCGAGCCGGGAACGCTGCCCGCCGGAGAGGGTGCTCAGCGCCCGCTCCCGGTCCAGTGGCGCCCGTTCGCCGAGCCGGCGCAGGGTCACCTCGACCCGGCGGTCCGCTCCGTGCCCGCCGCGTGCGTCGAACTCGGCGACGAGTGCGGCGTAGCGCTCGAACTCGGCGGGGCCCGCCGTGCCCAGGGCGGCCTCGGCGGCGTGAATACGCTGCTCCAGGGCGCGCAGCTCACCCAGTACGTGGTCCACGACCTCGCCCACGCGCACCGGGCCGGGCAGGTCGAGGGTCTGGCGGAGATGGCCGGTCCCGCCCGGTGCGACGACGGTCAGGCTGCCGTTGTCGACCGGCTCCTGCCCTGCGAGCAGCCGCAGGAGCGTGGACTTCCCGGACCCGTTGTCCCCGACGATCCCGACCTTCTCGCCGGGCCGGACGGTGAGGGACACCCGGTCCAGTACCACGCGGTCGCCGTAGCGCTTGGTCACCTCGGCGAGAGCGATCTGCGAGGTGGTGACGGGAGAAGCCGTGCCGGCGGTACCTGCGGGAGCACAGTGCAAGGGCGTTCCTTCGGTCGGCGGTCAGGATCGTGCGAGCGACGGACGAGCGGCATGCGGGCGGAAGAAGCATCGGTTGCGGCCCGGCCGATGAACATGAAGCTAGACGAACCGGTCCGTCTCGTCAAGGGGGTACGCCGCGTGGCTCCGTCGGCGGCGGTGGTCATGATGTGGCGGATCCGTTCGCGCGGCAACTGGTGCGTGCGGTCGCGTGCGGTCGCGAAGCTCGCGACCACGGCGACCACGGCGACCACGGCGACCACGCGACGGCTCAGGCCCAGTCCGGCGAGACGCCCGTCGACCGGCCCGTGCGCCCGGCCGCGTCGCGACACGACGACGTGGTCGGCGCGGCGAACCGCCGCGGTGTGACGGTCCTCGCCCCGGAGAAGCGCCCCGAAGGCCTCGGGAGGGCTTTCGCGACGGCCACCGTGTCCCTGTCCGGGACAAGTACTGCCGACAGACGCGGGGTTGTGACGCGCCATCGCCCCGTATCTCCTATCCTCGCTGCGAAGGCGCCGACGGGGACGACGGGGATAGAGGAAACACGCATGGACGGGTTGGCCCCGGACGATCCGGGCTGGATAGGCAATTACCGACTGCTCGGCAGACTCGGCGAGGGCGGCATGGGGCGGGTGTACCTGGCCCGTTCCGACCGCGGCCGTACGGTCGCGGTCAAGGTCGTCCAGGAACAGCTGGCCCGCAGGCCCGACTTCAGGCGACGGTTCGCGCAGGAGGTGAAGGCCGCCCAGCGGGTCGGCGGCGAGTGGACGGCGCCCGTCCTGGACGCCGACACGGAGGCGGCGACCCCCTGGGTCGCCACCGGCTACGTCGCCGGGCCCTCCCTCGCCGAGGTGGTGGACAAGCAGTACGGTCCGCTGCCCCCGAACTCCGTACGGACCCTGGGGCTCGGGCTCGTCCGCGCGCTCCAGGCCATCCACGCCGCGGGGCTCGTGCACCGCGACCTCAAGCCGTCCAACGTCCTGGTGACGATCGACGGACCGCGCGTCATCGACTTCGGCATCGCCCGCGCCCTCGACCCGGCCCTGCAGTCCTCTCCGACGGGCTCACGATGACGGGTGCCGTCGTGGGCTCGCCCGGCTTCATGTCGCCCGAGCAGGTGCGCGGCGAGCGCGTCACGTACGCGAGTGACATCTTCTGCCTCGGCGCCGTGCTCGCGTACACCGCGTCGGGCAAGCTGCCGTTCGGCACCGGTGAGGGCGGCATCCACTCGCTGCTCTTCCGGATCGCCAGTGAGGATCCGGACCTGACGGGGGTCCCCGCGCCGTGGGACCGGCTGATCGCCGAGTGCCTGGCGAAGGACCCCTCCCAAAGGCCGTCCCTGGACACCCTGCTGGCACGCATCGAGGCCATGGAGGACACGGGCGGCGCCTGGCTGCCGGGCGAGGTGCTCGCCGAGCTCGGCCGGCACGCCGTGCAGCTGCTGAACAACGAGGACCCGCAGAGCCACGCGCTCACCGCGCAGGCCCCGGCGGCCGCACAGGCGCAGGCACAGGCACAAGCGCAGGCGCCGATGCAGGGCTTCGGCCCGCCCGTCTCGTACAACCCGTCCCCCTCCCCGTGGCAGAGCCCCCCGCCGGGCGTCCTGCACGCGGGCAGCCCGCCGCCGGGCAGCCTCCCGCCCTCGCCGCACTACTTCTCGCCGCGCCCGCCGGCCCGCGCGGCGCGCGGGCTGGGGACGGCGCTGGCCTTCCTGCTCGGCGTCTACACGCTGCCCCTGCTGGTCCGCGGCGCCGTCCTCGCCGGGACCTACCTGGAACTCGACGGGCAGAGCGGTGACTCCGACCCCGGCCTCATGCGGAACTACGAGATACTGCAGTTCGCGACGGACATCTCCGAGATCCTCGAGATGCTGGTGGGCCTGGCGGTGATCATCGTGTGGCCCCTGTGGTTCCAGCGGATGCGGAACAACGCCGACGCCTTCGCGCCGGTCCGCCTGCGCTTCGCGCCCGGGATGGCGGCCGGGGCCTGGTTCATCCCGGTCGTCAACCTCTTCATGCCCAAGCAGATGAGCAACGACATCTGGACGGCGACGGCCGGCCGGGCCCGGGGCGCCGGGCGGTGGCTGCTGCACCTGTGGTGGTGGTGCTGGGTCGCCTACCTGGTGTCGTACGTGAACGACTCGTTCGGCAGCTGGTACGACAACGACTCCGTCAGCGGCGCCATGTCCGACATCATCACCGCGCAGGCGAACATCCTCAGCGGCGTCGTGAGCGCGGTGGTGGCCGTCTTCTTCGTCAGACGGCTCACCTCCATGCAGCAGGCCCGCATCGAGGAGGCCCGCGGCCCCGGGCTCTCCTGACGGCGGCGATGCCCCCGGGCCCTCCTACCGTCCCAGGAAGACCGGGTTGGTGAACGCCGCCAGCGCGCCCGGCAGCGGCCCCGCCGCCGCCTCGTGCCGTACCTCCGCGCGTACGTAGGCCGCGTACTGGGCGGTCGTACGCCACTCCACCGTGCCGGAGCCGGACACCGGCAGGGCGGGGCTCGTGTGGAGGACCCCCTGGTCCGTGACGAGGCGGACCGTGCAGCGGGGGGCGCCCGTGACCTCCAGGCGGACGGTGACCGGATCGTCGCGGTCCACCTCCAACCGCCCGCCGATACCTGCGTGTTCGCCCTTCGGGCCGGTCGCCGAGAACGACAGCGACACCGCCTTCGATTCCGCCACGTAGGAACGGCCGGCGCGGATGCCCTCCTGGATCGCCTCGCGGGTCAGGTCGTCGGCGAGGACGACCGTCTGCGGGGTGCCCACGGGGTCGGGATCGCGGTGGGCGTCACTGTTCCCCATCGCCGGGATCCAGTCCCGGCCGCCCCGCCCCCCGGCCCGCCCCTCCCGCACCGAGGCGACGAGCATGCCGTCCCAGTCGGCCAGCGACACCTCGTCGTCGGGTCCGTACGCCCCGTTCCACACCTCGACCGCGTCCGCCTCGCCGAAGCCGAACTTCCAGTTGCAGCCGATGCAGGTGGCGTGCGGATGGGCGGGGACGACCAGGCCGCCGGCCCGGCGGATGCGGCGCGCGTACCTGCCGAAGCGGTTGTCGCGCGCCCGGTAGCGCCAGTCGATGAAGGTGCCGGGTTCCGTGCCGAGCGCGACGACGTGACCGTTCCGCGTCGTCACCTCCTCGCCCAGCAGGATCAGCAGCTCGCCGTCGGGGTGGGGGCCGGCCTGGTCGGCCCAGTGGGCGTGCGCGGAGTACGTGTTGTGGTCGGAGGTGTTGATGAAGTCCAGGCCCGCCGCCCGCGCCAGCGCCGCGATCTCGGCCGGGGTGCGGCGGCCGTCGGAGTACCAGGAGTGCAGGTGGCAGTCGCCCCGGTACCAGGCCCGGCCGCGCCCTGTGGCCCGCGACGGCGGGTACACCGGCTTCACCGCCTCGCCCGGTTCGCCGTACGTCAGCGTGACGGTGACCTCGTACGGGAGTCCCTGCGGGGCCACCGTGTACGGGCCCAGCGCGATGTGCCAGGTGCCCGCGCGGACCGGGCCCGGGATGTAGCCGGGCGTCGCGTCGTCCGCGCGGAGGAAGAACTCCGTGCGCGCCCCGCCCGACCAGCCCCGGAAGCCCTTGCCGCCCAGCTCGGTGCCGCGCTGGTCGAAGATCCCGATGTCGAGCGCGTTGCCCGCGGTGCCCGCCGGGACGGAGGGCCGCTCGTAGGTGTACGCGACCTTGATCTCCCGTACGCCGGAGGGGACTTCGACCGGCAGGTACACGAAGTCGGGCGCGCCGGTGGGCAGGGTGCCGCGCACGGTCCGCGTCTCGGACGCCCGGGCCGCGCCGGCGGCCGCGGCCGCGCCGGGGAAGCTCACACTCGCCAGTGTGAGCGCGGCGGCGGCCCCTGTCACGAACAGGGCGCGTCTGCCGACGCCGTGCTCGCCACCGTGCTCAGGGCCGTGTTCGGTGCCGTGCTCGGTGCCGTGCTGGTCGTCCTCGCACATGTCTGCTGCTCCCGGGTCTCGTGAAGGCGTGAAGGGCGTGAGGGGCGTGAGTGGCGCACGGTTTGCGCACAGGCGGTGCAGGAGTGCTGTCGGCAACCCTCGTATTCAGCCGTGAACCGCGGGGCAAGGGAAGGGGGTCGGCGGCTTTCGGGCACGGAGCGCTCGTACGTCACGACGAATATGCCGACCGGTCGGTATGGACACGGCAACCCCGCGCCGGTAGAGATGGGTCATGCGTATCTCCGTGACGATCTTCCTCACCGACGAGACGATCACTCCGACCCGGCTCGCCCGCGAGCTGGAGCACCGCGGCTTCGCCGGGCTCTACCTGCCCGAACACACCCACATACCCGTGGAACGGACCACCCCGTACCCGGCGGGCGGTGACCTGCCGCCCGAGTACGGCCGCACCCTCGACCCCTTCGTCGCCCTCGGCCAGGCCGCGGCCGTCACCGAGAACCTCGCGCTGGGCACCGGCATCACCCTCGTCGCCCAGCACGACCCGATCGATCTCGCCAAGCAGATCGCGACCCTCGACCACCTCTCCGGCGGCCGCTTCACCCTCGGCCTCGGCTTCGGCTGGAATGTCGAGGAGGCCGCCGACCACGGCGTCGAGTGGAGTACGCGGCGGGAGCTGGGCCGGGACCGGATGGCGTTGATGCGGGCGCTGTGGTCCCCCGAACCGACCGCGTACGAGGGCCGGTTCAGCTCCGTACGAGCCAGCCACGCCCACCCCAAACCCCTGCAGAAGCCGCGCGGGCCGCTCGTCGGGCCGCGCACGCTCGTCGGGGGAGCGGCCGGCCCCAAGCTCTTCACGCACATCGCCGAGTACGCGGACGGCTGGCTGCCGATCGGCGGGCGGGGCCTGACGCAGTCGCTGCCCGTGCTGCGGGCGGCCTGGGCGGAGGCCGGCCGCGACGCCGAGGCCCTCCAGATCGTGCCGTACGCCGTGCTGCCCGAGGCCGGCAAGCTCGCCCACTACGCGCACCTCGGCATCGAGGAGGTCGTCCTGCAGCTGCCGCCGTCGGGAGAGGGCGAGGTACTGCGCGTGCTGGACGAGTACGCGCAGTACGTGTAGGGGCCGCGGACCTGCCGCCGGTGTGCCACGGGCGTGCCACCGGCGTGCCGGCTGTGACGCGGCACACCGGTAGTGCCTGGTCACCACGATCGTATGCTCGAAGGATGACGACTTCCGCGACCTCCGGAACCGGGCCCACCGAGAACTCCATGCGTCGCGCCCTCAAACGCGCCCGCGAAGGCGTCGCCCTCGACGTCACCGAGGCCGCCGTGCTGCTCCAGGCGCGCGGCACCGACCTGGACGACCTGACGACGTCCGCCGCCCGGGTGCGTGACGCGGGCCTGGAGGCGGCGGGCCGCGCCGGTGTCATCACGTACTCGAAGAGCGTCTTCATCCCGCTCACCCGGCTGTGCCGGGACAAGTGCCACTACTGCACGTTCGTGACCGTCCCCGGCAAGCTGCGCCGGGCCGGGCACGGCATGTTCATGTCCCCGGACGAGGTCCTCGACATCGCCCGCAAGGGAGCCGAACTGGGCTGCAAGGAAGCCCTGATCACCCTCGGCGACAAACCCGAGGACCGCTGGCCCGAGGCCCGCGAATGGCTCGACGCGCACGGCTACGACGACACGATCGCGTACGTACGGGCCATCTCGATCCGCATCCTGGAGGAGACGGGCCTGCTGCCCCACCTCAACCCGGGTGTCATGTCGTGGACCGACTTCCAGCGGCTCAAGCCCGTCGCGCCGAGCATGGGCATGATGCTGGAGACGACCGCGACCCGGCTCTGGTCCGAGCCCGGCGGCCCGCACCACGGCTCCCCGGACAAGGAGCCGGCGGTCCGGCTGCGGGTCCTGGAGGACGCGGGCCGCTCCTCCGTCCCCTTCACCAGCGGCCTCCTGATCGGCATCGGCGAGACGTACGAGGAGCGCGCGGACGGCCTCTTCGCGCTGCGCCGCGTCTCCCGCGCCTACCACGGCGTCCAGGAGCTGATCATCCAGAACTTCCGCGCCAAGCCGGACACCGCGATGCGCGGGATGCCGGACGCCGAGCTGGACGAACTGGTCGCGACGATCGCCGTGGCCCGCCACATCATGGGCCCGGCCGCCTGCCTCCAGGCACCGCCCAACCTGGTCGACTCCGAGTACGCGCGGCTGATCGGCGCCGGCATCGACGACTGGGGCGGCGTCTCACCGCTGACCATCGACCACGTCAACCCCGAACGCCCCTGGCCGCAGATCGACCTGCTGCGCGAGCAGTCCGCGGAAGCGGGCTTCACGCTCCGCGAACGCCTCTGCGTCTACCCGGAGTTCGTACGGCGGGGCGAGCCGTGGCTGGACCCGCGGCTGCTCCCGCACGTACGGGCGCTCGCCGACCCGGAGACCGGGCTCGCCGTGCCGGACGCGGTCGTCGAGGGGCATCCGTGGCAGGAGCCCGAGGAGGCGTTCACGTCGTCGGGGCGTACGGATCTGCACGCGTCCATCGACACCGAGGGGCGCACCGCCGACCGGCGCGAGGACTACGACCACGTGTACGGCGACTGGGAGGCGCTGCGGGAGGCGGCGGCGCCCGGCATGGTCCCGTCGCGCATCGACACCGACGTACGTGCCGCCCTCGCGACGGCCGCCGACGACCCGACCCGCCTGACCGACGACGAGGCGCTGGCCCTCCTCCACGCGGACGGGCCGGCGCTCGACGCGCTCTGCCGGATCGCGGACGACGTCCGCAGGTCGATGGTGGGCGACGACGTCACGTACATCGTGACGCGGAACATCAACTTCACCAACGTCTGCTACACCGGCTGCCGCTTCTGCGCCTTCGCGCAGCGCCGCACCGACGCCGACGCGTACACGCTCTCCCTCGACCAGGTCGCCGACCGCGCCGCGCAGGCCTGGGACGTCGGGGCCGTCGAGGTCTGCATGCAGGGCGGGATCCACCCCGACCTGCCGGGCACCGCCTACTTCGACATCGCCCGCGCCGTGAAGGAGCGGGTGCCGGGCATGCACGTGCACGCCTTCTCGCCGATGGAGGTGGTGAACGGCGCCACCCGCACCGGCCTGTCCATCCGGGAGTGGCTGACGGCCGCGAAGGAGGCGGGCCTGGACTCCATGCCCGGCACGGCGGCGGAGATCCTCGACGACGAGGTCCGCTGGGTCCTCACCAAGGGCAAGCTCCCGACGGCGACCTGGATCGAGGTGATCACGACCGCGCACGAGCTGGGCATCCGGTCCTCGTCCACGATGATGTACGGGCACGTGGACCAGCCCCGTCACTGGCTCGGCCACTTCCGCACGCTGTCCCGGATCCAGCAGCGGACGGGCGGCTTCACGGAGTTCGTCACCCTGCCCTTCATCCACACCAACGCGCCGGTGTACCTGGCGGGAATCGCCCGGCCGGGACCGACGACCCGCGACAACCGCGCGGTGATGGCGATGGCCCGCCTCCTGCTGCACCCGCACATCCCCAACATCCAGACCAGCTGGGTGAAGCTGGGCACGGAGGGCGCGGCCGAGATGCTGCGGTCCGGCGCCAACGACCTGGGCGGGACGCTGATGGAGGAGACCATCTCCCGTATGGCGGGATCGAGCTACGGCTCGTACAAGTCCGTGAAGGACCTGGTCGCGGTGGCGGAGGCGGCGGGTCGCCCGGCGAAGCCGCGGACGACGCTGTACGGGCCGGTGCCGCAGGAGCGGCAGCGGGCGGCGGAGCTGTCGGACGGGCACCTGCCGGAGCTGCTGCCGGTCCTGGAGTGATCCGGTCGTGTCATCGGGTCGTGTCAGGTGTCCGCCGGTTCCGAGGCGTCTTCCCCGTCGGAGTAGGATGATCGCACCCTGCGACGGGGTGAGTCAGAGCTGAGGAGTTGCGTGCCCGTGCCTGCCCGACGGCCTCCCTCGTGGGCCTGGGTCACCGGTCTGACCGCCGCCGCTCTGGTGCTGGTGGCCGTGCTGGCCGTCAAGGCCGAGAACGGACCCCAGCCGACCGCGTCGGCGAGCCCGAAGCCGAGCGCCTCCGCGAGCGCCAAGCCCTCCGCCCCGCCCGAGGAGTCCGCGCCGGTCGCCGTACCGGACGGCTCCGGAACGGGCCGCCGCATCGTCTACTCCCTCGGCCAGCGCCGGGTGTGGCTGGTCGACGCGAGCGACGCGTCCCGGCGCACCTTCAAGGTGTGGCCGGGGACGGTGGGCCCGGCGCCCGGCACCTACACGGTCGGCACCCGCCGGGAGGCCGCCACCGGCAGCGACGGCGTGGAGATCGAGAACATCGTCTACTTCGCCGTCGCGTCCGGCGTGAACGTCGCCTTCTCCAACGCGGTGGACGGCTCCTCCCCGCCGCCGCCCGCCTCGGGCGCGACGACGGGCGGCGTCCGCATGAAGGCGGCCGACGGGGACGCGGTGTGGAAGTTCGGCGCGGCGGGGACGACGGTCGCGGTCGTGAAGTAGTCCCCGGCCTCCTCAGCCGCAACCGGCGTCGGTATCCGCGTCGGTGTCCGCCTCCGTATCCGCCTCGGTGTCGGTCCACGCGTGGAGCTTGTCCGGGTTGACCACGAGCCACAGATCGCTGACCCGGCCTCCGCGCACGCCCACCCCGACCACGCCGACGGTCGCCCCGGCGATGCGCACCGTGACGCCGGGGGAGCCGTTGACGTCCTCCTCCACGACCTCCGTCCCCGGCTCCTTGCGCAGGAGACCGAGGAGGAAGCGGGCCACCTTGTCCGCGCCGACGATCGGGCGCAGCGCCGCCCGCACCCGGCCGCCGCCGTCGCTGCGCGCCTCGACCGCCGGATCGAGCAGCGCGACGAGCGCGTCGAGGTCACCGGTCCCGCACGCGTCGAGGAACGCGGAGACGACCCGCCGGTGCTCCGTCGTCGTCACCGCGGCGGGCCGCCGTTCGGCGAGGCGCCGCCGCGCGGAGGACGCGAGTTGGCGGCAGGCCGCGGGGGAGCGGCCGACGGTCTCGGCGATCTCCGCGAAGGGCACGCCGAAGACGTCGTGCAGGACGAAGGCGACACGCTCCGCGGGTGTGACGGAGTCCAGGACGACGAGCATGCCCATGCTCACGGACTCGTCGAGCGTGACCCGGTCGGCGGGGTCGCCGCCGCCCTGGCCACGTGCGTCGCTCACGCTGGTCCAGACACCGGTGTCGCCCCTCACCGGCTCGGGCAGCCACTCGCCGGTGTAGCGCTCGCGGCGCACCCGCGCGGAGGCCAGCTGGTCGAGGCAGATCCGCGAGGCGACCCGGGTCAGCCAGGCCAGCGGCGTGTCGATCGCCTCCTGTTCGGCCTCGGACAGGGCGTACCAGCGGGCGTACGTCTCCTGTACGACGTCCTCGGCGTCCTGCACCGAGCCGAGCATCCGGTACCCGAGCCCGAGCAGCCGGCGCCGCTCGGCCATGAGGGACCCCAGGCCGGGGCCGCTGGACGAGGTGGACACGGAGCAACTCATCCTTCCTTCGCGCCGTCGCGCACGGCGTTCTCGGCCAGCCAGGCGTCGAAGGTCTGGGTGCCCCGGGGCCCGGGACCGGTCGGCAGGTTGCCGCCTCCGGCCATGGCGGTACCGGTTCTGCCGGGCAGCCTCACCGGCAGCAGCAACCGCCGCTGCCCGCGCGCCCGCAGCAGCCGGCGGGCCATGTCGGTCATCTCCTCGACCCGCGGCCCGGCCAGTTCGGGCGCCATGCCCCGCGGCGGACCGAGGACGAGCCCGACGAGGTGCCGGGCGACCTCACGGGCCGCCACGGGCTGCGTACGCATTCGGGGCACGACGGCGAGCGGCCCCGGGACCCGTTCGAGGACCTGCTGGGCGAACTCGTGGAACTGGGTGGCCCGCAACACGGTCCACGGCACCTCCCCGTCCTTCGCCAGGACCTCTTCCTGGCGCAGCTTTCCCTGGTAGTAGCCGAAGGGAACGCGTTCGAGGCCGACGATGGACAGGAGGACCTGGTGCCGCACTCCGGCCCGGGCGCCGCTTCCGGACAGGTTCCGCCCGCTTTTCTCGAAGAAGGCGATCGATGTCTTCGCGCCGGTGGTCTGCAGATTGCTGACGTCGACGACGGCCTGCGCACCGGCCAGCGCGGCGTCCAGCCCGGCGCCGGTGACGAGATCGACCCCCCGCGCCCTGGCGAGCACCACCGGCTCGTGCCCGCCCGCCGTCAGTTCCTCGACGACGTACCGCCCGACGAGCCCCGTCCCGCCCGCTACCGCGACGCGCATGACGAACCTTCCTTTCCCGGTACGAGGAGAACGGCCGACGCCAGGACCAGCGCCGACAGCAGGACGACGTTGAGGACCTGGTCACGCGTGCCGTACATGCCGAGGTGCTGCGTGTGGTAGCTGAGGTGCAGCACGTTGAAGACCAGCCAGGCGGCGCCGGTCGTCTGCACGAGCCGGGTGTTGCGCACGGACCGGACCGCGACGGCGGTCAGCGCCGCCAGCGCCAGGAACATGGCACCGGCGTCCTTGGCGAGGTGTTCGTTGTAGGGCCCCAGTTGCGGCAGCCAGCTCATCCCGAACCCGGGAAAACTCGCGTGCCACGCCCGCGGCGCGAAGTAGGCCCAGACCCCGGTGTACAGCGCGGTCACACCCAGGAACCCGAGGCAGGCGTACCGGATTTTCGTGTTCATACCCGTATGACGAAATGGCACCGCACAGTGTGAGGTGAGCGGGCGGACCCGCTACTCGGTGTCTCTGGGATGACGGTCTCGTCCGTTATGCGTCTGGCGAGGTCGTCGACCGATGCGATGTGGATCACGGCTTCGGAGCTGGTGGTGAGGGTCTCGTAGTCTCGGGCGAGACGACGGTGCATCACAATCCAACCGATACCCCGCTCTCGACCACCCAGCGCCTTTCACAACGTGAAACCCACGGGCGTCCGGGTTTCTGTCGACGACTTCGACGTCCGTTCCGAGGCGGGCGCCGTACCCAACGACGACGTTCTTGAAGCCAGTGTCGACCCAACTCCTGCGAATGGTCGAGGACTTCTCCTTGGCCTGGTTGAGGAGGCGAATTCCTAGGGCGTTCTCCGACAGGCCGACGGCGGTGACGATCACGGCCAGGATGAAGCCGATCGTGTCGGTGAGGATGCCACGCCTCCTTCCGACGATCTTCTTGGCCCCATCGGTTCCCTGGCTGGTCAGAGGCACTTTATTGGAGGTCTTCACGCTCTGGGTGTCGATCACGGAGGCGATCGGCTCGGGCTTGCGCCCCTCCTTCACGCGAGCCAGTCCCGTCAGGTCGTAATTGAGCTGGGCGAATAAACCCTTCGTCGCGCCAGGCAGCGTAGTAGGCAGAGACGGTGCCGTGGCTCGGGAAGTCATGCGGGAGGTATTTCCAGGGGATTCCCGCGCGCCGCTTCCCGAACGCCTCCGGCGCAACGCGATCGCACCGGCGGCACCACGGCTCGTGAGAGCCCGGGCTACACCGGGCAAGCCGAGCCGGGAGCGCTTCTCGCGCCAGGCGGGACGGGCGCCGACGGGCACGACGACGCATGTCCCGGCCTGTCAGGACTGGGGCGGGCGGTCGCCTTCCGCCTGGACGGCGCGCAGGATCCGGTTGCTGATCTGGCCCAGCTGACGGAGCTGGGTCTGGGTGAGCTGGTCGAAGACGAGCCGCTTGACGGCGTCGACGTGGCCGGGGGTGGCATCGACGGCCTTGTCCAGTCCGGCGTCACTGAGGGTGGCCAGGGTATAGCGCCCGTCGGCGGGATCCGGTGCGCGATTTACCCACCCACGGCGTTCCAGGCGGCTGACCGCGCGGGACAGTTTAGAGAGCGAGGCGTTGGCCACCACCGCCAGCTCGCTCATCCGCAGGGTGCGCTTGTCGGCTTGGGACAGAGCCCACAGGATGCCGTACTCGAAGAGCGTCAACTCGGCATCACGCTGCAACTGATTGTCGAGGGCTGCGGGCAACCACACCAACACGCTGGTGAACGAGTCCCACGTCTGACGGTCTTCTCCTTGAGCCATCACGACCGCCGCGCCGTCTTTGCCATGGCCGGATCCTACTCGACCGGGGGGAGACAGCCTCGCCCACTTATAGGATCACTTGACTGGGCAACTTATTTGATTAGACTTCGCTTGCTTAGTCAAATGATTGCAGCTGGCTTCGCCCCTGCGGAACCGCCTACGGAGCCGGCCGGACCTCACCCCGAAAGGCCACCATGGAGCTCACGAAGCACACCCATTCCACCGTCGTCCTCACCAAGGACGGCTCCGCCCTGGTGATCGATCCGGGGGCGTACACACCGAACTCCGCGGAACTGGTGGCCGGCACGACAGTCGTGCTCATCACGCACGACCACCCCGACCACTTCGACGCCGGCATTCTGAACGCCGCTCTCGACGCCCAGCCGTCATTGCGGGTGTGGGCTCCCGCGAACGTGGCGACCGAGCTGGGTTCGCACGCCGGTCGTGTCGTGGCGATTGCCGCCGGCGACAGCTTCGAAGCCGCGGGATTCGAAGTGGCCGTCTTCGGTGAGCGCCACGCGGCCATCCACGCCGACCTGCCGCCCATGAGCAATGTCGCCTACCTGATCGACGGCAACGTCTACCACCCCGGCGACTCATACTTCGTGCCCGGCGTCACGGTCGAAACCCTGCTCGTACCGGCGAGCGGCCCGTGGACCAAGGTCAGTGAGGGCATCGACTTCGTGCGGGCCACCAAGGCATCACGCGCCGTCCGAATCCACGACCTGACCCTGAACGACGCGGAAGCCGCCTCTTTCGCACAGTTCATCGGCGCCCTGACCGAGGCACCGCTGCTCACCCTCGCAGCTGGCGAGAGCATCACGGTCTGACCTTGCCGTTCAGCAGGCCTGGCGGTCCCTTTCCGCGGTGAGCGCGCCGAGCGCCGAGCGGGACGGGACGCGCAGGGCGCCGCCGGACCCTGGCCTGTTCGACGGCGCCGAGCATGGTGCGGCTCGGGAACCTCAGCAGCGCAGTCGCGGGCTGAGACCCTCGGCCGTAGGAATCCGGTCGCGGTAGGCGTCGGCGGCGAAGGTGCGGAAAGCGTCGACGTCGGCCCGGTTGGACGACAGACCCGCCGAGAGCGCACAGCGCCTCCGGAGGGAAGCCCGAGCGGGCGAGGTAGTCGTCGACGGTGCCGTCACGGGTGCGTTCGAGGCCGCGCAGGGCCGACGGGTCGATGGAGAACGCCGCCTCGCCGGCACCCGGGTTGCAGAAACAGCCGGTACGCAGAGAGATACCGAGGGCCGAGCTGTCACGGCTCACGATGCGTTCGTCGATGACATCGCCTCGGGGACCAACAGGTTGAGGCTGACGGTCGCACCTCGCCCTTCGGTATCAGGCGGGCCGTAGATGTGTGCCATGGGCTGCCCGTTGGCGCTGGGCTGCCGTTGGCGTGCCGCAACGAGTGCAGAGCGTCGAGCAGGTGGCGCGCCAGGCCGGTGACATGGTCGTGAACGGCGGCGATGCCGATCGACCGGATCCAGTCCGGGCCCACTTCGACACCAGGTATCGAAAAAAGGTCGAGGGTACCGTCCTCGAAGGCGGTCTCGTCGTCTGCCAGGCGGTGCCACCCGCCCGCGGCGCCGGCGACCTGGATCGTCCCACCGGAGAACCAGAGGCGTAGAAGCCGTGCCGTGATGTCCGCCGTCTCCTCGCGCTGCTGATCGTGGCGTGCGGTCGTCAGGTAGAGGTCCTCACCGTCCCGGCGCGTGATGTGCACACGCTGCGTCCGGTCGGGCGTTTCGGCGACACGCCTCGAATTCTTCGAGAGCTCGGAGAAGGCGACCGTGGGAGAAGACATGATCCGAAGTCAATCGGTGACGTTGTCCGTCCAGGTGCCCAGGAGCTTCTTACGCGGAGAAGTCCCCGACGAAGGCGGCCCATGACCTGTCCGCGAAGGCGATCCGCGCGCCTTCCTTGTCCTTGGAGTCGCGGACGTGGACGGTGGCGTCCGCGGCGGCTATCGCGACCTCGACGCAGTCAGGGCCTTCATTGCTGCTGTAACTGCTCTTGAACCACACAAGGGCGGTCATGTCTCTCCCAGTGTCTTCTCGATGAGGATCAGCGACTCCCGAGGAGTGAGAGCCTGGGCTCGGATGATGCCATAGCGCAATTCGAGAGGCTGCACCTCTCTGGCATCGCTGATCAGACGGTTGGAGGTCTGCCCCTCCTCGTGCGCGACCGTGTTGCCGTCCTGCAACTTCAGCAGACGGATCGGTCCGCCCATGCCTGCGTGGTCGTCGCGGTCCGTCGGCATCACCTGGATCTCGACGTGCCTCAACTCGCCGATCTCCAGAAGGCGTTCGAGTTGCTGCCGAAGCACCATCCTGCCGCCGAGGGGCCGTCGTAGCGTCACCTCTTCCTGGACGAACGTGAGCGTCGGCCGGGGGACACGCTCGAAGATGCTCTGGCGTGCCATGCGGGCACTCACGTGCCGGTCGATCTCGTCCTCCGTGTACGAGGGACGCCGCATCGTGTAGAGGGACCGCGCGTACCCCTCGGTCTGCAACAGTCCGTGCACGTAGTGGTTGGCGTACGAACCCAGTTCGACGGCCTCCTCTTCCAGTTTCGCCAGGTCGCGGACCTTCTTCGGGTAGCGGGCCTCCTCCACGTCCTTCTTCATCGCGGAGAGCTTCCCGGCCGCGCCGAGGACTTCGTCGGCCTTGTCCAGGAACTCCGGCTTGGGGACCCGCCGTCCCCGTTCCACCGACGAGACCATCTCCTCGCCGTACCCGATCGCGGCCCCGAACTCCGGCTGCCGCATCCCGGCGGCCTCGCGCCACGCCTTGATCTGGCGTCCGACCGCCTTGAGCACGGCCGCCGCCTCCTCGTCCTCCATGCCGCCCACCTCCCGCGTACGGACCGGACGACTGCGGGCAGTGTCCGGACAGTCGCGCTCCGTACCGACTTCGACGCTGTTCAGCGTAATCACAACCGGCCACGCTGAGTGACGTGAACCAAGGAACCACTCGAACCTTCGCCCCCGTACGGCACTTCACCGTGCTGTTGTCCGCCACGCGCCGGGGTGCCCGACTCGCCCGCCTGCTCACGGAACGTCAACTCGCCGACTGGGGTCAGCCTTCCGGTGCCGCCGAGCAGGTCGTCGCCGAGCTCGCGTCCAACGCCGTGCTGCACGGACTCGTACCGGGCCGGGACTTCAGACTGACGCTCGGCCTCGACGGGACCGGCACCCTGCGCATCGCGGTGGCCGACGCCCGCGGCGACCGGCTCCCGCAGATCCCGGCTCCGGCCGGGACCGGGGAGGAGTCCGGCCGCGGCCTGCTGCTCGTGGCGGCGTACGCGGACCGCTGGGGCGTGACGGACGGCCCGGGCCCGGGCGGCAAGACGGTGTGGGCCGAACTGGTACCGGATCACATGGCCGGGTGACCCGTCCGCGGACCGGAGCGCGCGACTCGCCGAATCCTGGCCCGAGCACGCCGGGTTGATCCACACTGAGGGTGGACGGAGACACCGGAGCAGGGTGGAGGCGGGTCGGTGGAGCGGGCGCGGGCGTCGTGGCAGGAGCTGATCCAGCAGGGCAACCGGGCCGGGTTCGTGGGCCGCGACGACGAGCGGGCCGCGTTCCTGGCGAACCTCGACGCCCCGGTCGGGGACGTCCGGCGCCGCTTCCGCTTCCACGTGCACGGCACCGCCGGCGTCGGGAAGACCTACCTCGTCCAGGAGTTGCGGCACCTCGCACGCGAACGCGGCGCGCTGACGGCGTACGTCGACGAACGGGCCGGGAGCGTGCCGGAGGCGATGGCCGAGGTGGCGCGGCAGTTCGCCGAGCAGGGGCGGCGGCTGAAGGAGCTGGAGCGGCGGCTGGCCGTGTACCGGGAGCGGCGGCACGAGGCGGAGGCCGCCGCCCTCGCGGCGCTCGCGCCGGAGCCGGGGGCGCCCCCGGGCCCCTCGGCCGGCAGCCGGACCGCCGTGGGGCTCGGCCTCGCGGCCGTCGGAGCGGTCGTGCCGGGCGCCGGTCTCCTCACGGGCGCACTCCCCGCCGACCTGCTCGCCCAGCACGCGGACCGCCTGCGCACCGGCCTGAGCGCCCGCTTCCGTGACCCCGACGACATCGACCTGGTGATGTTCCCGGAGCGGGTGCTCACCCCGGTCCTGCTGCGCGAACTGCGTACGGCGGCCTCCGCCGCGGCGTCGGTCGCGGCGTCGGCCGTCCTGTTCTTCGACACGTACGAGAGGACCGGGCCGTTCCTCGACCCGTGGCTGTACGAGCTGGTCACGCGCCACGGGGCGGACGGCGGGCTGCCCGCCTCCGTCGTGGTGGTCACCGCGGGACAGCGCCCCCTGGACACCGCCCGCTGGAGCGGCGTGGGCTCCGTGGCGGACGTGTCGCTGGCGCCGTTCACCGAGTCCGAGGCGCGCGGCCTCCTCGCCGGGAAGGGGGTCGTCGCCGAACCGGTCGTCAAGGAGGTGCTGCGCCTCACCGGCGGCCTGCCCGTCCTCGTGTCGACGCTCGCGCAGGCCCGCCCCGGCGCCCCGGACGACGTAGACGATCCGAGCGCCACCGCCGTCAAACGGTTCCTGCAGTGGGAGGCCGACGACGCCCGCCGCCAGGTCGCCCGCATCTGCGCGCTGCCCCGGCAGGTGGACGCGGACGTGTTCCGGGTCCTGGTCACCGACCGCCCGGACGGCGAACTCGACGCCCTGTACGAATGGCTGACCGGGCTCCCCTTCGTCGGCGTCCACGGGACGCGGACGCGCTACCACGACGTCGTACGGGCGCCGATGCTGCGCCTGGAGCGACGCCGGTCCCCGCGCGAGTGGGCCGCCCGGCACCGACGGCTGGCGGAGGCGTTCGCGCGGTGGCGGGGCGAGGCCGAGGAGGGGCGGGAGGGCGACGACCTGTGGGCGGACGAGGAGTGGCACGGGCTGCGCCTGGAGGAGACCTACCACCTGCTCTGCGCCCGGCCCGCCGCGGCGCTCGGCGCGGCGCTGCGGGCACTGGTCGAGGCCTGCCGCGAGGACCGTGTCGCCGGCCGCCGCTGGGCGCGGATGCTGGAGGACGCGGGCGACGCGGCGGACAGTCCCGACCTCCGCGCGTGGGGTACGCGGCTGGGCGAGGCCCTCGACGACGACGGGTCCGGCATCGCCGGGGCGATGGGCCTGCTCCTCGCCCGGCCCGGACCCGACACGGCCGGCCGGGCCCTGGCGCACACCCTGCGGGGCAGGGAACTGCGCCACGCCGGGGAGTACCGGCAGGCCCTCGCCGAGTACGACCGGGCCCTGGAACTCGACCCCCGGCTCGCCCGCGCCCACTACGGCCGCGGGTTCACCCACCACCTGCTGGGCGACTTCCCGGCCGCGCTGGCCGCCCTCGACCGGGCGGACGAACTGGCGCCCGGCACCGCGTGGATCATCGCCGGGCGCGCGGAGGCCTACCGGCTGGCGGGCCGCTTCGAGGAGGCCGTCGCCGACTTCGACCGCGCCGTCGCCCTCGACCCGGCCGCCGCCGGGCCGCTGGCCGGCCGGGCCGTGTGCCGGCACGCACTCGGGCGGTACGACGAGGCGCTGGCCGACTTCGACCGGGCGCTCGGCATCGAGGAGGACGACCCGTGGGCGCTGGTGCGCAGGGCCCGTCTGCGCCGCGCCCGGGGCGAGGAGGCCGAGGCGTTCGCCGACCTCGACCGGGCGGTCCGGGCCGCACCCGACGCGCCCTGGGTCGCGTCGGAACGCGGCGACGCCTACCGCCTGGCCGGCCGCTTCGAGGAGGCCGTCACCGAGCTGGGCAGGGCCGTCGCGCTCCTGCCCGACTACGCCTCGGCGCTGGCGAGCCGCGGAGCGTCCCTCCACGAACTGGCCCGCGACGAGGAGGCCCTGGCCGACCTCGACCGCGCACTCGAACTCCGCCCCGACTACCCCTGGGCCCTGCTGATGCGATCCCGCGTGAGGGGCACCCCGGACACCTGAGCCCTTTCAGGGGCGCGGGGAACTGCGCGATCGGCCCCCACCGGCCCGCACGCGCACGACAGCCCGGCCGCGGACCGGCACGCAGAACGAGGACGCGCCCGGCCGCCTGGAAGGCTTATTCCAGGAAGCCGCTGATGGGCGCCGTGTCGTATTCCGTCGCACCCGCCGTGGTGATGCCGCCGGCCGAGCCGGGCAGCCGCAGCGAGTCGAGGCCGCTCACGTACAGGTCGGCCGTCTTGTCACCCTCGATGTCGCGCAGCCGTACCAGACCACCGAACTCATCGTTGGCCGTCAACGGCCCCGGTACGCCGGGGGTGTTGCGGGCGAACCACTGCGAGCCGGTACCGGACAGGCCGCTCGCCCGCCCCTTGAGGACGTGCACGCCGCCCGCGTAGTCACGGCCGTCGATGTCCTCGCCCCGCACGCCGACCGCGAGATCCGCGTAGCCGTCGCCGTTGACGTCGCCCGCCGAGACGGATGAGCCGAACTCGTCGTAGTTCTCCGGGGACCCGGCGACGCCACTGGTCGACTGGGTGAAGCGGGCGCTTCGGGACGGGCCGCCGGACGAGCCGTACCAGACGCTGACGCGGCCCTTGTGCTTCGAGTGGAGGGACGTGCCGATGGCGATGTCGCCGTAGCCGTCCTTGTCGAAGTCGGCGATGACGCCGTCGCCGCCGCGCTCGCCCTCGCCGCCGTCGCCGGACTGGGACTCCAGGCGCAGGCTCGTGCCCGGGGTGAGCGAGCTCGCGCCCCCCTTGATGAACCAGACGTCGGAGGCGATGGATTCGGAACCGACCACGTCACCGATGATCGCGAGGTCGGTCGGCTTGTCGCCGTTGACCTTGCCGGAGACCAGGGCCGAGGCGTAGAAGGACGTCGTCCTGTCGAGCTTGGTCACGGTGCCGGTGGTGCCGGAGCGCTTGAGCGGGCCGCGGTAGACGTAGGTCATGGCTTCGTTGATGACGGCCAGGTCCTGCTTGCCGTCGCCGTTGAAGTCGCCGGTCGCCAGGTCCTTGCCCATGTAGTTGTTGCGGCCAGGGTTCTTGTTCGGGAGCGTCGTGCCCTTGGACAGGCCGGAGGCGGATCCCCACAGGATGGTCACGGCGCCCTGGAAGCCGTTCTCGCCGGTCGCCGCCACCGCGAGGTCGCCGTATCCGTCGCCGTCGAAGTCCGCGGCGGCCCGTACCTCGCCGAACATGTCGTCGGCCTCGTCGGCGCCGGGCACGCCGGAGCTCGCCTGGGTGATGCGCTGGTGTGTGGAGCCGGGCCCGGTGGCGGTCCCGAAGATCACGCTGACGCCGCCGCCCCCTCTGGCGCTGAAGCTGGAGTACGCGTAGTCGCGGTAGCCGTCGCCGTTGAAGTCGTCGCCGTACTTCGCGGGCGCGGCGTTCGCCGCCGCGGCGGGCAGGGTGAGGGGGGTCAGGCCCGCTACCAGGAAGGTGGCGAGCGTGGTCGTTGCGCGGATACGCATAAGTGGTGGGGTTCCTTGTCGGTCGCGAGGGCGGGCCGGCCGGCGGTCCGGTCGCCGAAGCAGGTTTCGTGGCCAGATGGCGCGTGGGGCCCGCGAACAGGAGACCGGTAGCGGGGCCACAGGGTTGTACGCCGGCGCCGGGAAACGTCGTGAGTGCGTGCTCGCCCCGTTTGTCGAGGTGGCGGCGGACGGTCAGACGTCAGGGTCGGCTTCGGGGTGCGTGAACCGCACGGGCCTGCCCAGCGACCGGGCGTAGGCGATTTCGGCTCGGGTGCTGTCCCCGATGCGGTCGCCGACCACGAGCACCTCGTCGGCGAGCCGGATCTTCGCCCGGTGCAGATCACCGAGTCGCACCTTCAGCGCCTCGGCCTCGACGGGACCGTACCGAAGCGCGTGCGGCGACTTCATGTCGCAGCACGGTTTGACGACGATCCTTCCGGCTTCGGTCTCCCGCAGATCGGCCTCGTCCATCTCGGTCATGAAGCGGGTGGAGCCGCAGATCACGACGATCCGCGGGAGGTCCGACTGCTTCTTCGCGTCGGCGAGCTTCTCCGCGGGGGTGAGCAGGTGCGGGTACGACACGGGTTCCTCCTGGCGGCGTGGTCCAACAGCTCGGCCTCGAACGGAACAGATCAGCTAGAGGGCCCCGTTGGCGCCGCCCCCGGCCGGGTCCCGGTCCACCGGCAGGTGGATGAGCACCAGCACCACCCCGCTCAGCAGGAACACCCGCATCGCGGCATCCAGCCCGTTCCAGTCCTCCGACTGCCACATGGCGAACCACTCACCGCCGATGGCGATGAACCCGGCGCCGAAGAGCAGCATCAGCATCAGCAGCCCGACGGTGGACGTCCGCCGGGCCCGGACGTGGTCCCGTCGCAGCCACTGGAACGTGCCGAGGATCAGGACGAGCGCGGCCACCGTCTCCCACGCGATGATCGCCACGTACGCGGCGTTCTGGAGCCCCTCGGACTCCACGGCCCGCCACATCAGGTCGTCGTCCTTGAAGGTGGTGTCCATGGCGAGCACATGCTGGACGAACTGCTGGTTGGTGCCGAAGTCGGTGATGTTCCCGAACGCCACGAGCGTGATGTAGAGCGCGACCGTGCCGGTGAGCAGGGTCGCGGTGATCGGTAACGCGCGTGCTACGGCCATCCTCAAGTCCCCTCGTTGACAGGTGTGTTGCTCAACGAACACCTGACACCATCTATGCCGCGCAAGACCACCGGATTACCGGTTCACCGCAACCGATTCACCGAAACCAGCTCACCGCAACCGGTCGACGTACAGGTCGGTCCCCGGCACCGTCGGCACGAACGGCGCCACCAGTTCCACCCGTCCCAGCCCCGTCCCGGCCACCGGCGCCTCCAGCCCGGTGAACCACTCCTCCCAGCACTCCCGCGGATCCGCCTCCAGGAACCACAGCAGCGTCAGCCGCGTGCCGACCCCCTCGACCTGCTTCACGTACGACATCCGGTCCCCGGGCAGCGGCGTCGGCCGGAAGACGGTGACCATGGCGGCGGGCGACCCCGCGAGCCGCTCGGGCAGGTACCGGGAGCGCAGCCACTCCAGCAACTCGCCCCGCCCGGCCGGGGACCGCGCGTCCACGACCTGCAGCACCAGCCCCGCGTACGGATGGTCCAGCGCGTGGAAGTCGCGCGGCCCGGCGTCCCCGTCCCGGTACACCGTCGCCTCGTGGTCCTGGAACGCGGTGAAGACGTGCGTACGGTCCTGACAGACCCGCCCGTCCCTGTTCAGCCGCTTGTTGATGCCCACGGTCCACTTCATGTGGTCGTCGTAGCGGCCCTCCGTGATCCAGTACGTCGACAGGTAGCAGCCGGTGGTGACCGGCCGGGCGACCGCGGACTTCTCCGGCACGCGCAGGAGCTGCAGGTCCCGGGTAGCGACCCAGCGGCGGCCCGCGTACATCCAGGGCATCGCCATCGCGCCGGCGTAGTAGTGATCGTCCTCGTACCAGCGGTTGTACGCGTGCTCGTGTCCCGGGTGCGGCTCCACCATCGTGATCAGGGCGTGGCCGGGACGCACTCCGTACGGGCCGGCGGCGGCCAGTTCCCCGTACACCTCGCTGCGCGTGTCGACGGGCGTGTCATCGGGCACGGCGCTCCCCCTCCTCCCTCTCGACCTCTCGGTCCCTCTCGGTCCCTCTCGGTCCCTCTTCCTTCGTCCCCCGCACACGCCTACTCTGACGGACCGTCAGATTGTGCGCCAGGGTCGGGAGGTCCGTGATGTCGTTGCTGCAGGGGAAGACCGTCGTCGTGTCGGGGGTCGGGGCCGGGCTCGGGCACCAGGTCGCGGCGGCCGTCGTGCGGGACGGCGGGAACGCCGTGCTCGGCGCGCGTACGGAGGCGAACCTCGCCGAGGCCGCCGCCGAACTCGACCCCGGCGGCACCCGCACCGCGTACCGGGCGACGGACATCACCGACGAGAGCCGGTGCGAGGCGCTCGCCGCGCTCGCGGTCGAGCGGTTCGGGCGGCTCGACGCCGTCGTGCACGTGGCCGCCCGGGACAGCTGCTTCGGCGGCCTGGAGGACGCGGACTTCGTCACCTGGCAGGCCGTCCTCGACGTCAACCTGCTCGGCACCCTGCGGATGACCCGCGCCTGTCTGCCGGCGCTGAAGGAGCGCGGCGGGTCCGTGGTCGTCATCGGGACGCAGTCGTCCGTCGCCGCCCCCTCCCAGGTGCGGCAGGCGGCGTACGCGGCCTCGAAGGGCGCGCTGACCAGCGCGATGTACTCCCTGGCGCGCGAACTGGGCCCGCACCGGATCCGGGTGAACACCGTGCTGCCCGGCTGGATGTGGGGCCCGCCGGTGCAGGCGTACGTGCAGTTCACCGCGCACACCGAGGGCGTGCCGGAGGCCGAGGTGCTGGAGCGGCTGTCCTCCCGGATGGCGCTGCCCGAGCTGGCCACGGACGGGGACGTGGCGGACGCCGCGGTGTTCCTGGCGTCGGACCGGGCGAGGGCGATCACGGGACAGTCCTTGCTGGTCAACGCGGGGGAGCTGATGCGATGACAGCTTCCGTGTCGCATTCATGGACATGAACCGAGGTCGGTAAGCTGAACTATTTTGCTTCGCCTTGACCGTACGGGATGTTGTCGCAGTCATGCCATCGAACCCACGATGAGCGGGCGCTTCACGACCCTGACGATCCTGGGAGAAGGCATATGAACGGTCTCGACTGGGCCGTGCTCATCGGCTACTTCGGTGTGATGGTCGCGATCGGTGTCTGGTCCCACAAACGGGTCGACAACGTCAGCGACTTCTTCACCGCCGGCGGCAAGATGCCGTGGTGGCTGTCGGGCATCTCGCACCACATGTCCGGCTACAGCGCGGTCATGTTCACCGGGTACGCGGCCATCGCCTACACGTACGGCGTCACGTCCTACGTCACCTGGTCCTTCCCCATCGCCATCGGCGTCGCGATCGGCGCGAAGGTGTTCGCGCCCCGCCTCAACCGGGTGCGCTCACGCCTGCACGTGGCCTCGCCGCTGGAGTACCTGAAGAACCGCTACGACCTGCCCACCCAGCAGGCCCTCGCCTGGTCCGGCGTCCTGCTGAAGATCGTGGACGTGGGCGCCAAGTGGGCCGCCATCGCGACCCTGCTGTCCGTCTTCACCGGCGTCTCGCTCAACACGGGCATCCTGGTCACCGGCTTCGTGACGGCGATCTACTGCACGGTCGGCGGCCTCTGGGCGGACGCGCTGACCGAACTGGGGCAGTTCATCATCCAGTTCATCGCCGGTGTCGCGATGCTCGTCGCCGTCATGGCCGAGCTGAACGGCTTCAGCACCCTGTGGAGCGTCTGGGACGAACCCGCCCTCGACGGGCACACCAAGCTGCTGGCCGGCCCGTACATGATGGTCTTCCTGATCGCCTATCTCTTCATCAAGACCTTCGAGTACAACGGCGGCATGTGGAACCAGGCCCAGCGCTACATGGCCACGGACTCCGCGAAGTCGGCCACGCGCTCGGGCATCCTGTCCGCCTCGCTCTGGCTGGTCTGGCCGCTGGTGCTGTTCTTCCCCATGTGGGTCGCGCCGCTGATCATCAAGACCGACGTGCCGGCGGACTCGTACGCGCTGATGGCCGAACACCTGCTGCCGCACGGGCTGCTGGGCCTGGTCATCGTCGGGTTCTTCTCCCACACCATGGCGATGTGCTCCTCGGACGCCAACGCCATCGCGGCCGTCGTCACCCGCGACATCATGCCCGCGGTCTCGCGCAAGGCGCGCGAATGGGACACCCGGATGGGGCTGCTGGCCGCGCGCTGCGCCACGCTGCTCTTCCTCGGCCTGTCGATGGCCATCGCGACCCAGGTCGACTCCGCCTTCTTCGGCGACATCATCACCGTCGTCATCAAGTGGGTGGCCGGACTGATGGGCCCGATCGCGATCCCGCTGATGCTGGGCCTGCTCCCCTGGTTCCGCAAGAGCGGACCGACGGCCGCGCTGATCAGCTGGGGCGTCGGACTGGTCACCTTCTGGCTGGTCAACTACCCGATCAGCTGGAACGTCGAGGGCGGGGTCCCGCTCCAGTACCAGGTGTCGATCCCGCTCGCGGTCTCGCTCGTCCTCTACATCCTCATCGGATACGTGAAGCCGGAGGACACCCCGGAACGGGACGCGCTCATCGCGAAGATCAACTCGGACGACGGCGGCTCCGCGGCCGCGGCGGTACCGGCTCCGGCCGGCCCGGCGGACGACGTGGTCGGCACACCGGCCAAGGACTGACCGCAGCCGTGCACGGGGACGGCGGGGCGGCCGCTCGCACCGGGCGCCCCGCCGTCCTGCCGGTCACCCGCCCCTGCCGCCCCTGCCGGACCGGTCACCCGGACCGGTCAGCCCGCCGTGACCGGGGTGGCGGTCGAGCCGGACAGGGCCGCGTACGCGCGCGGGTAGCGGGCCAGCCAGGCCGGTGAGGAGCCCGCCGGACCGTGCAGGGCGGGGCCCTGGGTCATCTCCATCGCGAAGTCGTCCGCCAGGACCAGCATGGTGGGGCGGCCCTCCAGCTCGGCCAGCCAGGACGGCGGCAGCGCCGTCTCGCCGTGCAGGGCGCCGAGCAGCGCGCCGGTGAGCGCCCCGGCGGCGCCCGACGCGCCGCCGTGGTTCACCGACAGGGACAGTCCGTGCCGGGTGTCCTCGCCGACCAGTGCGCAGTACACGGCCACCGAGAGCAGCCCCTCGGCCGTCCCGTTCCCGGCCAGGTCCTCCACCCGGGCCGGGGACGGCATGCCCTGCCGTACCGCCCCCAGGGCCCGCTGCAGCGCCTCGGCGACGGGCTGCTGCCCCGGGCGCGGGGCCAGCTGCTGCAACGCCCGCTGGACGGCGGTGTCCAGACTCTCCCCGCGTGCGAGCCCGTGCACGATGACGGCGTACGCCCCGGCCGACAGATAGCCCAGCGGGTGGCCGTGGGTCTGCGCCGCGCACTCCACCGCGAGTTGCATGACGAGCTGTGGCTCCCAGCCGACGAGCAGCCCGAACGGCGCGGAGCGGGCCGCGGCCTCGACGCCTCGCTCGTCCGGGTTCTTCGGCGCGTCCAGCGTGCCCATCGTCTCGTCGCCGAGGCCGAGCAGACAGGCGCGGGTCGGCTCACGGCGTGCGTACAGCCATTCCTCGCGGGCCAGCCAGCCGTCCTCCTTGCGCCGCTCGTCCGGGCCCCAGTCGCGTTGGGTGGCGGCCCACCGCAGATAGGCGCGGTGCAGGTCCGTCGGCGGGTGCCAGGCGCCGGTGTCACGGCGCACCTGGGCCCGTATCAGGCCGTCGAGCGAGAACAGGGTCAGCTGGGTGAGGTGCGAGACGGCTCCGCGCCTGCCGAACCCCCGGGCCAGGTCGGTGAGTCCTTCGGCGCCGTGCGCCGCCCGGATCAGCTCCATCGAGAGGCCGTCGACGGGCGAACCGAGCGCGTCGCCCACCGCTGCGCCGAGGAGCGTGCCGCGCACCCGGCTGCGGAAGTCCTGCTGTTCGGCACGGCCCCAGACGGCACCGGCATTCGCACCCACCGAGGCCTCCTGAGTTCCCGATCCGATTCCTTCGGTACAGCCGACAAGTCAGCACTGTAATCGAACAGGAACGGTCGGTTGAAAGCCGGAACGGTATGCGAACAGTGAACCGACTGATCATATTTGTCGGTCGGCAAGGCAAAGGTGCGGACAGGGCCGAGCCCCCTCGGCCAGGACGGCGGGCCGGTCGAGAGGGCTCTTTCGTGAAACGTATGAAGTTGTCGGTGAAGTTGTCGATGAAGTTGCGGTGGTAGGTGCAATGCCAGGAGTAGTGGTGGAAACAGTGGAAGGAGGAGAAGAAGTGGTGTCCGGGACTTCTGCGGCTCCTGCTGTGCGAGGTCCCCGTCCGTACGGGGCCTTTGTCCCTGTCAGGCGGCTGTCCCTGTCAGACGGCGCCCCGGCTCACTTCTGCCACGAAGGCGTTCCACGACTCCGCCGGGAAGGCCAGCGTGGGGCCTTCGGCGACCTTGGAGTCGCGGACGGCCATCGCCGCCAGGACGGGGGACCGCACCTCGACGCACGCGCCGTTCCCCTGTGAGTACGAAGACTTCGTCCACGTGTCCGTGGCACCTTGCATGATCGGCATGTTCGCTCCGCTGGCCGGTTTTTGAGTGCCTGTCACCGAGTTGCGGGTTCCTTCCGGAACCCGCGGTTCGGATTGCGCCAAGGTTGTTGCCCCTTGGCGTGATCGACGCTACTCGCCAACTTCCTTGCGCGAAGCGACTATTCACTCGTCCGAGTGACATATGCCAGCCGAGTCTTCCGCAGTAATAGGTAGAGGGTGTATGGTCCGCCCCTCTCTTCTCGCGGAGCCTCGGAGCGCTCAAAACCGGCCCCGCGTCACCTCGGTGCGCGTAGCCCTTCGTGTCAGTGGGCGTAGTCCTTCATGACATCCGCGATGAACTCACGGGACTGGTCGGCGTTGAGCGCCTGCGCCCGCAGATGCTCGTACATCACGCTGTACTTCTGGACGTCGTTCGCCTTCTCCAGGTAAAGGTCGCTGGTGACGCCCTCGATGTAGACCACGCTGGAGTCGGCCGCGTCCGGGAACTCGAGGATCGCGTACTGACCGCTCACCCCGGGGTGCGCGCCCATCGTGAACGGGATGACCTGCACCGTCACGTGCGGCACGTGCGACATCTCGACCAGGTGCTCCAACTGCTCGATCATGACCTGCTTGTTGCCGACGGTCCTGCGCAGCGCCGCCTCGTCGAGGACGGCCCACAGCCGCAGCGGGTTCTCCGGGTCGGAGATACGTTCCTGTCGGCGCAGCCGCACCTGCACGCGCTTGTCGATGTCGCCGGCCGCGGCCTCCGGGAGCGCGCCCTGGATCAGGGCCTCGGCGTACGGACGGGTCTGCAGCAGGCCCGGTACGACCAGCGGGTCGTACACGCGCAGGCTCGCCGCGTCGGTCTCCAGACCGATGTAGACGCTGTAGGGGATGTCGCCGAAGGAGTGCCACCAGCCCTGCTGACGGGAGTCCTTGGCCATCTGCATCAGCGAGTCGACGATCCGGACGTCCTCGACCTCGTACACCCCGCACAGATCGCGGACGTCGCGCTGGCTGATGCTGCGCCGCCCGTTCTCCAGACGGCTGATCTTCGACTGCGAGACGAGCAGCCGCTCGGCCACCTCTTCGGCCGTCATGCCCTTGAGCTCCCGGAGCCGTCGCAGCTCCTGGCCCAGCCGGCGACGCCTGACGGTGGGATTGACGTTGGACGCCACGGGACGTGCACCTCCGGCTGCGGACTGCCTGTACTTTGCGTATCTGCTGTTGAGCAGATTGCCACCAAGGCGCTCGCCGCCGCTACGGAACAGCGGATATGCGGTGCGTACGCACCACTTGTCGCCACGTCTCGCCACCTCTCGCCACTTCGCGCCATCTGGCGGTCCGTAGGGCGGGGCGTGAACATGGAGGTGACGGCGAGCGGCCGTGTCCATGTCCGTGGCCGTGGGACCGACGGCGAGTGGGGGAACGGCCACGGACATGCGGCCGCGCGGGGCGGCGGGCCATGTCGTCGTCCGGACGTACGGCCCGTCACCCCGCGCGGTCCAGCGGCTCCCGAACCGGATCCTGGGGACTGCGGTGCGGCGCTGATCGTGCGTGACGCGCGAGGCGTGGTGCACGGTGGGTGCTGCGGAGTTGCTGCGGTTGTCGGTCGTTCGGTACTTCTGTGCTGCGGTCGTGCCGGAGGTGCCGTGGACCGGTGACTCAGTGGGCCACGGCGCGCGCCATCGAACCGCGGTGCGGTTGCATGGGAATGCCCCTGGCGGGCTCCGATGCGGGTCCGGCTCCTGGGGCGGCCTGACGGCCGGCCGGCGGGGCCGGGCTGCGGCGTGGCTGAGCGGCCACACCGTTCTGGACGTCCATCACGGCGTGAGCCACGAGGCCGCCCATGGGGTCGTGCCTGATCAGGTCCCGGAGGCGGGAGCGCGACGAACGCCCTTCGTTCCCTGGGTAGAGGTGCTTGCCCAGGCCGACGGCATGCGCCAGCGCGGCCAGTGCGGCGGTCCGCGGATCCGGCGGGACGCCGGTGCGGATCGCGTTGTCCAGCCGGTTCCTGATCTCCCGGCTGATCTCCGTGTCGGTCGCCTGGTAGCGAGTCGTCGGAAGCACCCCGCACATCTGTCCCGCCACGGCATGAACCATGCCGCACCGTTCCAGATGCGAGAGATATGTCTGGCGCAACCCCAGTCGGGGCCCGCCGATCCAGTTCACAGCGCGTACTGGAGCACCCCGCCTGCGGAGTAGTTCCAGCGCACAGTCCAAGGTCGGATCTCCGGTCGGCCGTGGTGCCACCACGGCGATACGATCCCCGTCTGGGGCTATCCGTCCGGCCAGCGCCAGCTCCACTAGCTGTGCTCCGGCCAGACCGAGGTCGAGCGACTGCGGCTGTGCGGTGGTACCCGTGGTCGGGTCCAACGCCAGCAGCAGAAGCTCCTCCGGAAGTGTTCTGCGGCTCCTGCCCATCCATGCCTCCCCGCGTGGATGAATGACAGGGTGACCCCTCTCACATTGGTCTGTCGAGAGCACGTGACCGGTTCGTAGCGGAACCAGTAGATATGTCGTTCTCGTCTACCGCAGGGGTCAACCCCGCACACAGGACACTGGTACACGGTTCGGACACAGGTGGCCGGGTCCCGCGTGCACTGTTTTTCTGGTTCTTTTCGAGTTCATGGTTCGGTTGGGCGCACGGTGTGTGGCGCACGGAGGAGGCATCGGTGGCGGGCGAGTTCCCCGACAGGTCGAAGCAGCACGAGTCGTCGGCAGAGCCGACGTCGGGGAGCAAGGCGTCGGTTCCGGATCCGCGCCTGGCGGTGTCCCGGGACCCGGTGACGGCCGCGGCCCGGACGGACACCGGTCCGGCGGCCGGCCGGCCGGACACGGCGACGGCGGTCTTCTCGACGAGGCGTGTCACGGAGGCGGCGAGTTCCGCCGGTTCCGCCGCCGGGGCCGAGGAGCCGGATGCCGGGAGTCCGCAGGGGAGTGACGGTTCTGCGAAGCCGGAGCCGACCGGCGGCGGCACCGGGAAGGGCGCCGGAGGCGGTGACGGGCGCCTGCGGGGCGCGGCGGCGGCCCTGGCCGCCACGGCGGACGAGGAGGCGCCTGGAGGCGCCCCTGAGGGCGCCGGCGCGGACGCGGGCGGGAAACCGGGAGCGCGGGGTGCGGGCCGGGGCTCGACCGGCCGCGACTCCGCCGGCGGTTCCGGCCCCGACGCGGATGACGCGGGCTCGAAGGCGGACGGGGGAGACCTCGGTGGTGACTCCGGCTCCGCGGGCTCGGACGCCGAGCCGCAGGACGCCGTTCCTGGCGTGTCGGCATCGGCGGAGGACGCTGCTGCCGGCGATGCCGCGCCGGGCGGCTCGCTCGCGGGTCCGGGTGCGGGTTCGGGTACGGATGCGGGCTCCGAGTCCGTGGATGCCGTCGAGGCGGACGTACCGGCCGAGGACGTCGAGTCGGTTCCGGCCGCGCGGACCGCGACCGGGACCACCGCGAAGCCCGGCGGCGACGCCGACGCTGACACCGATGTCGACACCGATGCCGATGCCGACGCCGAGTCGAAGCTTCCCGGCGAGGCGGCGGGCGCGGCGAAGTCCGCGCCGAAGACTGACACCGGAGCCGGAACCGCTGCCGGAGCCGGAGCCGGAGCCGGAGCCGGAGCCAAGGCCGTGGCCGCGGACGGGACCGCGCAGGCGAAGCGCGCTCCGCGGGACGCCGCGCTGCCGGACGCCGCCGAGACGGACATCCCGGCCGAGGACGCCGTCCCGGAGACCGGCACCGACCCGGGGACCGACGCCGATCCGGACGTCGACGTCCGCCTCGACGCCGGAACCTCTGCCACCGACCAGGGCGCCGCCGCGAAGGCCGACGCCGAACCCAAGGGTGAAACCCCTGCCGCCGACCGGAGCACCGCTGCTGTGAAGGCTGACGTCAAGCCCGAGGAGGGTGTGCCCGAAGCGGCAGCCTCCACGGCCGGGGCCCCGAAGAGCGCGGCTCGGGCCGCCTCCGACGGCGACAAGGCCCCCGCCGCGAAGTCGGCCTCCGGGGCCGGCGCGGACGCCGCTCGGAAGCCTGCCCCCGCGCCCGACGAGGACGCGGCTGCCGACACCGACACCGACACCGAGCGCGGTCACCCCGCCGACCAGGCCACCGCCATCTTCAAGCGGCCCCCCGCCGTGGACCGGCCCACGGCCATGCTCAAGCTGGGCGGCGCCGCGAAGGCCGGGGGCGACGAGCCCGCCGGAAAGCCGGGCGCGGGCGTGGACACCCCGACCGGCGCCGAGTCGGCTGCCGAGCCGGACTCCGGCACAGGCACCGGCACCGCAGCGAAGACCGGCGGCAAGGCGACCGGCGGCGAGGCGACCGGCGGCGAGGCAGCCGACGGCAAGGCGGACGGCGACAAGGCGACCGACGGCAAGGCGGACGGCCGTGGCGAGGGCCCGGCCGAAGCCGAGCGGACCAGTCGGTTCGTCGCGCTCAAGCCGCTCGACGAGCCCGCCCCGCCGAAGGCGAAGCCCGCCGGGCCCGCCGGTCCCTCCGGGGTGGCGCCGGCCTCCGAGACCGCCGTCGTGCCGCAGGTCGGGCCCGAGCGGACCTCGCAGCAGCCTCTTCCGCCGCGGCCGCCGCTGGACCTGCTGGCCGAGCTGACGAACACGCCGCTGCCCCGCCAGACCCCGGTGCGTACGATCGTGCGCCGGGTCAAGATCTGGACCCCGCTGGTACTCCTGCTGGCCGTGGTGTTTGCAGTGGTACAGGCCGTGCGTCCGCTGCCCACGCCCACCCTCACCCTGACCGCCGACGAGTCCTACGCCTTCGAGGGCAGCAAGGTCTCCCTGCCGTGGCCCGAGGAGGGCCAGGGCTGGATGGACGTCAACGGCCTCGGCACGGTCGACTCGTTCGGGGATCAGGAGCCCGTCGCGATCGGCTCGGTCGCCAAGGCCATGACGGCGTACGTGATCCTCAAGGAGCACCCGCTGAAGGCCGGCGCGGACGGCGCGAAGATCCCCGTCGACGCGAAGGCGGAGAAGGAGGGCGGCTACGACGCGCAGGGCGAGTCGACCCTCAACACCATCAAGGACGGCGACACCCTCACCGAGAAGGACGCCATCGCGGCGATCATGATCCCCTCGGCGAACAACGTGGCCCGTCTGCTGGCCCGTTGGGACGCGGGTTCCGAGGCGAAGTTCACCGAGAAGATGAACGCCGCCGCCAAGGACCTCGGGATGAAGAACACCACCTACACCGACCCCTCCGGGCTGAAGGAGACCACGGTCTCCACCGCCGAGGACCAGGTGAAGCTCGGCAACGAGCTGGTGCGGATCAAGGCCCTGGTCGACATCACCAAGCTGCCGACCTGGACGGACCCGTCCGGCAGGAAGTGGGACAACTACAACCGCCTGGTGCCGTACAACAACGCCATCGGCATCAAGACCGGCTCGACCACCAAGGCCGGCGGCAACCTGCTGTTCGCCGCCACCCAGGAGGTCGGCGGCGAGAACGTCATCGTCGTCGGCGCGGTCCTCGGCCAGCACACGCCGCCGATCATCGACACGGTCAACGCGGTCAGCAAGACGGCGATGATCGCCGCCCAGGAGGCGCTGACCTCGCGGAAGATCCTGAAGAAGGGCGACGTCGTGGGGTACGTGGACGACGGGCTCGGCGGCCGTACGCCGGTCGTCGCCACCAAGGACGTCTCCGCGGTGGGCTGGGCCGGCAAGACGGTGAAGCTGAAGCTGGACGAGGACGGCAAGGCGATCCCGCACGAGGCGAAGGCGGGAACCGAGGTCGGCTCGCTGAGCGTCGGCGGCGGTACGACGGGCGACGCGGTCGAGGTTCCGGTCGCGCTCCGGTCGGACCTCACCGAACCGGGATTCGGCGCCAAACTGACCAGGGTGGCCTGACCAGGCGGCCTGACCCGGGCGGCCCGACGGGGGCGTACGCCCGAGGGGCCGGCCGGGTCGGGGGCGTACGCCCCCGGAAGCAGCCGGACCGGCCGCACCCCGCCGACGGAACCCCACCCGGGGCCCGTCCTGCGGGGTGCGTGCTAGCGTCGCGCGGATGGGGCAACGCCGCCCGCCGCGGGGCCCGGCCGAGAGTGGAACAACGGGACACGGGAGTGCCAGCACGTGGCGACAGCGGAGCCGACCCACGCCGACGACGCCGAGCCGGGCCGCGAGGCCGGCCCGCGAATAGGCGTGCGTACACGGCACGCCGACAACCCCGGCCCGGCCGCCGACCGGGGCACCGACCCGGCCGCCGACCTGCCCGGGGGGACCCCCGGGACCGGCGCGCCTCCCGGCGCCCGGGACGCGGACGACGAGTCCCGCGGCGACACCCCGGACGCGGAGGCCGGCCCCCGCGACGCGGACGGCAGTGATTTGGACACCCGAGACGCGGACGGTGGTGGCTCCGGCACCCGTCTGCGCCGTTTCCTGCGCCACCCCGCGGTCCTGGCCACCGCCCTCTCCGGCGTGCTCCACATCATCTGGTTCTTCACGTTCGCGAACAGCGGGGGCGACCTCGCGGCGCAGGACGCGTGGGCGGAGTTCGTGGGACGCAACCCGGGTTCGGCGTACAACCTGGCCTGGTACGGCGGCATGCACCCGGTGTCGTACAGCGTGGTGTCCCCGTACCTGATGGCCGTGCTCGGCGTGCGGACGACGATGATGGTCGCGGGGACGCTCTCCGCCGGCCTCCTCACGCTGGTGCTGATGCGCAGCCGGGCCGTACGGAACCCGGTGTGGCCGGCCCTCGCCGGAGTGTTCGCGCTGCTGTGCAACGCGGCCTCGGGCCGGGTGACCTTCGGCCTCGGCATGGTCTTCGCGCTCGGTGCGGCCGCCGTCGTCTTCTGCTGGCCGTACCGGTGGCGTTACAAGCGCTGGGCCAAGGCCCTGTGCGCCGCCCCCCTCGCCGCGGCGGCGACCGCCGCGTCCCCGGTGGCCGGCCTCTTCGTCGGCTTCGTCGCCGTGGCGCTGTTCCTGCAGAAGCGCCGCCCGGGCGCGTGGGCGCTGGGCCTCGCGCCCGCCGCCGTCGTGGGCGTCTCGGCCTGGATGTTCCCCTTCTCCGGTACGCAGCCGATGATGTTCGCGTCGGTCCTGCTGCCGTTCACGTACGCGGTGCTGGTCTTCCTCCTCGTCCCCGAGGAGTGGAAGACGGTCCGCATCACGTCGGCGGTGTACGGCCTCGCCGTCCTGCTCGTCTGGCTGATCAACTCGCAGATCGGCTCCAACATCAGCCGCCTGCCGATGCTGCTGGCGGGCGTCGCGCTGATCGCCGCGCTGCCGTTCACGGCGCCGCGCTCACGCAAGTGGTACGCGATCGTGGTGGCCTTCATCGGCATGAACGCCTGGATCGGCTTCAAGGCCGTGGACGACATCGTGCACACGACGCCCGCCGCGTCCTGGGCCCGCGAACTGGCCCCCCTCGTCAACCAGCTCCAGGTGGTCGGTGCCGAGAAGGGCCGCGTCGAGGTCGTACCGGCCCGCTCCCACCGGGAGGCGTCCGCCCTCGCCCCGTACGTCAACCTGGCCCGCGGCTGGAACCGGCAGGCGGACATGGAGCGCAACCCGCTCTTCTACGACGACACCCTCAACTCCGCGAACTACCACGAGTGGCTGCAGCGCTGGGCCGTCCACTACGTCGTCGTCCCCAAGGGCGAGCCCGACGGCGACGGCGGCGAGCGCGAGCGTGAGCTGGTCCAGCGCGGGATGCCGTACCTGAAGCAGGTCTGGGGCGACGCCAACTGGCAGCTCTTCGAGGTCACCGACCCCACCCCGATGGCGGACCCGCCGGCCGTCGTCACCCGCGCCGAGCAGGGCGAGGTGACGCTGGAGGTGAAGCGGGCGGGCCGGGTGCTCATCCGGATCCCGTACTCGCCGTGGCTCGGGCTGGTCGACGCGCAGGGCAAGAGCCTCAAGCCCCCGCAGGAGACCGAGGAGTCCAAGCAGCGGGAGGACGGGGAGCCGAAGGCGTACGACAACGTCAACGGCTGCCTGATGGAGACCGAGGAGGACGCCCAGGGCGACCGGTGGACGGAGCTGCTGGCGCCCCGTGCCGGCACGTACCGCCTGGCGGCCCCCTACCAGCTGCCCCGGGGCACCGGCTGCCCCGAGGAACTGCGCGAAGAGGTCCGCGGGGGCGGGGAGTAGGCACCCCGGGCCGCCGGGCGCCTGGCCGCTGGGCGCCTGGCCGCCTGGCCGCCGGACGACTGGCCGCCGGGCCGCCCGGCGGTCAGGACGCTCGGCCAGGTCCGGGCCCCCTCGGTCGGGTCGTTCGGTCGGGGCCCCAGGGCCTTCCGAGGTCCCAGGGCCTTCGGCCGAGGCGCCGGGGCCTCGGCCGGGATACCGCGGCGCTCGGCCGGAGTACCGCGGCGCTCAGCCGAGGTGCGTCTCGATCGCCGACACGACCTCGGCCGACTCCGGCTCGGTCTGCGGGGAGAAGCGGGCGACCACCGTGCCGTCCCGGCCGATCAGGAACTTCTCGAAGTTCCAGCGGATGTCACCGCTGTGGCCCTCGCCGTCCGCGAAACCGGTGAGCCGCTCGTAGAGGGTGTGCCGTCCGTCCCCGTTCACCTCGACCTTCTCGGTCAGCGGGAAGGTCACGCCGTACGTCGCCGAGCAGAACTCCGCGATCTCCTCGGACGAGCCGGGCTCCTGCCCCAGGAACTGGTTGCAGGGCACCCCGAGCACGGTGAACCCCTGCGCCGCGTACCGCTCCTGCAGCCGCTCCAGACCCGCGTACTGGGGGGTGAGTCCGCACTTGGACGCCACGTTGACGACGAGGACGGCCCGGCCCTTGTACTGGCCGAGGTCCGCGGAACCCCCCTGCAGCGCATCGATGTCGACGTCGAGGACGGAGGCGCCGGGGGTGGCGTCGGAGGTGGTGGCGTTGTCAGTAGTCATGAGCGGATGCTAGCCCCGGCCGGCCCGGCGCCGGGCCGCCGCCCTGTGCCCCGACGAGAACATCACCCTCGGCCGTCCGGTAGTAGAGGACCGACCGCCCCGCGCGCCGCCGCCCCACCAGCCGCGCGTCGAACAGGACCTTCAGGTGCCGGCCGACCGAGCCGAGCCCCTGCCCGGTGACGGCGACCAGCTGGCTCGTACTCATCGGGGAGCCGAGGAGGACGAGCACACCGGCCCGCGCGCCGCCGAGCAGCCCGACGAGACCCGCAGGCACGGACGCAGACGCAGACGCAGGGACAGGCACGGACGCAGACGCAGACGCAGACACGGGAGCGGCCGACGCCGACGCGGCCCGCGGCTCCCCGTGCGCCAGCACGCCCGAGCACGGGTACACCACCGCGTACCGGTGCGGCCGTTCCTCCCCGTCCTCCCACGACACCCACCCGCGCCGTTGCGGCGTCACCGGTACGAAGGCGAGCCCGGCACCGGAGATCTTGCGGGGCGGATACTCGTGCAGGTTGACCTGCAGGCGGTTCCCGCCGAGCCAGCGCATGCCAGGCCGCATCGCGCCGAGCGCGGCCGCCCAGCCCTCCTGGCTCAGCCGGGCGGTACGGGCCACGACGTCCGCCTCCAGCACGCGCCGGCGCCGGGGCCAGTCGGGGCGTACGGTCTGCGTCCACACGTCGGTGAGCAGGTCGGCGGCGCGGTCGGGAAGGTCGTCGCGGTCCCGCAGGACCGCGGGGAGCGGACCGCGCAGGGCGACGGCGAGATGGGCGCGGGCGGCCGCGGGGGAGGCTCCGCGCACCCGGGCGACCTCAGTGGCGAAGTCCTCCTCGCCGCGCGGGGTGGGCGTGAGGAAGTCGGCGATCCACTCGGGTCCGAACCCGGCCCGTACCAGCGCGGCGGTGACGGGATCGTCCGCCAGCCGCCGCGTGTAGAACGGCAGATGGGCGGCCAGCCAGGCCCGTTCACCGGGATGCGCGGCCGTCTTGACGTGCAGGGTCTTCAGACAGGCGAAGGTCTCGGCGAGCGGCGAGACCACGAAACGGCTGCTCGCGAGGGTGTCCGCACTGACCTGCCACCAGCCCACTCCCGCCCCTCCTTCGTCCCGCTGCGGTTTCGCACGGACGCGAAACTCTAACGCCCGCTCCGGCACGGGCCCGAGACTCCGGACCATGCCTGCGACCTCTGCGACCTCTACGTCCTCTACGACGTCCATGACGTACGGATCCCTCTTCCGTACACCGGAGTTCACGCCCCTCTTCCTGACCTCCTCGGCACAGGTGGCGGCCCAGACGATGAGCGGCCTCGCGCTCGGCACCCTGGTGTACCGGGCCACGGACTCACCGCTCCTGTCGGCCCTGGCGATGTTCGGCCCGTCGCTCGCACAGGTCCTGGGCGCGACCACGCTCCTGTCGGCGGCCGACCGCCTGCCGCCCCGCGCCACGATGACGGGCACGGCCCTGGCGTTCGCGGCGGGTACGGCCCTCCTGGCGCTCCCGGCCCCGCTCTGGACGCTCTTCGCCGTGATCCTCGCCCTCGGTCTGGTGGCCTCCCTGGGCGGCGGTGTCCGCTGGGGCCTGCTGAACGAGATCCTCCCCGAGGACGGCTACATCCTGGGCCGCTCGGTCTTCAACATGATGAACGGCGTCACCCAGATCACGGGGTACGCCACCGGCGGCGTACTGATTGCGCTCCTGTCCCCGCGCGGGGCCCTGCTGACGGCGGCGGCCCTGTACGCGACGGCCGCGGCGGTCGCCCGCCTCACGCTGACCGCGCGCCCGCCGAGGGTCACGGGCCGCCCCTCGGTACGCGCGACGTGGCACACGAACAGGACCCTGCTCTCCGCGGCCCCGCGCCGCCACCTCTACCTGGCGCTCTGGCTCCCCAACGGCCTGATCGTCGGCTGCGAGTCCCTCTACGTCTCCTACGCCCCTGCGCACGCGGGTCTGCTCTTCGCCTGCGCGGCGCTGGGCATGCTGACCGGGGACGTGGCGGTGGCCCGCCTGGCCGGCCCCGTCCTGCGCGCCCGGCTCGGGGTCCCGCTGCTCCTGCTCCTGGCGGCCCCGTACCTGCTGTTCGCCCTGCGCCCCGGCCCGCCCGTCGCCGCGGCGCTCGCGGCCCTGGCCTCGGTGGGCTTCGCCGCGAGCCTGCTCCAACAGGAACGCCTCATGGCGCTGACCCCGCCCGAACTGGCGGGCCACGCGCTGGGGTTGCACTCGTCGGGAATGCTGGCCGCGCAGGGGACGGGCGCGGCGCTGGCGGGCACGCTCGCTCAACTCACGTCCCCGGCAACGGCGATGACGGCGACGGCGGCGGCCTCGGTCACCGTGACGCTGGCCTTGGCGCGGGGACTGGGACCGGTACGGCTCAGCGCGCCACGAACTGGGTGAGGATGGCCTGGACCTCGTAGATGTCGACGCCCTTGGTGAAGGTCTTCTCGATGGGCGTGGGCGTGCCGGAGATCCAGATCTTCAGCTCGGCGTCCAGATCGAAGGTCCCGGCGGTCTCGACGGCGAAGTGCGTGATGCTGCGGTACGGCACCGAGTGGTACTCGGTCTTCTTCCCGGTGATGCCCTGCTTGTCGACCAGGATGAGACGCCGGTCGGTGAACAGGATGGTGTCGCGTATCAACTGGAAGGCGGCGTGCACCTGCTCGTCGTGCCCGAGCAGCCGCGCGTAGTCGTTCTGGGCCTTGCCCGGGTCGACGGTATGGGCGTTTCCGAACAGTGCCATGACGAACCCCTGTCAGCTGTGGACATGCAAAGTCCCAAGAGCCTCGCACCGTGGGCGAAGGGGAGCAATGCCCTGTCCTCCCACGGCCCTGCTCAGTGCCTTATGTGCGGCTTCACCCGCTCTGCGCCGGTGCGCCCAGCAGCGCGCCGAGATCGGCGGTGTCACCGGCCGGCGGGGCTGTGATGGCGACCGGCTCATTGACCGCGAGGAAGGTGACGGTCATGTCGACCGGCTCGCCGACGGTCGGCTTGAGCGGCTTCCCGGCGGCGCTGTAGCGCGCCTTGTAGGAGTCGCCGAACAGGTGGAACCGCTTGGCGCGCCCGTCCTCGTCGATCCAGAGGTCCATGGTGAGTGACTTGTCGAGCCACAGCCCCAGGAACTGATCGAGGCTGTTGATCTGGCGCTCCCGGGCCGTCTTGCCCTTGGCGGTGTCCCTGGCGGCGCGCATGCCCTCACCGGTGACCGTTCCTCTGTAGTGCGTGGTCCGGGCGCCGTGGATCGTCTCGGCTCCGACCTTCCGCACGTTCTTGGAGCCGGTCAGAAGCGTGGACTGCGTGATCGGGCTGCCCTCGATCTGACGGGGCAGCATCTTGTAGGTGTTGTTGTCGACGGAGTAACGGCCCCAGGTCGCCGGTCCGAGACGGAGCCAGTCCTTGTCGCCCAGCTCCTCGGTGTCCACCCCTGTGGCGCCCGACTTCACGACGTCGATCGCACTGCCGCCGACGTACAGCGTCCTGCCGACGTACCGGACCTTCATCGGACCCTTCGCACGCAGGGCCGAGGTGGTCATTTTCATGCTCATGGCCAACGGTGCCGTCCTCATGAACGCCTCGGCCGTCAGCCGTCCCCTCTCCGGCACGGACCCGGTGATGCGGTAATGAAGGGACGTGATGTCGTCGGAGTCCTCCGCGGCCTTCGCCACGGCCTCGGCGGGCGTCAGGACCGGCGCCGCTTCCTTCGCGGCCGCGCCGGTTCCACTCCCGGTGCCGGTGCCGCAGGCTCCGGTTCCCCCGCCGAGCAACACGATTCCAAGGCCCGCACCCGCCACTCTCCGCGACACGGACGGACGGACGAACCGGCGTTCGGGCATCCCCATGGTTCCCCCCGGAACAACTGGTTGATCACGCAAAGGCTGCGAGGGTATCCCGGAACTCGCCGAGGACCTCTTGGAGGTACTCGCCCACGCCCACGCCCACGCCGACGCCGTCTCTCTTCGCCCTCGTCTTCACCTTCGCCGGTTGTTCAGGGGCCGGTCGGCCTCAGGGACCGGACGGCGTCGTCGATCTCCAGGTCGATCAGGCGCTGCGCCTCGATCGTCCGGTCGTCGAAGACGCCGGTGAGTTCGAGGCTCACGATCCCGTGGACCCGCGTCCAGATCAGGATGGCGGCGCGGGCCAGGACCGGCGCGGTGTCCGCCCGTTCCTGCGTACGGGCCCACCGCCGCAGTTGCCCGTCCAGCGTACGGTCGCCGCTGGTGCCGTCCGCCGACGCGGGGTCCTGGACGGCCGCGAGCAGGTCCACGAGCAGCGCCATCGCCTGATCCAGCGGGGTCCGCGCGGTGACCTCGCCGGGCACGTCGCCGGTCCGCTCACCGAACAGCATTCCGTAACGCCGCCGGTACCGCAGCGCCCAGTCGCGGTACGCGGTGACGATCAGCCGTACCCGCGTGGCCGGCGCCTTCCTGCCGCCCTCCGCGGCCTGGCTCATCGCCGCGGCGAGTTGCTGGTAGGAGAGCGTCACCAGGTGCGCCACCAGGGCGTCCCGCGACGCGAAGTAGCGGTAGACCGCCGGTGCGGACATCGCCATGCTCCGGGCCAGCGCCGCGATCGACAACGCCTGTACGCCCTCCGCGTCGATGATCGCGAACGACGCCTCCTCGATCTCCTGGAACGTCTGGGCCCGTAGCCGCTCGCGCCTGCTCACCGTCCGCGTTTCGTTAGTCACCGTCGCATCGTAACGGACCACGCAAGTACTGACGCCTCGACATCATGCGACGAGCCGTAACGCATCGACCGGCCACGGCTCTGATGCGATGCGATGCGGTCCGCGACGCGATCGATGCCGGAGCCGTGGGAGGGCTCGTGCGCCGAGCCGCCGGTTGACTTATCGGTTGACGCAACACGATAGATCGATGCATAGTTACGACCATTAACAGAGTGACGAATAGTCGCAATGCTTTGAAGGGATCGGCCATGACCGAGACGAATGCCACCGACGAGACCACCGTGACCGCCACCGAGGTGGTGCTGCCGGGCAAGGTCGCGCCGTCCGGCCTGCAACTGGTCCAGCGCGCACTGCCGTCGCCGGCCGCCGGTCAGGCCCTGGTGCGCGTTGAATCGACCGCCGTGTCCTTCGCCGAGAGCGCGATGCGCAGAGGCCGCTACTACGGCCAGCCCGCGTTTCCGTTCGTGCCCGGCTACGACCTTGTCGGCGTCGTCGAGGCCGTCGGCCCCGGTGTGGACCCCGCCCTGCTCGGCCGACGGGTGGCCGCGCTGACCAAGACCGGCGGCTGGGCCACCGCCGTCCTGCTGACCGCCGCCGACCTGGTGGAGGTACCTGAGGGAATCGGCCCCGACGAGGCGGAAACACTGATCGTCAACGGCCTGACCGCCTACCAGATGCTGCACCGCCGCGCGAAGGTGCGGGCCGGGCAGACCGTGCTCGTGACGGGCGCCGCCGGCGGCGTGGGCTCGGTCCTGGTGCAACTCGCCCGGGACGCCGGCGCCCGCGTGATCGGCACGGCCGGCTCGCGCCACCACGAGGCGCTGCGCACCCTGGGCGTGGAGCCGATCGACTACCGGGACCCGGACCTCGCCGCCCGCGTCCGGGAACTGGCCCCCGACGGCGTGGACGCCGTGTTCGACCACCTCGGCGGCGCAAGCGTCAGCCTCTCCTACCGACTGCTCAACCGCACCGGCACGCTGGTCTCGTACAGCATCGCGGCCGCGCTCGACGACACCCGTCCCGTACTGCTCGACTTCCTGCCGCTGCTGGCCAAGCTGGCGTTCTGGAACTACCTGCCCACACGCAGGCACGCGGGCTTCTACGACATCTGGGCGGGCTCCGGCAAGCCGGACTCGGCCAGGCGCGAGGCGTTCCGGGCCCGGACGCGCACCGACCTCACCCACGTCTTCGGCCTGCTGCGCGACGGCGTGCTCACCGCAAAGATCGCCGCCCGCTTCCCGCTGGCCCAGGCCGCCGAGGCCATGGAGATGGCGGAGTCCTCCGGCCGCCCCGCCGTCGGCAAGATAATCCTCGCCCCCTGACAGCCTCGACAGTGCCCGCACCCGCACCCGAACCCGCACCGGCGCCCGCCGACGGACCGACTGATCTACTTACCTACCAACCCGACCCCGCCGGGCCCCGGCCTCACGGACCGGGACCCGGCGACAGCGCGCATTCGGCCGGTTTCAGGAGCACCGGGTGCTGACGCCGCCGGTCTCGTCGCCCTTGAGGTAGATGCCGCTGACATAGCCGACGCCGCCCGCGTTCAGCGGCAGGCGGATCCACTTGTCGTTGGTGATGCCCTCGTCGGTCACGCTCTCCCCGACCACCCAGCAGTGCGCCGGGTAGGACTCGTTCGCCTTCACCGAGCTGACGATGCCGCACGACCTGGCCGCACAGGAACGGACGTTGGCATCGGTCCACGCCGTCACCGTCGTAGAACCCTCACCCCCACCGTCCGGCATGAAGGTGACGTCCACCCAGTCGTTGTCGGTCATGCCGAGGCCGTCCCAGAAGGTGCCGTCCGCGACGTCGATGCCGGCCGGGTTGGCGGCCCGTCGGCCGAACTCGTCGAGCCCGCCGTTGTAGCCGTTGAGGTACGCCGCCTGGGCCTCGGGAGTGCCCTGCGGCAGGTCCCGCCACATCTCCCGTTGCGCGGGCGGGTTCCAGTAGTCGTCCCGGGTGTTCCACGGGCCGACGTCCCACACGGGCGCGGTCTCACAACGCCCCTGGTAGCACAGACGCACCTGGTACTCGTGTCCGCCGTTGGTCGCCAGCATCCGCCGCGAGGGCAGGGCCACGAAGTGGTCGCGGGATTGGATGACGTGACCGTTGGCGGTGGTCCCCCCGGTGAGGCCCTCCCGCGTGGCGAACAACCGGTAGGTGGGACCCGACGCGGCGGCCGACATGCCGTTCTCCGGGACCTGCTGCGGCGCGGGCTGCTCGGCCGCCGCGGCGACGGTGACGCCTCGGACGGTGGGTGACGACCCGCCGGGGACGCCGCTCAGGGTGAGCCGGATCTGGAGGAGGGAGACCGCCTGCGGCAGCCGGACCGCGCCGGCTCCGTCCGCGGCCCGCCACTGCGTCCAGGTGCCGGGGTGGTTGCTGCCCCGGATCTCGGTCCGCACCCTGGTACCGGTGGGGACCTCGGCCTCGGTCCGCACGGTGAACGCCGTGAGCTGACGGCCGAGGCTCCTGCCGGGCGACGTGTAGACGGCATGGGAGGCGCCGGGCACCGACGGTGTCCGGACCGAGCTGTCCTCGACGGTGATCCCGTCCGGACGGCGGGCGACGTTGCCCCGGTCGGCCTCCGGCCCCGTCAGGTCGATGCGCCAGCTGTCCTGACGTTTCTGGTCCTGCGCCGCGGCGGGCGGCACCGTCAGGCCCGTCAGGACGAGCAGCAGACACAGAACCTGCGTTCTCCACAGCGGCGTACGCCACTTGGTACGCGCGGATACGGCACGCACGGATTCCCCCTCGGTCTCGGTGGATGCGGACGACGGTCCAGGAGTACCGCCCTTTGTGGGCAACGTCTCTCCGTAAACTTCCGGATGCCCCGGGGGACCGCCGCGCGCCTAGGGTCCGTGGTCCGGCCCCCGGTCCCCGTCCCACAGCGGGCAGGGACCGGACCACTGCACCCCGCGGCTCGTCGGAAGCCGCCACCTCACGGGAGGAACCCACGTGCGTCTTGGTCTGCGCGGCATGAACCTGCGGGCCGGCCTGGTGGCCGCCGCGGCCCTGTTGCTGCCCCTCGCGGCGGCCACCTCCGGCCACGCGGCGACGAACAGCCCTACCGGCGCCGGCACCGCTGCCACCGCCTTCGCCGGCTCCTGCCCGGCCGCCGGTGTGGTCAGTCAGGGCTACAGCAGCTCTCACGACGGCGTCGACATCGCGAACTCGCTCGGCACCCCGATCTACGCGGTCGGCGCCGGCGAGGTCATCGCCTCCGGTCCGGCTCAGGGCTACGGCCAGTGGATCCGCATCCTGCATTCTGACGGCACCGTGACCGAGTACGGCCACATGTATCAGCGGGACGTCTCCGTCGGCCAGCAGGTGTCGGCCGGTCAGCGCATCGCCCTGATGGGCAGCGAGGGCGACTCCACCGGCGTCCACCTGCATCTGCGGGTGCGGGTCGGCACCTCCACCACGATCCGGGGCATCGACCCGGTCCCCTACCTGGGCGACCGCGGAGTCGGACTGCCGTGCACGCCCGGTGAGGGTGAGGGTTCTACGACGGTGACGGCGTGGACCGATGCCAACGTCCGTTCCTGTGCGGCCAGGTCGTGCGGCATCGTCAGCTCGGTGAAGGCGAACGAGTCCTACCCGGCGCACTGCTGGGTGGTCGGGGAGAGCGTGACCGACGAGGGCATCACCAACGACAAGTGGATCCGCCTGCCGCTGAACGCGGGCGGCGTCGGCTATGTCAGCGGTATCTACCTCAAGGGCGACGAGACCGGCGGCGTCAGCGCCCAGTGCTCCTGAAACCGGCTGCGCCGATCCGCCGCTGTCGAGGACTAGCGCGCCGATCCGCCGCTGTTGAGGACCGCCGCGGTGACCCGTTGTTCCGGAGGACCGCCGCGGCGGTCCTCCGGAGCCGGGCCGTCGCGGCTCAGCCGGTGCAGGCGGGGACGGTGGGGCTGCTCCTGGTCCGCACGTCGGGCAGCCAGGCGGTGGTCCGCACGGTCTTCGGGCCCTTCTCCACCTCGGGCAGCCGCACCCGGTACCACCGCGACGACCTGGCACCCGCCTCGTCGGCGACGGGAACGCCTCGCGCCAGACCGCACTCGACGGTGAGGACGTCGCCGTGCCACACCCGGGTCTGCACGACGTTGTCCAGGACGTACGGCACGGTGGGCTTGATGGCCAGACCGAGGCTGCACATCGGATGCCGATCGGTGCGGGCGCGGCACTTGTCGTCGGCGTTGTACACGGTCAGCCGCACCTGCGACGCCGGAGAGTCGCCGCCGGAGCCTCCCCACTGCCACCAGGCACCGCCGCCCGCACCGAGCAGGACCAGCGCGGCACCGGTGGCCAGGACCACGGTCCGCCTGCCGGTCCGCGGGCGGACGGCGGGGCTGCCGGCGTCCCCGCGCCCGACGGCCCGGATGCGTTCCAGCAGGCTCTCCGCCGTGTGCGCCGCACGCTCGGTGTGCGCGGGCAGGAGGCAGTCGGCCGCCAGGGCGCGCCAGAACTCCGGCACCACGACGTGCAGCCTGAGCGGCGCCCTGCCCTCGGCGTACTCCTGGACCGCCGAGGCCCGGGCGGTGAAGGTGGCTCCGGGGAAGGGTGAGGCCCCTCCGCTGAACAGCTGGTGGATCATCACGCCCAGGGCCCACACGTCCGCGGTGGGCCGGACCTGTACCCCGCGTTCGTCCAGCGGGGCCCTCCAGCGCTCGGGGGGCAGGTAGTCCGGCGATCCCAGGGGCGGGATGTACCCGTGGGTGCCACGCGTCCCCTCCAGCTCGACGGCGAGACCGAAGTCGGAGAGCCGTGCCGAACCGTCCGCCATGATGAGCACGTTGTCCGGTTTCAGGTCGCCGTGCACCCAGCCGAGCCCGTGCAGGTGGGCCAGCCCCTCGCAGATCTCGGTCAGCAGCCGTTCCGCCTCCGGCAGGGGGCTGCCGTCCGCGGCGTCCAGCAGGTCCTGCAGGCTGCTCTCGGCCCGCTCCATGACCAGGACGACGGCGCCGTCCAGCCCGGGCACGTCGCAGTCGCCCAGCACCACGGAGTCCAGCAGCGTCATCAGCCGGGGATGGGGGGCGCGGCTGCCGAACCCGATCTCGCGCCGCGCCGTCTCCGCCAGTCGTTCGGCCTGCCGGGGAGCCAGCCCCGAGGTCGGCAGGAACTTCAGCGCGACCCGGCGCCCCGCCTCGCCGCTTCCTTCCGCGGCTCCCGCCGGGTCCGTGGTTCCCGCCGGGTCCGTGGTTCCCGCGGAGTCCACGGCCCCCGCAGCATCCGCCGGGTCCGCCGGGCCCACCGGGCCCGCAGTGGTGTCGCGGCCTTCGTAGACGCGTCCCCAACCGCCGTCGGCGATCGGCTCGGTCACCTCCCAACGGCCCACGCGAAAACCCCGGGGTATCCGGCCGGCCGTCTCACCGGTCTCACCGGTCTCACCAGTTTCGCCGCCACCCGATCCGCCGCCACTTGATCCGTCGATCCCGTCGATCCCGCCGGTTCCGTCGCCGTCCGACCCGCCGATCCCGCCGTGACCCGGTTCGCCTGTTGCCCCGTCGACCGTCTCGTCGTACTTCTCGACCGCGCCGCTCACCGGTGGCCCCCGGGCCGTGGTGGTTCCGGGAAGGGGGCACCCGGGGTGCGGGACGGCAGCAGCGCCAGGTGCTCCTCGCGGACCAGGCCGAAGCGCAGCGCGACGCCGACCACGGCCTCGCGCTTGCCGGTACGCCGCGCACCGCTGCCCGCGGCGCCGACGTCCTGGGGTCCGCGCACCCGCAGCTTCTGCTCGGCCAGGTAGTCGATATGGGCGTTGACCGCCCGCGCGGTCAGCCGTGTCAGCGCCGGGTGGGTGCCGATGCGTTCCACGACCTGCGGGGTGGTCGGCACGGAGACGGCCGACTCGTCGCGCAGCCGCGGTTCGCAGAGGGCCACCAGGACGAGGAAGTACGTGGCCGTCTCGTCCAGGGAGTACGCGTTGAGGGTACGGGTGCCCCGGGCGCCGCCGGGATCGTCCGCGTCGAGGTAGACATGGTCGGGCGCGAACACCTGGAAGCTCACCGTGGAACCCCGGGTGGGCAGCACGACCCGGGCGAACTCGAACGGGATCGGCGCCCCCGACCGGCGCGGCGGGACCCGCAGGTACTCCCCGGCACCTTCCGGGTTCTCGACCAGGTAACTGTGGGTGGTGGAGTAGTTGGTGAGCTGCCAGTGGTCCTCCGCCACCAGAATCTCCCCGGCGAGCCGGGAGACGGCCGGATCGGGCAGCAGCAGTTCGACCGGATGGGCCTTCGTGCCCCGGCCGAAGCGCGCGGCCTCTCCCGGTCCCAGGCGTCGGGTCGTCGTCGGCTCCGTGCGGTGCGCTGACGGCAAATGAATCAGTATACCACTCATCTGCAGGTCTTCCTCCCCCGTGATCGGCTGGTCAAGCCGCCGGGCATCATAGCCACGGGGGTGCGCTCCGTGCGGGCCGTTTGACGTTCGGCGGCTGGATTTCGCCGGTGGCCGGGGGCGGCCGTCTGTCCGGGACGGCGCGCGGATCCGTCCGGGACGGCGCGCGGATCCGTCCGGGACGGCACGCGGAGAGGGGGCGAAGGGTTCCGTGGAGTCCGTCCCGCAGGAGACCTCCGCCGCCGCTCGTCCGGTACTTCCTATGAGGAACAGACGGGCACGCCGGGGAGCTGATTGCCCGGCGAGCTCATATAGATGTTGGTCACGTAGCCGCCGTACTGGGGGAGGTAGGCCCACCACGCGTTCGTGTAGGGCGGAAAGCTGACCTCCTGGCCCAGCTTCTGGCACTCCACCAGGACCTCCACACCGGCCGGCAGCGTCGTCAGCGGAGCGGAGTCGACGGTGGTCGGCCGCGGACGCACGTTCACGCCCGAGCTCCAGGTGCCGAACCAGGTCCCGGCCGGGCGGACGGCGCCCGGCACGTCGAGGGCGCGGGTGAGCCGGTTGACCGCCGTGTAGGCCGTGCCGTACGGGGTCCCGTCGGGGTGCAGGGTGAACACGGCCACGATGGTGCGGTCACCGGCTCCGACCGTGCCGGTGGTGTGCAGCGCCTCCTGGGTCAGATCGACCGCGGCGGCGGACCGCTGGGCGGACGGCCGTGCGGACGGTTGCGACGATGCCGATGCCGATGCCGATGCTGATGTCGCTGTGGCGGCGGTCGTCGGGGGTTTGGGGGTGCAGCCGCCGGAACTGCCGAAGCCGGACCAGCCCTGCTTGACCGCCCACGGCCGCTCGAAGGAGCCCGCGATGCCGAAGTGCTGGTCGAACCCGTCGGTGCCGCAGCGCGTCGACTGCCGCAGGTTGCCCATCACGTAGTCGCGCACCGGCGTGGAGGCGGTGTCCAGGATGTACCGGTAGATCTTCACCGTGTCGGCGGCCGACACGGCGACGTACCCCCAGGTGTCCTCGTACCCCGCCGGCGGGGCGGCGGTGTCGGTCAGGCCCAGCTGCGCCACCGTCCGGTCGATGATCGCCGTCCGTCCACCGAGGGTCCAGTAGTGACTGGCCGCGGTGTCGTCACTGCTGCGCAGCATCGAGTCGAGCCGCGTGCGGTCGGCGGTGGACAGCGTGCGGGGGTCGTGGGTGCGCAGGTAGTCCAGGGCGATGAGCAGTTTCACCACCGAGGCGGAGCGGAACCGCATGGTCTCGTTGTGCCGTTCGGTGAAGGTCCCGGTCGTACGGTCGAAGACCGCGACGCCGGCGGTCACGCCCGCCGGTACCTCGACCTGCGTGTCCCGGACCGGTGCGGCGGCGGCCCGTGGTGCCTCGCTCAGGCCCAGCACCGTCGCGGCCAGTGCGAGGGCGGCGACGACGGCGCCGAGTCGCCGCAGCCGTGTCCTGCGCCGGTCCGGCGGCCGGTCGGTGGAGGCTCCGCCGTGGCGGGGGGTGGTCGGACTCTTCACAGTGGGTTCCCTTTCGTCGGGCCACCGCGGCTTCGCGGCGCGGGCACGGACACGGGTACGAGCACGGGTACGGGTACGGGTACGGGCAGTTCCGCGTCGGCGTAGGCGCGGGCGCTCCTCGTCTCGAACCGTTGGCGACGATGTCCCTTCACGTGTTCACGCGTTCACACATGCGCGCATTCACCCATGCACGTGTGCGGGGACACCTGTCCTCCAGGGCCGTGGTCCGCATACGGGTCGCAGGCGGCGGGAGCACGCTAAGGCGCTCACCGCCAGCGCACCATCCGGAAGTTGACAGGGTGGCCGCAGCGACGTGCCGGCCCTCCGGAACCGCCCGCGACCGGGCCGCCCGGCCATATCCCACCGGCCCGCGGAGCGTCATTCCGCGAATTTCCGGATGACGCGCCCCACCACGCCCGGGATACGTTCCGCAGCGTTCGGCCGGGCTTCACACCATCGGCCGGAGCCACGCGTCCCGCCCGGACCGCGGACCGCCACCCAGCGGCGGCGGGCCACCACCGACGACACGAGGAGTTCCGATGAGCGGAAAGGCTGCGCTCCGGACGCTCGCCGTGACGGGCCTGCTGCTCGTCACGGCCTGCTCCGCCGCCGACCGGCCGTCCGGGGACGAGAACGCCGGCGGTCCGCTGCGCACGGGGCTGACAGACGTGGAGCGGGGGCACCTCGGCGAAGCCGAGCAGCGGCTGGTCTCCGGCTGTATGCGGGACAAGGGCTTCCGGTACGGGCTCGACGTCGGCCAGGACAGGCCGAGCGGCGAAACACCCGAACGCCGTTTCGGCTCGGACGACATCGCCTGGGCCCGCCGGCACGGATACGGCCTGGCCGAGGCGTCCCGGTCCGGCGACCGGGACGGAAAGACCGCGACCGGGACCCCGGCTGAGACCGCGACCGGGACCGCGGCTGAGACCCCGGCCGGGACTGCGGCCGAGAACAACCCTCAGGCACGCTACGTCGCCTCCCTCACGTCGGGGCGCAAGGCCGCGTTCGACCGCGCCCTGAACGGCACCGACCGCGCCGCGATCGTCGTCCCGGCGCCCGGCCGTGGCCAGATCTTCACCAGTGCCGACGGCTGCCGGGCCGACGCCCGCCGACGGCTCTACGGCGACCTGCGCAAGTGGACCGAGGCCAAGGCGGCCGTGGTGAACCTGGAGTACCTCACCTTCGACGCGGTGGTGGCGGAACCGCGGTACACCAAGGCGCTGGCCGACTGGCACACCTGCATGAAGGCACGGGGACTGGACTACTCGAGCTCTTCGAAGGCCATCGGCGCCGTCGCGAAGGAGAACCGGTCCCGTGCCGCCGGGAAGGCGTGGAAGCGCGAGGTGACCGTCGCCGTCGCCGACGCCGAGTGCAACCGTACGGCCGGACTGGCCAGGACCGGCACCCGCCTGCAAGGGGAGCACGTGCGGGACGCCGCGCGCCACGAGTTCGCCCGCCAGACCCGCTACTACACCCGGGCGGTCACGACCGCACTCGACCGAGCCCGCTCCGTCACCGGCTCCGACTGAGGCTGCCCCCACCGCCCCACCGCCCGACTGAACCCGCGTGCCCGACCGCTGTCGGCATGGGCACGGGCACGGGCACAGGCCCCGGCGCACGCCGGAGGCAATCCACCATGAGGAGAACGTCATGCGCAACACCAAGCGCACCCTGCTGGGACTGGTCCTGGCCGCCGCCCTGGTTCCGATCGCCGCCACCACCGCCCAGGCCGGAGGCACGACCCCCACCTACAGCCGGCACAACCCGGGCAACTGCTCGCAGGGGTCCCTGTGCGTCTACAGGGGGATCAACTACGACTTGGGCGGCGTCGGCATCGCCGAGTTCGAGTACAACAACCCCGTCTGGTCCGACACGGACAACAGCTACATCGCCCATGAGGACTCGTCCTGGTACAACAACGGCAACCCCGGCGCGTACAGCTCCGTGGTGGTCTACGCGGACAACGGCTACGGCGGCAACTCCTTCTGCCTGGACTCGGGCTGGGGCAACACCTGGGACAGCGTGGCGAACGACCAGGGCGAGGCCAACCGCTGGGTGGACGGCACCTGCTGAACGGCCCTTGCTGACCCGCGCCCGCCGCTCGCGCCGACCCGTCACCGACGCGAGCGGCCCGGCACCCGCTCCGCCCCCGATCGGAGACGTTCGCCCGGCTCAGTCGAGCGGTGTCTCCCCGAACCGTGATCCGCTCGCGAGGCCGAAGTCGGCGGAGCCGAGGGACATGGAGCCGGAACCGGTGAGACCGGAGGACGTACCCGGCAGGGCCCACAGGCCTCCGCCGCGGTCGTTCTCGAAGAAGGCGGCCACCGCCAGGTCGGCCTTGCCGTTGTCGTCGTAGTCGGCGAGCCGGACCTGGGCGCCGAAGAGGTCATCGGTCTCGGCGACACCCGGTACGCCGGTGCTGTCCTGGGAAATGCGCACGACTCCGGACTGCGAGACACCGGAGGCGGAGCCGCGGAACACGGTCACGTCGCCGGCATTCTTCAGGTCGCCGAGCTGTTCGCCGTTGGCGCCGACCACCAGTTCGGCCTTGCCGTCGCCGGTGATGTCGCCCACGGTTGCTTCCCAGTTGAGGAGCTGGGCACCCGGGACCGTCATGTGAGGAGCTGTGTCACATCCCTTGTGGGGCCGGGTTGGGGCTGGGGTGGGGTCAGGTTCGGGCGCGGGCCCCCGGCACCACGGACCGATGAGGCCGAGCGGCTGCGGATCGAACGAGGGCAGCGGGCACCACGGCGCCGGGATCCGAGCCGGCCTTTACCGCCGCGTTGCGGTAGTGCCGGGGCGAGGACCCGACTTCACGCCGGAATGCTGTACTGAAGGCACTTTCAGACTCATAGCCCGTTGCAGCTGCCAGTTCAGAGATGGACAAACCACTGTTGCGCAGAGCGTCCCGGGCCAGGGTCATTCGCCATGCAATCAGGTAGGTCAACGGGGGGACACCCACTTTGGTCTTGAACGCCGCGGCAAACACCGAACGTGACATCTGACCGATCTCAGCGAGTTCGGCGAGCGTCCATCGTCGGCTCACCTCGGCGTGTATCGCCCGCAGCGCCGCCCCGACGCCGTCTTCGGCCAGCGCTGCGAGCCAGCCGCTGGGTTGTTCGTTGCTGTCGGCATGCGCCCGCAGCATGTGGACGAAGATGATCTGCGCAAGGTGCTCCAGCACCAAAGACTTTCCGACGTCGGGCGATTCGATCTCGGATACCAGCAACGAGGCGAGGTTCATGAACAGCGGTCCGCGCGGATCGCCGGCCCGGACAAGGACTACCCGCGGAAGCGCATCGAGCAGTATCGCGGTGTCGCTGCCGTCGAACGTGAAGTCGACGCTGCATGTGTACGAGTCCTCGTCCGCCTCGGTCCCGATGCGGAATCCCCTGCCGGTCGTGTTCCGCGGCAGCGTGGTGGCCGGGCGTGCCACAACCTCTTCGAGCGAGCTGCTCAGCGTGTACTGCGGAGGGTGACCAAGCAGGTAGAAGTCCCCTTCGTCCAGCAGCACCGGCTCAAGACCGTCGAGTCTCAACCAGCACCGGCCTTCGACGACAACGCCGAGTTTGACGTGAGGAAAGGGGGCGAACCGCACGGCCCACGGACCGGCGGCGTGCAGCGGTGCCGGCACGACCGTGCGTGGACGGAGCAGCCCCATGACTCCGGCCAGCGGATCGTGAGGACCGAGCACAGCACGATCCGAGGACGATACATAAAGAACTTCGGACTCCACGTTATGGACCGTACCAGGGGGCTTGTTGATGATGGTGCCAGTCCAGCTTCTGCTGGAACGGCTCGGAACAGCGTCATAGCCGGGCGCAACAACCCTGGTGTTTAGGAGCGGACTGTGCGTTATCGATACCTCGGCCGATCGGGACTGCGTGTCTCGGCGCTCTCTCTGGGAACCGGAAACTTCGGAGCCGGCTGGGGGCACGGCGCGACCGTTTCCGGGGCGCAGGACATGTACGACGAATATCGTGCGGCCGGCGGAAACTTCATCGATACCTCCAGCAACTATCAATTCGGGGACGCGGAGATCTATCTCGCCGACATGATCGCCTCACATCGCGACGAGGTGGTACTGGCAACCAAATACGCAACGGGCACCACGATGGACAGCAGCCTCCAGCTGACCGGTAACGGCAGAAAGTCGATGGTGCAGTCGCTGGAGGCGAGCCTGCGACGTCTGAAAACTGATCGAGTGGACCTGCTGTGGGCCCACGCTCCCGACTACGCGACTCCCATCGAAGAGATCATGCGCGCCTTCGACGATCTCGTCCGTTCCGGCAAGGTGCTCTACGCCGGCCTGTCCAACTTCCCCGCCTGGCGGGTCGCGACAGGCGCGACGATCGCCGCGGCACGAGGCTGGGCACCCCTGGTCGCCATCCAGACCGAATACAGCTTGGTCGAACGCGCCGCGGAACGCGATCTGCTGCCGATGGCGGAAGGCTTCGGACTGGGGGTGCTGGGCTATTCCCCGCTCGGCGGAGGCATGCTGACCGGAAAATATCGCCGAGGCGAAACCGGCCGCGCGCAGAGTTCGATCAGCCAGTTCCTGCACAAAGAAGAGGACGACAACAAGGCCGCCGTACTCGACACGGTGGAAGCGATCGCCCAGGAAGCGGACGTCAGTGCCGAAACGGTGGCGCTCAGCTGGTCGATGGCCAAGGGAGTCATCCCGATCGCCGGCCCACGGACGACCGAGCAGCTGAAGACCAACCTTGCGGCGGCCGAGCTTCAACTGAGTCCGGAACAGATCGACAGGCTCGACACTGTCAGCGCACTGCAACTGGGCTACCCGCACCACATGAAGACCGACCCGGGCGTCGTCCAAGCCGTCACGGGAGGGAAGGCGAACCTGCTCGACGTCCCTTCCTTGACCATCCCCTAGACGGTACGAGGACCGGCGCCTCGCTCGTGGAGCCGGACGCAGGTTGCCGCTGGATGAGCCGTGGGCGGCATCACGGCATCACGGCGTTCGGCAGGACGGCAGGGCGGGGTGGGTCGGGGACGGTTGTTCCAGGTTCTTCTGGCCCCACCCGGCCGTCGGACCGTCCGTGGCTTTCAGCGAAAAATCAACGTCAGGCAGTTGATCTGGACGGCGTGGGCCGCCTGGGTGCGGAGAAGGCCCCGCCCTTCGGTAGCCGAGGAGCGGGGCCTTCTGCCCTGCTACTTGTCGGACGGCTCGTCGCCCCCGAAGCGCGCAGGTCATGCCACTCGTCGATGGTGCGGCCGATCTGCCGCATCAGTTCACGTGGCTGCGCGAGAAGCAGAAAGAGTTTCGTGGCGCCGGTCGAGCGGACGGCGTATCCGCGGTTGGAACACGCGGTGTCGGCGCGGGAGTTGCCCGCCTCGGCAGCACGAATCCGGGAGGCAACGGCGCTGCCCCGGTTCGAGGCCCCGTCAGTGGCGGGCCGGGGAGGGCACGGAGGGCGGCGGTGCAGGGACTCGGCCGTTCAGCGGCTCCGGTCGACGCGGTCGACGAAGTCGCCGACCGCGGTGGCGAAGGCGGCGGGCGCCTCCTGCGCGACGAAATGCCCGACGTCCGGGATCGTGACCGCGGTGACGTCGCCGGCGACCTGGCGCATCGTCCGCTCGGTGAAGGGGGCGTTGATGCCGTCGACGGCGAGCACAGGAACGGTCAGCGGCCGCGACTCGGCCAGTGCCCGCATCCGGTCGCCGCCGGTCAGGGAGGAACGGTAGAGCCCCTCGGTGCCGCGCCAGCCGCCCGACCGCGCGTAGGTGCGGGCGAACTCGTCGAGGTCGGCCTCGGTGACCCCGCCCGGCACCGTCGTCATCGCCGAGACGGCCCAGTCGAGCATCACTCGCTCGCGGCCGGCCAGGAACAGCTCCGGAATTCCCGGGGCGGCCAGGAATCCCACGTGCCAGGAGCCGCCGTTCCTCACGTCGGCCAGCATCTCCCAGCCGTACCCCGGAAGGGTGGTCTCGACGCCGGTGAAGCTGAGGACGTCGCCGGGGTGCGTGGCCGCGAACGCGAAGACCGGCCCGCCGCTGATGTCCTGGCAGGTCACGTGCACGGGCCCGACGCCGAGGTGGGTGACCAGCCAGTGCAGGTCCTCCGCCATGGTGGCCAAGTCGTGGTCGCCGTCGGCGATGCCGGAGTCGCCGAAGCCGCGCAGGTCGACGGCGAACACCCGGTGGGTGGCGGCGAGCAGCGGGATGACGTCGCGGAAGGCCCACCAGGACTCCGGCCACCCGTGCACCAGCAGGATCGGGGAGCCGGTGTCGCCCGCCGAGACGTAGTGCAACGTGGTGCCGTTGACCTCGGCGGTGTGGTGCGTGACGCCCGCCACGGAGGGCGAGGCGGTCACGAAAGAGCTGGTCATACGATGACTCCCAAGATGGACAACCAGGTTGACCTCAGTATTGGTCAACCTAGTTGTCCAAGTCAAGGGAAGATCTAGACTGTGGTCATGTCCTCACGATCCGGCGCCGATCTCGCCCTGCTGCTCCTGGGCAGCTATCGCAATCTGGTGGACGAAGTGGTCCGGGAGCTGGCGACCCGGGGATACCCCGACGCCCGGCCGTCGCACGAGTACGCGATCCGGGCCATCCGGGCCGGCGCCGACAGCGCCTCGGACTTGGCCCGCAGGCTCGCCATCACCAAGCAGGCCGCGGCGAAGACGATCGCCGCGCTCGTCGAACGCGGGTACGTCATCACCGAGACCGACCCCGCCGACAGCCGCCGCAAGAACATCCGGATCACCGATCACGGGATCGGGCTGATCACCGAGGGCACGGCGATCTTCGACGAGGTACGGGCCCGCTGGGAAGCGCGTCTGGGCGCCGCCGAACTCGCCGAGCTGGAAACGCAGCTCGCCCAATTCGTCGGCGACTCGCCCATCAACCTCGACGCTCCGGGCTGGGCGGCGGGACAGGAACTGCGCTAGCGGTCAGCCGAGGGCCGCGGTCGGCCGGTCGGCGCCGCTTCCGGAGCCACCGGAGACATCGGCGGGGCCGAATCCGGCGCCACCTGAAGCATCATGCCGCCGCTGGTCAGGACGGTCACCTGCTCGTCGGTCCGCAGGGCGGGCAGCTCCGGCGGAGCAACTTCCGGGAAAACTGGGTCAAGGCCAGGAAAGCGGCAGGTGTTTCGGCCGAGCTGCATTTTCACGACCTACGGCACACGGGCAACACGCTGGCCTCCACGACCGGAGCCGGCACACGCGAACTGATGACTTGCATGGGACACAGCAGCTCGCGCGCCGTGCTGATCTATCAGCACATGACCAGCGACCGTGACCGGGCCATCGCCGATCGGCTTGGGGCCAGGATCCGTGATGGTGGGGGAGAGACGGCCCCCGGCTAAGAATTGTCCTGAAGGTCTTGGCAGGGTCTTCAACCCCTGGCGCCCGTAGATATCGGACTGCCAGGGGCTGATCGCGTGGGGTAGAAACGGTGGCATGGACGCCGCAGCACTTGCCCAGATGCTGGACGAGACCTTCGATCACGCCGTCGTGCACCACGGATACACCAGCTACATGCGCGACTACGAGGTCATCGTCTACGTGACGGCGGATCCCCGTACCGACGTCGAGCCGGCCTATCTGCGGTACCTCTTCCGGCACTGCGTCGAGGCCCGGTGCGAATCGTCGGTGCCTTCGGAGACTTGGCGCGCCTCTCTGGATGACCGCCTCATCGACCATGAGGCCGGTGCCGACCTCGACGGATACGTCTGGGGTGTGAAGTGGCACTCCTTGTACCCAGGTGCGAAGGTACTTCCTGAGTCGGAAGCGACCCGTCATTGGGCGCAAACTGTCGGGATCGACTTCCATGAGGTTCGCATCGAGACCAATGCGCACCGTCTCACCCTGCTGTTCTCGGACTTGCAAGTCAGCGAGGTGCCGGACGGGTATGCCCCCTTCGTCACGGAGTAGTCGGCAACCTTCCGCGCTGACGAGACGGCGAGTGCGAACGTAGTGGCACGCGTGTGGCACGAGCCCGAACACGACGAAGGACCAGCCCGAGAGGAAACCCCTCCCGAGCTGGCCCTTACTGCCGTGCCCCGGCAGGATTCGACCCTGCGACACCCACTTTAGGAGTTCGATCCGAGCACGTACCCACAGTGCCCCTGCTTGATCGGATCGGACGTCCAGGGCCGCGCATGGGTGCCTACGTCCGGTGCTGTTGATGTCACCTGTGGATGTCAGCGACCTTCTGATCCGTAGCTCTGTAGACCAACCGCGGACGGTCCAGAGACGGCCCAGCCTGGCCTGGTGCAGGGGCCGCGTTCGGTGACTGGGGCGACCGGCGGCGGCTGAAGCTGGTCGCTTCCCGCATGTTCCGGAGTCGGCTGCCAGGGCCGTGTCTGCGCCAGGGCGACATCCCGTCACAAGGACAATGGGAGCGCCCGTAGGGAAAGATGCGCATCAACCAGTGTCGAGGAGAGGGGAATTGATCGGTGGAGAGATTGCGGCGGGCGTTCCTGCGTTTTGACGAGCGCTTCGGCGGGACCGAACCGCCGCCCCGAGTGCAGGTGTTCTTGGCCCGGCATCCGGTGGGTACAGGAGTAGTCCATGGCGTCTTCCAGGGACTGCTGTTTGCCGCGGTCCTGTCCGCTTTCGACGATCCGGGGCGCATGCTGCAGGCGGTGCTGGTGGGGCTGGGCGCCGGGCTGTTCGCCTGGCTCGTGTGTCGCTTTGAGCGCCGACGCCAGGCTCACTACGAGCGCAAAGGGGGGTTCCGGTCGGCTCCTGTCTATCCCGTCGAGAGTGATGCACTGCCCGTGTGGCTTGAGGGCCTGCTATGGATCAGCCACTGGTCGATCTTCACGGTGGTCCTATGGCTTGTTGGACAGCTGAAGGATCCGCCAGACAGCTGGCTTCGGAGTGCGATCCTCGCCGGGGTCATCATCATCGGAGGCTGGGCGGCCCGGCTGTTCAGAGATCGTAGACGGCGCTGACCGCGAGGCCCTGCGTGACGCGAATCAAGTTCGCGCTCTTAGCTTGGGAAGCTGAGAGCAATCGCGGATGATTTGAGGACTGAGCTGGGCAGATGTCCGGGACAGGGCTTGGCGCGGCCCCGTTGCTTTCACCGTGATTCCCCACTGTTCCCCGCTGGATCTGGTGCGGTTGTGGTGCATGTGCACGAGGTTTGTCGTCGAACAGTGCAGGGATGATCCGCCGGGTCTGCGCTCTGGAGCGCAGACCCGACGTGGGCGGTTCCGGTGCGGGTATGTAGTCCTCAGACGTCTCAATGCTGGGGGGCATATGAGTGGGATAGTTGACCAACTACCGACACTGTTGGGCGTCGTAGTCGGTGGTCTGATGTCCTACGTGGTTGGGGCGCTCACTGAGCGAAGCCGATGGCGCAGGCAGCAGGAGACACGTTGGGATGGCCAGCTCCTTCAGGCTTACAGCGATTACGGCCATGCAGTGAAGGAGTGCGCGACTCGCTACCTACGGCTTGCTGCCTACCGTGGTCTAACTGATCACCCGGCACCCCTTGAGCCGACAGACGGGGAGTTGGAACAAGCCGCGGCTGCTGAAAGCCGGCGGTCGCTCATGGTGGAGGCCCTCAGTCTCCTAACCAACGCTGAGACCGCTGAGTCGGTGCAAAAACTCAATCGTTGCGTTTGGCATCTCGAGTGGCTCGTCCGCGGTCAGTTGGCGGGCGAGCCATCGTCGTGGGCACAGGCCTTCAGTGACTACCGAACTGCGCGGGTCGAGTTCTACGAGCGTGCTCGGCGGAGCCTTCAGATAGCAGAGATGAGGCCCTTACGCGAAGCACCCTGGCCTCCACCTTGGCGGCCGGTCCGAGAACCTTCTGATCCGTAGCTCTAGATAGATCGGTCAGCGACGGTCATACAGGCCACACTTCGGGTGTACAAGGACGCCATAGGACGGGACCGATTGCTGTGGTTGCTGTACTTCGCTGCTGTATCGCCACCTCAGGACCTCATCCTTGTCAGGTCGTTCCTGGGCCAGATCACCCACGGCAACGCTCCAACACTGCGTACTGCGACGCTGCGGCGGCTGACGGTAAATGAGCTCAGACGGCATCCCGTCGATCCGGATTCGCGTTCCGTGCCGTTCTGTTCGCGATTCGTCTTGCAATGCCGCCGTAGAATCGCGCCAAGCCACGTTGCAGTGCGAACTGGATGAGGTGCATGGCGCCGTAGAGGGCCAGAGAGCCACCGGCAAGCATCCCCCAGAAGGCCAAATTTCCGAGGTTCTTCGTTTCAGGATCGCCGTAGTAGCGAGTGCCCCCGAGGTACCCGCAGAAGCCAATTACGGTGCCTATGACGAGAACGAACCACCAGATGACGCGGCGCCCCCTCTGTCTGCCTCGCTCAACCATTTTCGCCCGCCCCTTCGTTCGACCGTCCAGTCATCATTCCAGCCGCCGCAACCCACCACTCGCCTCAGCTTCCATCCCGTCCGCCGTCGACCCACACACCGTGGAGCGGGCGTGGTTCAGGGCGTCAAGGTGGAGCGCGCCACTGTACGAACGACCTGGACGCCATGGGCCGCGACTGCTCGGCTCTGCCTGGGTCGGCGGTGGTCGGGATGGAAGCTCCCCGCGCACGCCACAATGTGCCTGCGGTCGGCAATGGCGCCCCCTCTGCCCCGGTGCCGGCCGATCCCCCGCCGGAGGCGTCGCCTTGACCGTGACGTGCTGCACGGTGATCAACCCATCGCCCGGCCTATTCACGCATGGGCGCGCGTCGGCGTCGGCAGCGCCGAGCGGGCCGAAGGCAGGAGCGCGGGCGCAGCCAGAGCCGGAAAGCGCGCCCGGCGGAGCGGAGCGCAGCCGGACTTGAAGTCGTTTGCGCAGAATGGAAGTTCGATGCCTGGTCGGTGTGCGAATGGCAGGAAGAGGACCGGACGGATCGTCCAGGTGATGCGGGTACGGGCCTGGGTTACCGAGACTGCGCAGGGCTGCTGGCGCATGAGTGCTAGTCGGGTCTTGACTCGGCCCTCGTCCAGCCACCTCCAAGCCTCGTCGGATGCGTCGGCGTCGAGTGCCGGTGAGATCGTGTGCAGAGCCACCGCTACCCACCTGTCGGCCTGCGGCGCTGAGTACGCGTCGAAGGATCCTCGGAGCTCCGGCGCCGTTCCCGCGGCGAGGTCTTCTGTCCAGCACTCGCACCAGTAGCCCCACTGAGGCTTGGTCGTCAGCATGGATGGCCCCCTGGGCGGACGCCGGTGAAGAGTTCCGCAGTGACCGTGTGGCCGCCGTTGCTGTTGTGGACCACCACCCGGTGCGCGAGTGCGTTGACCATGCCCAGTCCTCGGCCGTGCTCCGCGTCTTGGTCCTGGTGCTCGACCTTCGGGGCCCGGCCGGTGCCTCCGTCGTCCGTGACCGACAGGGCGACCATCTGCGGGGAGATCGCGAGAGCCAGGTGGAAGCTGCCCGAGTGCCGACCGCTGGCGGTGTGCAGGATCGCGTTCGCGCTCAGTTCGCTCACGATCAGTTCGGCGTCTTCGGCCAGGGGTGAACCGCGCAGGATGTCTCTCGTCCAGCGGCGGGCCCTGCTGACCTCTTCTGGGAAACCTGGGCAAGTGAGTCCCCAGACCCGGGCGGTGCTCGTATACTCGTGCATACAAGTTCCTTCGTGCTGGTAGGCCGCCATATGTAGCGGGTTCGGGCTAGACGAGTTTGACGCCGTCGTGTGCGCGGACGGCCGGCGGGGACAATGCGTCCAGAGCGTCAATGACGCGGATCGCGTATGCCTCGTCGGCAAGGCCGGTGACTTCTTCGCGGGTGGCCCACCGCAGTGCGCGGGTCTCGTCCCCGGTGCTGGGTGTGCCGTCGGCGGCCCGGCAGCGGAAGACCAGGGAGACGATCAGACCCGTCATGTTCTTGTAGACGCCGGTGAGGGTCGCCGGAAGTGCGATCTTGATGCCGGTCTCTTCAAGGACTTCACGCTGAAGTGCTTCGGGGAGAGTTTCCTCCCGCTCGACGATGCCGCCCGGGGGCTCCCACTGGCCGTTGTCGCGCCGCTGGATCAAGAGGGCCCGGCCCTGCTCGTCGACGATGACTCCGGCAACGCTCACGGAGTGCGGACGCTCAGCAGTCACGTTCCTCGGCCCTCTCGGATGGCTAGGCTCAACCGTAGCAACAACACTTGCCCACTCGTCTAGATACCTAAAGGAGTACTCGTGACCTCTCTCCCGTCCCTGCTCGGTGGCCTGGACCCCACCAGCGATCGTGCGGTCTTCCGGCAGATCGCCGACCAGCTGCGCGAGGCCATCGACCGTGGACGATTCAAGGAAGGAGAGAAGCTTCCTTCGGAAGCGGAGCTAGTTGAGCACTACGGCGTGTCCCGCATGACCGTCCGCAACTCCTTCTCCGTCCTCCAGGGCGAGGGCCTGGTACACGCCGAGCATGGGAAGGGGGTCTTCGTCCGGCCTCGGCCGCCCGTGCGGCGCCTCGCCTCCGACCGGTTCGCCCGACGCCACCGCGAGCAGGGGAAGTCCGCGTTCATCGTCGAAGCGGACGCCGCCAGCAGTCACCCGAAAGTGGACAGCCTGGAGGTCAAGGAAGAGAAAGCCACGCAGGACATCTCCGCCCGGCTCGGGTCGGTTCGGCGTGTGCTCGCCCGGCGGCGCCGGTACCTGCTCGACGGCCGCCCCGTTGAGTTCGCCACCTCCTACCTCCCCCTCGACATCGCCCGCGGTACGCAGATCGCCGAACCCAATCCCGGCCCCGGCGGCATCTACGCCCGCCTCGAAGAACTGGGCCACCACCTCGACCACTTCGAGGAGGAGATCCGGGCCCGGATGCCCTCGCCCTCCGAGGTCAAGACGCTGCACCTCGCCTCCGGTGTGCCGGTGATCCACCTGATCCGTACCGCGTACGACACCGAGAAGCGGCCCGTGGAGGTCTGCGACACGGTCATGGCGGCGGACGCGTACGTGCTGTCCTATCAACTTCCGGCGACGTGAACGCGGGTCATCGAATGCCCGATAGAGCTTGGACCGGCGACGACCGCGAACACAACGACGAGTGCCACGAGCGCTGGTTGTCGGCGCGGAATCGAAGCACTGACCAGCCGACTTACCGGGATAAGTGGTTCGACGAGCAGTGCGGTGGCTGTCGGTTCTGGGTCGCACTGAGCGGAGAGCTGGGACGGGACTGGGGGGTCTGCACCCATCCTGGCTCGGCGTTCGATGGGCGTTGCCGCTTCGAGCATGATGGTTGCGAGCTGTTTGCCATACGTGCAGACGCTTCCTTCGGGTGACGTCGCGGAGGACCGAGCGATGCGTAAGGGCTCTTCCTCGAACTCGTACACACCAACACGCATACTCATATAGATGAGTAGGCAAGTTACGTGTCAGAGTGGTCCGCGTTCTCGGAGTCCCGGGTTCACAGATTGCCACTCGTCTATATGAGTAGATAGGAAGAAACCTTGCGCACCATCCGTGTGGAGACCTCGGCCGCGACGATCCTGCTGAGCGAGGCGCCCAAGCCTAAGGTCCGCGACCGGCAGACCGGCGAGATCGCCAAGCCTTCGCGTGGTCCGGCTACATGACGCTCGGCACGGCACGGCGACTCTCCTCACAGCGGCCGGAGTCGCGCCCCGCGTCGTGATGGAGATCCTGGGGCACTCGCAGATCAGCATCACTATGGACGTCTACACGCACGTCGTGCAGGACACCCAGCGCGAGGCCATGAGCCACATGGACCGGCTGCTGCGAAAGCGGCGGCCCGGTCGCGAGCGACCGACCCCGTTGATGTCAAAAGTGGATGTCAAAGGCCCCGGACCATGATCGGTCCGGGGCCTTTGTCCTGGTGCCCCCGGCAGGATTCGAACCTGCGACACCCGCTTTAGGAGAGCGGTGCTCTATCCCCTGAGCTACGAAGGCCGGGGCTTGTGGGGAACCTTGGAGAAATCCGGAAGGTGGATTTGCGGCGAGGATCACAAGCCCGCTGGTCGGGCGTGGTGCGACGTCCTCTGCGATGTCAACTGAGCAGACAGCGCGACGTACCAACGACCGACCAGGCACAGCTTAGCGGATGCGCAGGGGCGAAGGTCTTGTGTATCGGGGCAGCGGGCAGGCGGCGAGTTGCAGCGCTTGCGACCTGCCGTTTCTGCGGCTTGCGGTGAGTGGCCGGCCGGCGCTGAGAGGGGCGTGCCAGGGGTTGCCTGACAGGCCTGCTCCCCGTGTCTGGCCGCGAGGCCCTCGGTGTTGCCCCCGGCTTCTGGGGTCCGGCATGGGACCGCCTCGTGCTCGTGGAGGTGTAGGGCTCGGATTCAACGGCCCGCTCTGGCGTCTGGATCACCGTGTTGACGGCACAGTTGTGGCTTGAGTCGCAGGGGGCGCGGACGCCGCGTACGAGAGCAGTGGTTCGGGCTCGCTCTAGACGACTAGTCTAATCGTGTGTTACGTTTACGTCATGCCAGCTACCGCACGCAGTACCGACACCCGCCGGAGCATCCTTGATGTCGCTCAGCGGACCATGGCCCACAAGGGTTACTCCGCGGTCGGCATCAACGAGGTGCTCGCAGAGGCCGGTGTGCCGAAGGGTTCCTTCTATCACTACTTCGCCTCCAAGGACGCTTTCGGTGAAGCGCTCCTGAAGAGCTACTTCGACGAGTACCTCTCCGACATGGACCGCCTTCTCGCGCAGCCCGACACGTCGGCCGCCGAGCGGCTGATGGCGTACTGGCGGCAGTGGCAGGAGACGCAGAGCGTCGACGAGTGTCAGGGCAAGTGCCTCGCGGTGAAGCTCGGCGCCGAAGTCGCCGACCTGTCGGAGTCGATGCGGCTCGCCCTGAAGGACGGCACCGGCGGGATCGTCGACCGTATCGAGCGCATGATCGTCAGTGGGCTCGCGGACGGGTCGATCGCGGTGGACGGCGATCCCCGCGAGACGGCGCAGGCCCTGTACGACATGTGGCTCGGCGGGAGCATCATGGCCAAGATCCATCGCAGCATCGCGCCAATGGACACCGTCATGACTGTGACACGGCAGCTCCTCCACCTCTGAGTCCAGCAGTCTCACGTCGAGTGGGGAAGTGCGAGCTTCCCTTTGTCCAGTATTAGTCGACCGGTCTACTTATCTACACGGAGATAATCATGAAGGTTCTTGTTGTTCTCACCTCGCACGACCAGCTCGGCGACACCGGCCGCACGACCGGTTTCTGGCTGGAGGAACTCGCCGCTCCCTACTACCGCTTCCAGGAAGCCGGCTGGGACATCACCCTGGCCTCCCCCAAGGGCGGCAAGCCGCCCCTGGACCCCAAGAGCAACGAACCCGCCTTCCAGACCGACCTGACCCGCCGCTTCGAAACCGACCCCGACGCCACCGCCGCACTGGCCCACACCGTGCGCCTGGACACCGTCTCGGCCGACGACTACGACACCGTCTTCTACCCCGGCGGCCACGGCCCCCTGTGGGACCTCGCCGAAGACACCCACTCCGCACGCCTCATCGAAACAACCCTGCGCTCCGGCAAACCCCTGGCCCTGGTCTGCCACGCCCCCGGCGTCCTGCGCCACACCCTCAACGAAGACGGCACCCCCCTCGTCCAGGGCAAGAACGTCACCGGCTTCACCAACACCGAAGAAGAAGCAGTCGCCCTCACCGACGTCGTCCCCTTCCTCGTCGAGGACGAACTCAAAAGCCTCGGCGGCATCTACACCAAGACCGACGACTGGCAGCCCTACGTCATCCAGGACGGCCTCCTCATCACCGGCCAGAACCCCGCCTCCTCCGGCCCCGCCGCCGACACCCTCATCCAACTCGTCAGCACGGGGGCGTGAACACGCGGGCTGACATGCCCTCACGAGGCGCATGCCCACATCGCCGCATCACCTCACCACCGCATCACGCATGAACGCCTGGGCCTGGCCGGCCATCCGCACCGGCCGGGCCCAGCCGTCTGCCCGCCAGCACTGGCACCGGCACCTGAACCTCTTCGCCCTCTCCCCCTCCCCTCCCCTCCGCGAAAGAACAGGAAGCGCAATGAACGAGTCGCGCAGTTTCCAGATCATCAGCGACCTCTACACGGCCTACAAGGACGGAGATCTGGACGCTTTTTACAGGGACCTGCATCCTGAAATCGTCTGGATCGAATGCGTCGGCTTTCCCACGCCTGGAGTCTTCCGGAGCAAGGAAGAGATAGTCGACAACGTTTTCAGTGTCCTTGCGCGTGACTGGAGTCACTGGCAGTACGAGCTGAAGCACCTCTTGGACGCCGGCGAGTTCATCGTTGCCACGGGTAGTTACCAAGGGACTCACGGAAAAACGGGAAAATCTTTCACGGCACGGGCAGCGCATACGTGGCACGTAGTCGACGGAAAGATCATCCGATTCGAGCAGTTCGCCGACACTCATCCGATGCAGAGCGCAGCAACTGCATAAGGAGGGCGGATCCGTGCATCTCTTCGACGCTGATGGTGTGTGAGGGGGTGGAGGCCGGCCCTCCTGCATAGCCCCAATCCCAAGCGTTGCACCGCTACACGTGCTGCACCGCTACATGATCTGTCGCGCAGAGACCGCAGAGACCGCGGAGACCTACGAAACCGAGTTCACCGGGCAGGACCCCACCGGGCATCCTGCCCGGTACCGAACCTCCCGCATGAACCAGGCAGGCATCATGATCCGGGCTCCCCGGGGCTCCGCCCTGGAAGACGATGCCAGGTGTGAACGACGGAGGCAGATCATGGACGCGGATACGGATACGGACGCGAGTTCGCTGGACTGGGCGAGGGCCTGGATGTGCGTTACTTTCACCCGCGGTCTCGGCCCCGAGGAGGTGTTCGCCCGGTACGGAGCCGATCCGGAGCGGGCGCGTCTGCTCTCCTGGGACGCGGCTTCGGATCTGTCCGAGGACGAGTCGGGCGACGGGGTGGTCTCGCTGCTACGGGCCGGCAGGACCGGGGAATGGGCCTTCTGCGTCGAGGAGGAAGGCGGCTTCGGTTTCGCGGAAAAATCGCTCGCGAAGCTGTCTCGGGGAACTGAGACGTACAGCGTGGCGACCACCGAGGGAATCGACGTCTTCCAGTACTGGCGCGACGGCGAGTGCGTCGAGTACTTCGAGCCCGGCATGGAGCACAGCCGGTCCGAACCGCTCGGCCCCTGGTGGGACCGGGTGGAAGAGGCGCTCGCAGCGCACGAGGGAGAGGGCGCCGGGATGGCGCCAGTGGTGGCCCTCGTACTCGACCACCTCGGCATCACCCTGGACGACGCAGCCCTCGCCGGGCCCTGGCCCAGCCTGACGCTCGCCGAGGACGACGCACCAGCGGCACCGCTGGGCGATACCTACGCGGGCGAGGGGCCTGTGCCACCCGGGACCGTCCTGGATTTCGGCCCTTCACGGGGACTGTCCTGAGACGATGACCAATCCGAGGGCAAGGCCAATGCGAGGAGGGCGTGATGAAGCTCGGCTCGGCTCGTCGTGCCGCTGACACAACGCCCACGCCCACGCCCACGCTCACTGCGCAAGCCGGTCACCGGAAGCCGACCTCGCCGGGGAAGGACAACGCCCGTTGAAAAGCATCCCAAGCAGCATCCCAGGCCAAGGTGGACGCAGGTGAGCTGGGCGCGCAGGCGGTTGATCTACCGAGGTGCTTGATGGCCGTCTTCGACGACCGGACAGAAAGCGGCGGCCCGGCGTCCTCACTCCTCCGACAGAGGGGGGACGCCGGGCAGGGTCAGCGGGACGAAGTGTCCGAGACGCCCTCGACGATGAACACACGGTAATCCGCGGCTGCTTGCCGGTGGGGCAACGCCGCTTGGTAAGCGGGACTGTCGTACCACGCGCGCGCCTGTTCCACGCTCGGGAACTCGTGGATCAGGACTCCGTCGAAGGGCTCGCCCTCCAGGGTCTCGATCGCGCCGTACCCGACGACGGGGGTCACGGAGTGCCCCGAGCGGGCCCGCCGGGCCAGGGCCGAATAGGCCTCCAGCTCGGCGGAATCGGAGAGCCGCTCGCGCAGCATCACCACGTACGCGCTCATGCGCGAGCCGCGTGCACGTCGGCGACGAGTTGGATGAGGGTGTCGGCGGCGGGGCCGGAGGAGGCGGGGTTCTGGCCGGTGATGAGGAGGCCGTCCTGGATGACGTAGGGCTGCCAGTCGTCGGTCTTGGTGTAGATGCCGCCGAGGCTTTTGAGTTCGTCCTCGACGAGGAAGGGGACGATGTCGGTGAGGGCGACTGCTTCTTCTTCGGTGTTGGTGAAGCCGGTGACGTTCTTGCCCTGGACGAGGGGGGTGCCGTCTTCGTTGAGGGTGTGGCGCAGGACGCCGGGGGCGTGGCAGACCAGGGCCAGGGGCTTGCCGGAGCGCAGGGTTGTTTCGATGAGGCGTGCGGAGTGGGTGTCTTCGGCGAGGTCCCACAGGGGGCCGTGGCCGCCGGGGTAGAAGACGGTGTCGTAGTCGTCGGCCGAGACGGTGTCCAGGCGCACGGTGTGGGCCAGTGCGGCGGTGGCGTCGGGGTCGGTCTCGAAGCGGCGGGTCAGGTCGGTCTGGAAGGCGGGTTCGTTGCTCTTGGGGTCCAGGGGCGGCTTGCCGCCCTTGGGGGAGGCCAGGGTGATGTCCCAGCCGGCTTCCTGGAAGCGGTAGTAGGGGGCGGCGAGTTCCTCCAGCCAGAAACCGGTCGTGCGGCCGGTGTCGCCGAGCTGGTCGTGCGAGGTGAGAACAACAAGAACCTTCATGGCTGATTGCCCTTTCGGGGTGTGAGGGGGCGAGGGGGTGAGGGGGTGGGATGGGGATTCGAGGACCGGTTCGTTTGCGGGATTAGACCGGTCGTCTTGATGAGGGTGAAAGAGAGGTCGGCGGGACAGTCCGGCGGCGGTCGCGGTGGCGTTTCGCCGGGTCGTACCGCTGCCCGGGTGGTCGGGTCGCGCGTCAGGTCGCGCGTTGCGTCACTGTCCGAGGAAGGTCAGGAGGGCTTCGTTGACTTCGGCGGTGTGCGTGATGATCAGTCCGTGGGGCGCGCCGTCGATCTCGACGTACTGGGCGGTGGGCAGGGCCTTGGCGAAGCGGCGGCCGGTGGCGTCGATGGGGAGGGTGCGGTCGGCGGTGCCGTGGACGATCAGTGCCGGGACGTCGATCTTGGGGATGTCGGCGCGGAAGTCGGTGGGCCAGGCGAGGGGGGCGGCGGCCGAGGCGATGGCTCCGGAGCCGGCGGCGACGTTCCAGGCGTTGCGGACGGCCGCTTCGCTGACGCGGGTGCCGAGGTTCTCGTCGAGGTTGAAGAAGTCGTTGTAGAAGTCGGTGAAGAAGTCGTAGCGGTCCTTCTTCACCGCGTCGGAGACGCCCTGGAAGAAGGAGGCGGGCGCGGCACCGTCGGGGTTGTCGTCGGTGATCTCCAGGAACGGCTCCAGGGAGGCCAGGAACACGGCCTTGGCGATGCGTGCGGAGCCGTGCTTGGCCAGGTAGCGGGCGACCTCTCCGGTGCCCATCGAGAAGCCGACGAGGACCGCGTCGCGCAGGTCGAGGGTCTCCAGCACGGTGTGCAGGTCGGTCGCGAAGGTGTCGTAGTCGTAGCCGGTGGAGGGCTGGCTGGACTTGCCGAAGCCGCGTCGGTCGTAGGTGATGACCCGGTAGCCGGCGTCCAGGAGGGCCGCCGTCTGTCCGTCCCAGGAGTTGCCGTCCAAGGGGTAGCCGTGGATCAGTACGACCGGCTGGCCCGATCCCTTGTCCTCGTAGTGCAGCTCGATGTCCGTGCTGTTCTCGGTGCCGACCTTGATGCTTCCCATGGTGCTTGTCCTTTCGGGGGTGTGCGGTGCTTCTCTTGGGTTATTTCTATACGACCGGTCTACTGCAAGTCAAGCATCAAGCGTCAAGCGTCAGTCGTCGACGGTCGTCCGCGGCCAGGCGAAGAAGGTCGCCGTCAGGGAGATGACCGCCAGCGCGGACCCGGCGACCAGCACGGTGGCCGGGTTCCAGAAGCTGCTCAGTGCCTGTACGAGGACGGGGGCGGCGAACCCGACGTAGGTGAGGCCGTAGAAGATCGCGATCACTGTGGCCACGTCCTGCGGGGGGACGAGCGACTCCACCAGCCGCAGACCGCTCACCAGGAGCAGCCCGTAGGCCGAACCCAGGATGACGGCGGTGGCGACCAGGAGGACGAGCGAGCCGGTCGCGACGGTCAGGGCCGCGACGAGCATGCCGACGATCGCAGCTGCCATACCCGCACGGAACGGTGTCGCCGGTGAGCGTTCTGCCAGAGTGCGCGCCAGCGGCTGGATCATGATGCCGGTGCCCAGCGTGACGGCGGCGACGGTGCCGCTGCCGACAGGGCCGTAATGCCCCAACGGCACCAGGACGGGGAGCGCCGCGAGCGCCACGGTTGCGGCTCCGAAGACCCACGGAGCCGTCGGCAGCACCGCGGTCAGGAAGACCCGGCTGGTCAGCGCCGCCCTCAGCCCACCGCGTGCCGTGTCTGCCGTGCCTGCAGTGCCTGCCCTGCCTGTGGTGCCTGCCCTGCCTGTGGTGCCTGCTGCGTCGGCCGTGCCCGTGCCCGTGCCGGTTGCGTCGGTCGCCGTGCCGCGACGGCTGACCGGTCCGACGTGTGGCCGGGCCGTCTCGGGAGCTCTCCAAACGGCCGGCACCGTCAGCGCGACGAGTGCGATGTGTACGAGGTAGGCCGCGGTCTCCGGTGAAGGGAACCACTGGACGATGATCCCGGACACGAACGGGCCGGCCGCGAAACCTGCCGTCAGCGCGACTGCCGAGCGCCGCGCTCCCGCTCCTGCTGCCCGCCCCGCGTCGGAAAGTTCCTTGATCCATGCCGTGCCGGGCCCGAACGCCGAACCGGCGCTGACTCCGACGATGATCCGGCCTGCGAGGATCGTCCCGAATGCTCCGCCCGAGAAGAGGATCACCACCGACCCGAGCGCGGAGAGCAGCAGGGCCGCGAGGAGCACCCGTCGCCGACCGAGGCGGTCGGAGACCTTCGCCATGATCAGCAGGGCCGGGACGAGCCCGAGGGCGTACGACCCGAACAGGCCGTTGACCTGGAGTCCGCTCAACTGTCCGCGGTAGATCTGCAACAGGGCCGCGAACATGTTCGCCCCCCATCCCACGACGAGGATCGCGGCGGCGGGCCGTACCCAGGCGTTGCCCGTGATCGCCGCTGGAGCGTGTGCCGTCGCGGCCGGCTCTCCGTCCCGGCGCGGCCGTGCGGGGCCGCTGTCGCGAACCCTGTCATGCCGGAGGCCGAGGTGCGGTGCGTGCGCGAGGGTCTGTTGTCGAGTTCCCATGAGCTCGACAGTACGGCATATTAGACCGGTCGTATAGAGGGTTTCCGATGTGCGTGGTGGCTTGAGGCCGAAGGTCTGGCGTTCGCCCTGGACTCGCCTTTCTTTTAAGTTCGACGAACATCGATGTATTCTGCTGCGCAGACAGCCGCTCCGTGCGGCTCAAGGAGGCCTCGATGGACTTTCTGGTACGTATCGATGTGCGCCGCGCCTATGACCTTCCGGTCGCCGAACGCACCGATCTGATCGAACGGGAGCAGGCGCGGGGGCGTGAGCTGCACGCCGAGGGTGTGCTGCGGAACATCTGGCGCGTGCCCGGCACGCGCTCCAACGTCGGTATCTGGTCGGTCGCGGATGCCGACGCCCTGGAGGACGCGCTGACCAGCCTGCCGATCCGGCCCTATGCGGAGATCGAGGTGACCGCACTGGCCACGCTCGCGATGGTGAAGGAGGACCCTGGCGCCTGGGTGTGACCGCGGCCCTGTCTCCCCGGGAAGGGGCCGCCCGAGGTCCGTTCTCCTCCGGCGCCCCTCACCGCCAGTCCGGTGCCCCCGGCGACCGGGGAAGCGTGTTCTCGATCTTCGCTCGGATCTCGTGCATGACCGCGATCACCCGTGCCTCGTGTGAGCCGGTGAGGCGCGTCACCGGGACCGAGCAGCTGATGGCGTCCGTGGGCGGGGAGCCGTAGCGCAGGGCGAAGCCGAAGCCCGCGATGCCCGTCACCGTCTCCTCGCGGTCGATCGAGTGGCCGCGGGCCCGTACGTCCGCCAGGTCGCCGAGCAGTGCGCCCCGGGTGGTGTGCGTGTTTTCGGTGAGGGCCGGCAACGGATCGTCCGGCAGCGGGAGTTCGGCGTCCGGACGTTCCGCCAGCAGCGCCTTGCCCAGTGCGCCCGCATGGGCCGGGATCCGGCGGCCGACCCTGCTGATCGTCCGCAGGTACTCGTGGGACTCGCGCGTCGCGAGGTAGACGACGTCCGGGCCGTCCAGCCGTGCCAGGTGGATCGTCTCGCCGAGCGCGTCCGAGGCCTCGTCGAGGTAGGGGCGTACGACCCGGACGTGCGGGTCGCTGTCGAGGTAGCTCGTGCCCGTGAGCAGGGCGTGGATCCCGATGCCGTACAGGGACCCCGTCGTGTCGGAGCGTACCCAGCCGCAGTCGATGAGGGTCTGGAGCAGCTGGTACATGCTGCTGCGCGGTACGCCGAGCTCCTCGGCCAGTTCGTCCAGGCGGGCCGGACGGTCGCCGCGGGCGGCGAGCAGTTCCAGCAGGGCGACCGTGCGGGCCGCCGACTTCACCCCACGGACCCCGCCGGTGCCACGGACCCCGCCGGTTTCACTGACGCCACCGGTTCCACGGACCCCACCGGCTGCGCCGACTCCACCAGTTGTACCGACTCCACCGGCTGTACCGACTCCACCAGCTGTACCGATCCCACCGGCCCCACGGACTCCGCGGCCCCCGCTGCTCTCCGCCATGGCCTCATCGTAAATCCGTGCTGTCGCACCCATTGACCACTCCGGTTCACCGACCTAATCTCCGTTCTCATACATATACGCCATCTGCATATAGAGATGAGAGTCACGAGATGCGGTACAGCGCGGAGATCGAAGCCGTGGTCCAGCGACTGCGCGACGGTATGGCGGGCGGGGTGCTCGCCTTCCCCCTCACCAGCTTCGGCGACGACGGCGGTCTCGACCTGGAGTCCTACCGGGCCTGCCTGACCGCCCAGTTGGCCACCGGGGGCGACGGTGCCGCCCCCGCGGCCGGCGCCCCCGGTGCCGTCTTCCCCGCCTGCGGCACCGGCGAGTTCTTCTCGCTGGACGAGGACGAGTACCGCGCGGTCGTCCGGGCCACCGTCGAGATCGCCGACGGCCGCCTGCCCGTCGTCGCCGGCATCGGCTACGGCTGGGCGCAGGCCCTGCGGTTCGCGCGGATCGCCGAGGAGGCCGGCGCGGACGCCCTCCTCGTACTGCCGCACTACCTCGTCGACGCTCCGCAGGACGGCCTGGTCGAGCAGCTGCGCCGGATCGCCGCCGGGACCCGGCTGCCGCTGATCGCGTACCAGCGCGGGCAGGTCGCCTTCACCGCCGGCAGCCTGCGGCGCATCGCGGAGATCCCCACGGTCGTCGGCCTGAAGGACGGGCACAGCGACCTCGACCGGCTGCAGCGGCTCACGCTCGCCGCCCCCGACGGCTTCCTCTTCTTCAACGGTGCCTCCACCGCCGAGATCCAGGCCCGCGCGTACGCCACCGTCGGCGTCCCCGCCTACTCGTCGGCCGTCCACGCCTTCGCCCCCGAGATCGCCGGCGCCTTCTTCACCGCCCTGCGCGCCGGTGACGAGGCCACGCTCACCGAGCTCCTGCGCGACTTCTACGTCCCGCTGGTCGAGCTGCGCGACCGCGTCCCGGGGTACGCCGTCTCGCTCGTCAAGGCCGCCGCCCGGCTGCGGGGCCTGCCCGTCGGCCTCGTACGGGCCCCGCTCACCGAACCCGGCGACGCGGACCTCGCCGAGCTGGAGGCGATCCTCGACGTCGGCCTCGCCCTCGTCGGAGCGCCCCGCCGACGCCCCACCGGCTGACCTGCGGCCCGCCCCGTACCGCCCGCCGTAACACCCGGCCTACCGCCTGGCCCACCGTCCCGCCCACCGCCCGGTCCACCGTCCCGCCTCCTGCTCGGCGTACCGCCCGACACATCACCCACGGCCAGTTCAAAGGGGAACTGCATGCCTCTGCTCGTAGTCGGGATCAGCGTCCTCGTGCTGCTGTTCCTGATGACCCGGACGAAACTCAACGGCTTCGTCGCGCTCCTGCTCGTGGCGGTGGGTGTCGCCCTGGTCCAGGGCATTCCGGTGGCCGACATCCCGGACGTCCTCTCGGACGGCATCGGGGACCAGATCGGCGACACGATGCTCGTCATCGGACTCGGTGCCATGGTCGGCCGGGTGATGGGCGACTCCGGCGCCGCCCAGCGCATAGCCGGCAGGCTGCTGGACGCCTTCGGGCCGCGCTGGGTCCAGGTCGCCATGGTGGTCACGTCCATGCTCATCGGCGTGACCATGTTCTACGAGGTCGCGTTCATCATCATCGTGCCCATCGCGTTCACCCTCGTCAGGGTCACCGGCGCGAAGCTGCTGTGGGTCGGCCTGCCGATGTCGATCGCGCTGTCCACGATGCACAGCTTCCTGCCGCCGCACCCCGGCCCCACCGCCGTGGCCGCCACCTTCCACGCCTCCGTCGGACACACCCTGTTCTACGGCCTGTTCATCGCCGTCCCGGTGGGCGCGTTCATCGCGCTGCTGTGGCCGCGACTGCCGTTCATCCGGGCCATGGACCCGTCCATCCCCAAGGGCCTGGTCAGCGACCGTGAGTTCGAGGACGGGGAGATGCCGGGCCTCGGCTGGTCGCTGTCCGTGGCGCTCTTCCCCGTCGTACTCATCGCGGGCGCCGCGGTGGTCGACATGGCCACCTCCGGCGACAGCCCGTTCCTGCACTTCGTCGCCTTCATCGGCTCCGCGCCGATCGCTCTGATGCTGACGCTGCTCATCGCGATCTGGGCCTTCGGGCCGCGCATCGGCCGCAGCCTCGCCGACGTCAACGCCTCCTGCACCTCCGCGGCCCGGTCCATGGCGATGATCCTGCTCGTGATCGGCGCGGGCGGCGCCTTCAAGAACGTCCTCGTCGAGGGCGGCATCTCCGACTACATCGCGGACGCCACCGACAGCTGGTCCGTCTCGCCGATCGTCCTGGCGTGGCTCATCGCGGTCATCCTGCGGGTCGCGCTCGGCTCGGCGACCGTCGCCGTCGTCACCGCGTCCGGCGTGGTGCTGCCGCTCCTCGCGGGCAGCGGGGTGCACGCCGAGATCATGGTGCTCGCCGTGTCCTGCGGCTCGATCGCCTTCTCACACGTCAACGACCCGGGATTCTGGCTGTTCAAGGAGTACTTCAACCTCTCGGTCGTCGAAGCGATCAAGGTGCGTACGACCTATACGACGGTGCTGGCGGTCCTCGGCCTGGGCGGCGTGCTGACGATGGAGTGGACGCTCGACGTCCTCGGCCTGTGAGGCACCGACCAGCGGCCCCCGGCCCCGCTTCCGGACCCCGCTTCTCCGACTCCGCTCCCCGACAGCCCCGACAGCCCCGACATCTGCGACACCTCCTCAGTCACTCAGTCACTCAGTCACTCAGTCACTCAGCTACTCAGCCAAGGACCCCGATACGCATGAGCCAGCCGACCGTCACCGAGTTCGCCGTCTACCCCGTCGCCGGCCGCGACTGCATGGAGCTGAACCTCTCCGGCGCGCACGGCCCCTACTTCACCCGCAACATCGTGGTCCTCAAGGACTCCGAGGGCCGTACGGGACTCGGGGAGGTGCCCGGCGGCGAGAAGATCACCCGGACCCTGCGGGACGCCGAGTCCCTGGTCGTCGGCGCGAAGGTGGGCGACTACAAGCGGGTCCTGCGCGCGATCGGGGACCGCTTCGCCGACCGTGACTCCGGTGGCCGCGGCGCCCAGACCTTCGACCTGCGCACCACCGTGCACGCCGTCACGGCCGTCGAGTCCGGGCTGCTCGATCTCCTCGGCCAGCACCTGGACGTACCGGTCGCCGCGCTCCTCGGGGACGGCCAACAGCGTTCGTCGGTACGGGTGCTGGGCTACCTCTTCTACGTCGGTGACCCCGGCCGCACCGATCTCGAGTACGTCCGCGAGAGCGACTCGGACGTCGACTGGTACCGCGTCCGGCACGAGGAGGCGCTGACGCCGGAGGCGATCGTCCGGCAGGCCGAGACCGCGTACGACCTCTACGGCTTCCGGGACTTCAAGCTCAAGGGCGGTGTCCTGGCGGGTGCGGAGGAGGTCGAGGCCGTACGGGCGCTCAAGGACCGTTTTCCGCAGGCGCGGGTCACGCTGGACCCGAACGGGGCGTGGTCGCTGCGTGAGGCGGTCGAGCTGTGCCGGCCGCTGGTCGGGACGCTCGCCTATGCCGAGGATCCCTGCGGGGCGGAGGGCGGGTACTCGGGGCGGGAGGTCCTGGCGGAGTTCCGGCGGGCGACCGGGTTGCCGACGGCCACCAACATGATCGCCACGGACTGGCGTCAGATGACGCACGCGCTGGCCCTCCAGTCGGTGTCCATCCCGTTGGCGGACCCGCACTTCTGGACGATGCAGGGGTCCGTGCGGGTGGCTCAGCTGTGCAACGCGATGGGGCTGACCTGGGGGTGCCACTCCAACAACCACTTCGACATCTCGCTGGCGATGGTCACGCACTGCGGGGCGGCGGCGCCGGGGGAGTACAACGCGCTGGACACGCACTGGATCTGGCAGGAGGGGCTGGAGCGGCTCACCGTGCGGCCGCCGCGGATCGTGGACGGGGAGGTCGCGGTGCCGGACGCGGCCGGGCTCGGCGTGGAGCTGGACATGGAACGGTTGCTCGCGGCGCACGAGTTGTATGTGATGAAGGGGCTGGGGGCGCGGGACGACGCGGCGGGGATGCGGTATCTGGTGCCGGGGTGGGAGTTCGACGCGAAGCGGCCCTGCATGGTGCGGTAGGAGTTCGCGGGTCGTCGCAGGTCGTCGTGCGTCCGCGGGCCGGCGGGGGCTGGTCGCGCAGTTCCCCGCGCCCCTGGGAAACGGGTCCGCCGTTCGGTGCGGGTGGTGGGGGTCAGGTGAGTGGGGGGCGGGTGAAGCGGCCCGCCACGCGGAGGTCCGCCTCGATCGCTCCGGCCGTCGCCGACAGGTGCGGCAGGACCTCCGAGACGCACTGCCCGACCGTCCGCCGCGAGCTGTGCATCGCCACGTTCACGGCGGCCACGACCTTCCCCGTACGGTCCCGCACCGGGACCGCGACCGACCGCAGCCCCTCCTCCAGCTCGCCGTCGACCAGCGCGTACCCGGCCTCCCGTACGTGGTCCAGGACGGCCGCGAGGGCCGCCGGGTCCGTGACCGTGTGCGGGGTCAGCGCGCGCAGGCCGGTCAGGAACGGGCCCCGCCCGGCCGGCGGCAGACCGGCCACCATCACCCGTCCCAGCGAGGTCGCGTACGCGGGCAGCCGGGTGCCGACCGTGATGTTGACGCTCATGATGCGGCTGGTGGCGGCACGCGCCGTGTACTGGATCTCGTCGCCCGCCAGGACCGCGAGCGACGCGGAGTCGTGCAGCCGGTTCGCGAGGTCGGCGAGGTGCGGGGCCGCGATCTGCGCCAGCGTCGTACGGGACAGGGGCGGGAAGCCGAGGGCCAGGACCCGGGGCGTGAGGCGGAAGGTCCGGCCGTGGGCCGTGACCTGGCCCAGGTGTTCCAGGGTGATCAGCGCACGCCGGGCCGTCGCCCGCGCGAGGCCCGTCGCCTGCGCCACCTCGGTGAGCGTCAGTTCGGCCCGCCCCTCCCCGAACGCCGTGATCACGGTCAGCCCGCGGGCCAGCGACTCGATGAACCCCCGGCCCAGTTCCTGCTTCGAGGCGCCGGTCCAGGTGGCGAGCCCGGCGGGGGCGGGGACAGGGGCAGGGGCGGCGGGCGGTTCGGCGGAGGGCTCGCGCAGGTCCCGTTCCGCGGCGCGTACGTCGCGTTCCATGGCGCGTACGGTCGCCCGCAGCCGGGGCAGCATGGTGTCGCGAAGGGAGTCCGCGGTGTGCCGGCTGGTGTGGCTCACCACGCTCACCACGCAGGCGATGCGCCCGTCCCCGTCCCGTACGGGCACCGAGACGGCGACCAGGCCCGGTTCGATCAGCTGGTCGTCCAGGGCCCAGCCCCGCTCGTCCGCCCGGCGGGTGCGTTCCTCGAACGTCCCGGTCCTCTCGGACGTGTCGGTCCTCTCGAACGTCCCGGATGTCGTGGACTCCGCTGCCGGCGCGCGGTGTTCGCGTGGGGGAATCGCCGGGAACCCGTGGTCCTGCGGGTCCGCGGTACGGCGCTCCCGCCAGCGTGTCCAGTCCTCGGGGGTCCACTCGGTCGCGAACAGCGGCCCGGGGGCGGTGCGTTCGGCCGGCAGCAGGTCGCCGATGCGGAAGCTCAGCGACATCGCGCGGCGCCGGGTGGCCTGGTGGATGAAGCGGATGCCGTCGCGGTCGGCGACCGCGAGCGACACCGACTCGTCCAGTTCGTCGGCGAGCGCGTCGGCGCGGGTGTCCAGCAGGCGGGGGAGCCGGAGGGCGGACAGGTAGGCGTTGCCGAGTTCCATCAGCCGGGGGGCGAGTACGGCGTCGCGGCCGTCCAGACGCAGGTAGCCCATGCGGGCCAGGGTCGCGGCGATGCGGTCCACGGTGGAGCGGGCGAGGCCGGTCGTCCTCTCCAGGGAGCTGAGGCTCTGCGTGCCGCCGGCCTCGGTGAGGCGGTGCAGGACGGTGATGCCGCGCATCAGGGGGGTCACGGCCTCGTCGGGAACGGGGGCGACCGCGTCGGGCCGGGCGGGCGGTGTGAGGCGGGTCGGTGGCATGGCTCCCCAATACGGTGTGCGTTCACGGTAATGCTCCGCAGGTGGGGAGTCGGTCGTGGGCCGCGGGTGGGTGGGCGCCGATCGCGCCGTTCCCGCGCTCCTGTGGGGGAGTGGTTCCGGCGGTGGTCTAAGCCGGCGTCGTGCGGGTCACGTACACGCGGTGGTTGCCCTGGGGGTCCATGCCGGCGACCGTGATGCGGATGCCGGTCCTGAGGTCCTTGAAGTACTGGCCGGGGGAGAAGGCGGCGTCGGAGAGCTCGGCGTGGACGTTCGGGCTGCGGGTGCAGCCGCCGCTGTCCTTCGTGGAGTCGACCACCGATATCGGGCCGTGGCCGGTGTCGACGTCCGCGTCGACCTTGTAGATCAGCACGCCCGTCCGGCAGACCGACTCGTCGTTGCCGGCCTGGGTGCGCAGCTCGACCGCGTACCCCGTCTTCGCGTCGACCGGGACGAAGACCAGCTTGCCGCCGGTGCCGGGCTCGGCCAGCGGGGTCAGCAGGTGCTCGGTCGTGCCGGACCCGGCCGCGCAGTCCACCTGGGAGTCGTCGAGCCAGCCGAGCTTCCACTTGTGCCAGCCCAGCAGGTCGTTGTCGGCCCCCCAGTCCTCGCTCATGATGTCCCAGTGCCCCACCGCGCCGCCCCCGTCCTGCGTGTAGAGGTCGGGCAGGCCGAAGACGTGGCCGTTCTCGTGGGGGAGCACGCGGTACCCGGTCTCGGCGTACGAGCCGGAGCCGTCGTCCTGGCGGCTGTAGACGAAGGACGCGTTGGCGACGGGCACCCCGTCCGCGACCGGCGCCTCGGTGTTGCCGGCGAAGGTGACGGAGAGGACGGTGTCCAGGGCGGAGGGCCCGGCGTTCGGGGTGATCAGGACGTTCAGCAGGTCGTAGTCCTGGAAGTTCACCTTCGGGTCGGCGGTGGACACGATGTCCTGGACCAGCTCGCGGTACCCGGGGTCGAAGGGCGCGCCCCGTTCTATCCCGTACTCCTCGAAGGGCTTGGGCATCCGCAGCCAGGTGCCTATCGGGGCCTGCGGACGGTAGTCGAGACGGCCGTACGAACTGGTGCGGAACCAGTCGGTGGTCTGCGGGAAGAACTCGCCGAAACGGTCGAGAGCGCTGCCCTGGCCGGGCGCGTCGGAGAAGTCGACCATCAGGTTCAGGGCCCGGACGGTGCCGGTGGAGCGGGCGTAGCCCGTGGGCGTGGGGATGCCCTCCGACATCTGTACGCCGGTCGCGCCGCTGATCATGCAGGGGCCGAGCGGAGACGTTCCGGCCGCCGGTGCCACGGGGCCCGCCGCCGAGTTCGAGCCGGCCGTCAGGTGCCCGGACCCGGCGGAGGTGCTGACCGCCAGGGTGAGGCAGGCGACCGAGGTGAGGGCTGCGGTGCGGCGGCGCGGGCGTATCCGACGGCTGGTCGGCTGCATGCAGGGGCCTTTCGCTCCAGGCAGCCGGCCGTTTCGGGCTGCACCCTTCCGATCACCCTGTGCCGCCGGATGCGCGGGCGCGCGCTGGAGGAGACCGATCGTGGGAAGGGCGCGACAGCGGCTCTTTTCAGAGCCTCCTTCCAGGACCGTCACAGCTGTGACCCAGGTCACAGCGAACTTCTTCGGGATCGGGAAATAACCGGGGACCCCTTCCCCGTTTAGCCCTGTGTCCGCGTGAAACGGGGAGAGGTTCCCCGGAACCGAGAGAGCACTCGAAGGAGTACGCCGTGGAGACCGCCACCGCCGCACAGCGCAAGGTGCCCCGCCCGCGGGCCGATGCTCTGCGCAACCGGGAGCGGATCGTCGCCGCCGGACGGGAGATGTTCGTGGAGTTCGGCGCCGAGGTGCCGCTCGACGAGATCGCCCGCCGGGCCGGCATCGGCAACGCCACGCTGTACCGCAACTTCCCGGACCGGGCGGCCCTCCAGCGCGAGGTCGTCTGCTCGGTCATGGACCGTGTCGCGGAACAGGTCGAGCAGATGCTCGCCGAGACCGGCGACGCCTTCGAGGCCCTCTCACGGTTCGTGCACACGTCGGCCGACGAGCGGATCGGCGCCCTGTGCCCGATGCTCTCCGCGACCTTCGACGCGAACCATCCGGACCTGGTCGCCTCGCGCGAGCGGGTCGAGGGGCTGATCGAGACCCTCATGGAGCGCGCCCGCGCGGCGGACCAGCTCCGCCCCGACGTCGCCGTCGGAGACCTCATGATCGCCATCAGCCAGCTCACCCGGCCCCTGCCGGGCACCGCGTGCCCGAACATGGACCGCTTCGTACACCGTCACCTGCAGCTGTTCCTGGACGGGCTGCGGGCACCCGCCCGCTCCGAACTGCCCGGCGCGGCCGCGACCATGGAGGACCTCCGCCGAGCATGACCGACTGACCGCCGCACCGGGCCCGACCGGCCGCAGCCACAGCCACAGTCACAGCCACTGTCACAACCACCGGTCGTCATCGACAAGGACGTCGAGGAGGGCGTCGACAAGGAAGTCGACGAAGACGTCACCGGCGACGAGCCGTCCCTTTCTGTCACCTTTTTTCGCCACGAAGTCCTGAAGTGGGTATTCCCATGTCTCAAACAGCCCCGGCCACCGCCGCCAAGGCGCCGGCTCCCGATTCCAACCGCTGGAAAGCGCTCGCGTTCATCGCGATCGCCCAGCTGATGGTCGTGCTCGACGCGACCATCGTGAACATCGCCCTTCCCTCGGCCCAGCAGGACCTCGGGATCTCCGACGGCAACCGGCAGTGGGTCATCACGGCCTACGCCCTCGCCTTCGGCGGACTCCTCCTGTTCGGCGGCCGGATCGCCGACCTGTGGGGCCGCAAGCGCACCTTCGTCACTGGCCTGATCGGCTTCGCCGGCGCGTCCGCCCTGGGCGGTGCCGCGACGAACGAGGCGATGCTCCTCGGCTCCCGCGCCCTGCAGGGTGCCTTCGGCGCGCTGCTCGCGCCCGCCGCGCTCTCGCTGCTCGCGGTGATGTTCACCGACGCCAAGGAGCGCGCCAAGGCGTTCGGCATCTACGGAGCGATCGCCGGTGGCGGTGGCGCCGTCGGCCTGATCCTCGGCGGATTCCTCACCGAGTACCTGAACTGGCGCTGGACGTTCTTCGTCAACATCCCGTTCGCGATCGTCGCCGCCACCGGTGCGTACTTCGTCATCCGTGAGCCGTCCGGCAGCCGCAACCGCTCGCCGCTCGACATCCCGGGCGTCGTCCTGTCCACCCTCGGCCTGGTCACCCTGGTCTACGGCTTCACGCGTGCCGAGTCCGAGGGCTGGAGCGACTCCACGACGATCGGCCTGTTCGTCGCGTCGGTGCTGCTCCTCGCGTCCTTCGTGTTCGTCGAGTCCAGGGTCAAGGCTCCGCTGCTGCCCCTGCGCGTCATCACCGACCGCAACCGTGGCGGTATCTACCTGTCGCTCGGCCTCGCGATCATCGCGATGTTCGGTCTGTTCCTCTTCCTGACCTACTACCTGCAGATCGTGAAGGGCTACACGCCGGTCAAGACCGGTTTCGCCTTCCTCCCGATGATCGCGGGCATGATCACGGGCTCCACGCAGATCGGCGCCCGCCTGATGACCCGCGTTCCGGCGCGGCTGCTGATGGGCCCGGGTTTCCTGGTCGCCGCGCTCGGCATGCTGGTGCTGACCCAGATGGAGATCGGGTCCTCGTACACGACCCTGTTCCTGCCGGGCATGCTGCTGCTCGGCCTCGGCATGGGCACGGCGTTCATGCCGGCCATGTCGCTGGCCACGCTGGGTGTCGAGCCGCGTGACGCCGGTGTCGCCTCCGCGATGGTCAACACCTCGCAGCAGGTGGGCGGCGCGATCGGTACGGCACTGCTGAACACGATCGCGGCCTCGGCCACCACGGCGTACCTCAAGGACCACATCGGTGGTGCCGCCACCCAGTCCCAGCAGCAGCTCGTCCAGCTGCAGGCGCAGGTGCACGGCTACACCAACGCGATCTGGTTCGCCGTCGGCATCCTCGTCGCGGCCGCGGCGATCGTCTTCACCCTCGTCAACGCCCACCCCGCCGACACGGCCTCGTCCGCCGAGTCCGTCGACGGAGCCGAGGACGACCTGAAGGTTCCGGTCATCGCCCACTGACCGCTCCACGGGGCGCGCCGGGAGGACCGGCCGCGCCCCGACCGGCAGGGTTGCCCACTGCACCTCGTACGTACGTGGGGGTGGGGACGCCTTCGTACGTACGACCCCGGGTCTGCCCCGGCTCCAGCGACACCGGAGCCGGGGCAGACCCATGCGCACCGGCCGCTACCGCCTTGAGAACGACACCGAGGGCACTCGACCACCCGACAGCCCTGCGGCTGCGCGGGGCCGGCCCACGCAGCCCCCCGTGCCCCCGCAAGGGCCGCGGGGAACGGCGCGCCAAGCCCCCACACCCCCGCACCCGACAGCGGACCTGCTTTTCAGGGGCGCGGGGAACGGCGCGACAAGCCCCCACGCACCCGCACCGAACAGCGGCCCCGTTCTTCAGGGGCGCGAGGAACGGCGCGCCAAGCCCCCACACCCCCGCACCGAACAGCGGCCCCGTTCTTCAGGGGCGCGGGGAACGGCGCGCCAAGCCCTCACACCCCCGCACCCGCACCCGACAGCGGCCCCGTTCTTCAGGGGCGCGGGGAACTGCGCACCCAACCCCAGCCCCCACACCCCCGCACCCGACAGGCGCCCCACCCCGGCGGAGCCACCCGCGGCCGGCTCTGCCCCCAGCCACCCCAAACCGGCGGAGCCACCCCGCGGAGCGCTACCGCAGCCAGGGCAGATCCGCCCCCGTCCCCTCAGGCTGCAACCCCTCCGCGATGACGAGCATCGCCTCCCCCAACGCCTTCTGCTGCTCCGGCGTGAGCCGGTCGAACAGCGCCTGACGGACCGCGGCCACATGCCCCGGAGCAACCCGCTCCAGCACCCCGTACCCCTCGTCCGTCAGGACGGCGAACTGCCCCCGCTTGTCCGAGGGGCAGTCCTCCCGCCGCACCCACCCGTTCTTCTCCAGCCGCGCGACCGCGTGCGACAGCCGCGACCGCGTGATCTTCGCCCTCATCGCCAGCTCGGTCATCCGCAACCGCCGCTGCGGCGCCTCGACGAGCTGCACGAGCAGGCCGTAGTAGATGTGCGGCATGCCCGCGTCACGCTGCAACTGGCGGTCGAGATGGTCCTCGAGAAGCGTGGTGGCATGCATGAACGCACGCCAGGTGCGCTGTTCCTCGTCGCTGAGCCAGCGGGGCCCGCCGGGGTCGCCGGACCCGTCGGTGGCTGCGGATGCGGTGTTCATACACCTACTGTACGAGGCCCTCCTTGAATGTTAAACAAGTAAGCGGTAGGCTCCGCCTCTAGAAGCTTGATACTTCAAGCAATAGGAGAGGGAGCCGCAGCCATGTCCGCAGCCACCGAGGAACGCCCCGCCGTGGACCGCATGCCCGCCCTCTACCTCTCCCACGGCGCCCCGCCCCTGGCCGACGACGCGCTCTGGCCCGCTCAGCTCGCCGCCTGGTCCGCCGGCCTCCCGCGCCCCAAGGCGATCCTGATGGTCTCCGCGCACTGGGAGGAGGCCCCGCTCGCCCTGGGCGCCACCGCGCCCGTCCCGCTGGTCTACGACTTCTGGGGCTTCCCCGAGCACTACTACAAGGTGCGGTACGCGGCCCCGGGCGCCCCCGCCCTCGCCGAGTCCGTCCGCAAGCTGCTGCGCGCCCCCGGCGTGCCGGTCCAGGACATCCCGGACCGCGGCCTCGACCACGGCGCGTACGTCCCCCTCGTGGAGATGTTCCCCGAGGCCGACATCCCCGTCCTGCAGATATCCATGCCCACGCTGGACCCCGTCCGCCTCATGGAGATCGGCCGCAAGCTGGCCCCCCTGCGCGACGAGGGCGTCCTCATCGTCGGCTCCGGGTTCTTCACCCACAACCTGGCCGCGTTGCGCCAGGGCGGCATCCCCGGCTGGTCGGCCGAGTTCGACGCGTGGGGCCACCAGGCCCTCGACTCGGGGGACGTGGACGGCCTCCTCGACTTCCTCCGGAAGTCCCCGGCCGGCCGACTGGCCCACCCGCGCACGGAGCACTTCGCCCCGCTGTTCGTGACCATGGGCGCGGCGGACGCCGCCGGCGACCTGGACACCCAGCGGTCCGTGATCGACGGCTTCTGGCTGGGCCTCGCCAAGCGCTCGGTGCAGTTCGGCTAAGACCCCACGGACGACGGCTCCCGCCACGGCTGACGGCTCCCGCCACGGCTGACGGCTCCCGCCACGGCTGACGGCTCCCGCCACGGCCGACGGCTCCCGCCACGGCCGACGGGTCCCGCCACGGCCGACGGGTCCCGCCACGGCCGACGGGTCCCGCCGCAGCCGGCGGGGCCCCGGTGCTGTCCTGGCCGTCCGCGTCAGAGTTCCTTCTCGTACCAGGCCACGTCCCAGTACCGTCCGAACTTCCGGCCCACTTCCCGGTACGTACCGACGTACCGGAAGCCGAACCGCGCGTGCAGCCGTGCCGACGCCTCGTTGGGCTGCGCGATCCCGGCGTACGCCCGGTGCACGTCCTCGCCCGCGAGCGCCTCGAACAGCGCCTCGTAGAGGAGCGTGCCGACGCCCCGCCCGCCCGCGTCGGGAGCGAGGTAGGCGGTCACCTCCACGGACGTCCCGTACGCGGGCTTCGGCCGGAACGCGCTGGACGTGGCGTACCCCAGAATCCGCTGTGAGTCCGTGTCCACGGCAACCATCAGCCGGTGCGGGCCGTCTTCAGGGTGGGAGAGCAGCCAAGGGCGGCGTTCCTCCGGCGTGAAGGCCACCGTGTCGAAGGTGATCGGCGTCTCACGCACGTAGTGGTTGTAGATGTCCGTGAGCGCGTCGAGATCGCCCGCGGCTCCCGGTCTGACCTGCACCTCTGTGCACTGCGACGGCACCCTGCCTCCTTTTACGGCGGCACAGGGTACTGCACGATCCGAAAATTCGAGAGACGGGTTGGGAATTCTGTCCGGATTCCAGTCGTTGTTTCCATCGTATGCAGGGCACTCGGGAGAGTGTCCGGACCACCACGGTCACCACGGCCACACCATCGAGTACCACCACGTACCCGCAAGCCCACCATCGCATAGGAGCACGCATGGCAACCCGTGCCGTCGCCCGTCGTAAGTCCGCCTCCGGCGAGACCGACGCGGCACGCAGTGTTCGCGCCGTAGGCGGCGAGATCGCCGATCGCGACCTGGTCGGCATGTATCTCGACGAGATCGCGCGTACACCGCTGCTCGACGCCGCCAAGGAGGTCGAGCTGTCCCAGACCATCGAGGCAGGCGTCTACGCGCGGCAGCTGCTCGACGGTGAGGCCACCGAGACCAAGGTGAAGGCCTCCCGCGAGGAGCTCGAAGCGCTCGTCGCCGACGCCGAGCGGGCCAAGGACATCTTCATCCGGTCGAACCTCCGCCTGGTCGTCGCGGTCGCGCGACGCTACCCCCGCAGCGGTCTGCCGCTGCTGGACCTGATCCAGGAGGGGAACGCGGGCCTGGTCCGCGCGGTCGAGAAGTTCGACTACCGCAAGGGCTTCAAGTTCTCGACGTACGCGACCTGGTGGATCCGGCAGGCCATCACCCGGTCCATCGCCGACCAGTCGCGCACCATCCGGCTCCCCGTCCACCTGGTGGAGGAGCTGGGCCGGATCCGCCGCGTGCAGCGCGAGTTCAACCGCGAGCACGGCCGCGACCCGGAGCCCGCGGAGATCGCCAAGGAGCTGGGTTCCAACCCGGAGCGCGTCGTCGACGTCCTCGACTGGGCCCGCGACCCGGTCTCGCTGAACATGGCGGTGGACGACGAGGGCGACACCCAGTTCGGCGACCTGCTGGAGGACACCTCCGCCGTCTCGCCCGAGCAGTCCGTGATGACGCTGCTGCGCAGCGAGGAGCTGGACGACCTCATCGGCCGCCTCGACCAGCGCACCGCGTCGATCATAAAGATGCGGTACGGCATCGAGGACGGCCGCGAGCGCACGCTGACCGAGGTCGGCAAGGAGCACGGCCTCACCCGCGAGCGGATCCGACAGATCGAGAAGCACGCGCTGATGGAACTGAAGAAGCTGGCCCGCTCGACGGGCTTCGACGCCGCGGCGTAGCCGCCGCGGGCCACCTGCCCGGCCGACCCGCCGACCCGCAGGCGCCGACCCGAAGCTGCCTACCCGAAGCTGCCGATCCGCAGCCGCCGACCCGAAGGCGCCGGTCCGTCCGGCGCCGGGCCGGGAAGCGCGGCAGGAGCGAGGGCAAAGACAGGGGCAGGGGCAGGGGACAGGACGAGAAAAACTCGTGCTGTTTCCGAGGACTGGCTTCCCGGTTCGGGGGCAGGCGACATTACCGCGGGCCGTGTGGGCGGGTGTCGCTTCGGTCATGTCGTACGGCATGGCTGGCCAAGACCTCTCACCGAGCCGCACAGAAGTCCGTTTACCGCCGCTTCAACACATCGGCCCCGGGGCACAGAACTCCAGGGCCCTCAAAAGCCGAGTCCCGACGCACTCCCCCCGGTGCCGGGACTCTTCCAGAGCCGAGCTCCGGCGCCTCCCCCCCCTGGCGCCGGGGCTCGGCTTCGTTCGCGCGCCCCTGGCTGCGGAGACCGGGCACGGCGGCTGGGTACGGCGGCTGGGCACGGCGGCTGGGCCACCCCGAACCTGAACCCCGGGGTGACCCAGGTGGCACATTGTGCCACGGGGGCAAACGGTGCCGCGTCACGCACCAGGGCCTGCCCCGGTCCGCACCAGGGGCCGCCCCGGTCCGCACCGGGGTCCGTACCCGGCCCCCGCACCGCCCGCTGCCTACTCCTGCGGCAGGTTACCGGCGGCACGGCTGAGCCGGCCCCCCAGATCCCGTACGCAGGACACGAGTTCGGCCGACCCGTGCACGGTGAACTCGCAGTCCACCGTCGCGAGCCGCACCGCCAGCCACTCCACCGCGTCCGCCGTCGAGGCGCGCAGCCGGCACCGCCGGTCGTCGATCGGCTCGGGCGCCCCCAGCCACGCGGGCAGCCGGGCCACGATGAAGTCCGCCGGCGCGGCGAACGTCACGTCGAACTCGTACGTCTCCTGCCGCCGGTACATCGACTGCCGCAGGTACTCGGCCGCGTCCCCCGTCGGCAGCTCGCGCGGCGTGAAACGGGCCCCGGTCGCGAAGGGCTCCGCCACCCGGTCGACCCGGAACGTGCGCCAGTCCTCGCGGTCGAGGCAGTACGCGACGAGGTACCAGCGCCGCCCCGTCGACACCAGCCGGTACGGCTCGGTCCGCCGCCGGCTCTCCGCCCCGTCCCCCGCGCGGTACGCGAACCGCAGCCGCTCCCGCCCCGCGATCGTCGACGCGATCGTGGTCAGCGTCTCGGGTGCGATGCTCGCCCCGTCGCCGGTGGTCAGGGGAGTGGTGGCGGCCTGCAGCGTGGCGACGCGGTGGCGCAGCCGGCCCGGCAGGACCTGTTCGAGTTTGGCCAGTGCCCGGACGGAGGCCTCGTCGACGCCCTCGACGGCGTGCCCCGCACCGGCCCGCAGGCCCACCGCGATGGCCACGGCCTCCTCGTCGTCGAGGACCAGCGGCGGCATGGCCTTCCCGGCGACCAGCCGGTAGCCGCCGTCGGCCCCCTTCGTCGCCTGCACCGGGTAGCCCAGCTCCCGCAGCCGGTCGACATCGCGCCGCACGGTCCGCCGCGACACCCCGAGCCGGTCCGAGAGCTCACCGCCCGGCCATTCCCGGGGCGTCTGAAGGAGCGACAGCAACTGGAGCAGCCGCGCCGGAGTGTCCGTACTCATGGGGTTCTCCCTGACATCGGGCACCCCGTCAGGGGCGCGGGGAACTACGCGACCAGTCATCGGAGGATGCCTCACCAGTAGGACATGATCTGACCTATATCCCGCCTACCTTCATGACATGACCTCTTCGAGCGGCATCCCCGCGACCCCCCGGCCGGAGGCGGACCGCCGGCGCTGGTACGCGCTGGCCATCGTCATGACCGCGGCCTTCATGGATCTGGTCGACGTGACGATCGTCAATATCGCGATCCCTTCGATCCAGCGGGATGCCGACGCGTCCTTCAGCCAGATCCAATGGATCACGGCCGGTTACGCGCTCGCCTTCGCCGCGGGCCTGATCACCGGTGGGCGGCTCGGGGACATCCACGGACGCAAGCGCCTCTTCCTCGTCGGCATCGGCGGCTTCACCCTCGCGTCCGCGCTCTGCGGCTTCGCCGTGAACCCGGACATGCTGGTCGCCTCGCGGATCCTCCAGGGCGCGATGGCCGCGCTGATGGTGCCGCAGGTCCTGTCGATCGTGCACGCCACGTTCCCGGCGCACGAACGCGGCAAGGTCTTCGGTCTGTTCGGCGCGATCGTGGGCCTGGGCGCGGTCTCCGGACCCCTCTTCGGCGCGCTGCTCACCGAGTGGAATCTCTTCGGCCTCGAATGGCGCCCGATCTTCCTCATCAACCTTCCGGTGGGCATCGCGGGCCTGATCCTGGGCCGGAGGTTCATCACCGAGTCCAAGGCCCCGCACGCCCTGAAGCTCGACCTCGTGGGCGTCGCCCTGGTCACCCTCGGTCTGCTGATGCTGCTCTACCCGCTCATCCGCGGCCGCGAGCTCGACTGGCCGCTCTGGGGGCACGTGTCGATGGGCGGCTCGCTCGTCGTCTTCGGCGCGCTGGTGGCGTACGAGAAGAGGAAGGCGGCGCGCGACGGCTCACCGCTCGTCGAACTCTCCCTCTTCAAGGTGAAGAGCTTCGCGGCGGGCATCGCCGTGCAGACCGTCTTCGGGATCGGCCTCGGCATCTTCTTCCTGGTCTGGACGCTCTACATGCAGACCGGCCTCGGCTGGAGCCCGCTGCGGGCGGGTCTGACGGGCGTGCCGTTCTCGATCGCGGTGTCGCTGGCGGCCGGGCTCTCGGTGCAGAAGCTGGTTCCGCGGTTCGGCCGCAAGGTGCTGCAGACGGGCGCGCTCACCATGGCCGCCGGCGTCCTGCTCTACGTCTGGGAGTCCGAGCGGTACGGCCTGTCCATCGCCTCCTGGCAGATGGCGCTCCCGCTGGTCGTCATGGGCCTCGGCATGGGCCTGATCGTCGCCCCGCTGACGGACGCGGTCCTCTCCGAGGTCCCGCGCGAGCACTCCGGTTCGGCGTCCGGCCTGATCAACACCGTCCAGCAGATGGGCAACGCGCTCGGTCTCGCGCTGGTCTCCGTCGTCTTCTTCGGCACGATGTCCGACCGCCTGTCGCCGGTCGAGGTGGGCCCCGCCTTCGTCGACGCCTTCCAGCACGCGCTGCTCTGGGTCGCCGTCGTGATGACGGCCATCTTCCTGCTGATGTTCGCCCTCCCGAAGCGTCCCGCCCAGCACGTGGAGGGAGCGGAGACGGCGACGGCGGGGACCGCGCCCGCGACCACCGGGGACCAGGAGCCCGAACTCGTCGGCTGAGCACGTCGACCGAGCGCGCCGTCCGAGCGCGCCGGTACGGACCATGCCGCGGGGCCCGGCCCCACGGGGGCGCGGGCCCCGCGGCATCCCGCTCCGCCCCACTCCTCACCGGCATGTCCGTTCATGCCCACATCAATGCCCGAACCTGTTTACTTCTCTGAAATCCGGGCGTAGCCTGCGAGAGAAACCACAGGTTCGGGCACGGAGTGGAGGCGAACGGGCATGTACGCACCTGAGCGGCAGCAGGAGATCCTCCGGCTCGCGCGTGACGGTGGACGGGTGGACGTGGTGTCGCTGGCGGAGGAGTTCCAGGTCACGCCCGAGACCATCCGGCGGGACCTGAAGGCCCTCGACCGTGCGGGACTGCTGCGCCGGGTCCACGGCGGCGCCATACCGGCCGGACGGCTCGACTTCGAGCCCGACCTCGCCGAGCGCGAGACCACCGCCGCCGACGAGAAGGACCGCATCGCCAAGGCGGCCCTCGCCGAACTGCCCGACGAGGGCACGATGATCCTCGACGCGGGCACGACCGTGGCCCGCCTCGCCGGAGCCCTCCCGCTGGAGGCGACGCTCACCGTCGTCACCCACAGCCTGCCCGTCGCCGCCCGCCTCGCCGACCACCCCGGTCTGCAGCTCCACCTCGTCGGAGGCCGCGTCCGGCACCGTACGCGCGCGGCGGTCGACGCCTGGGCGCTGCGGGCGTACGGCGAGATCCGCGCGGACGTGGTCTTCCTCGCCGCGAACGGCTTCTCCGCCGCACACGGCCTGACCACCCCCGACCTCGCCGAAGCCGCCGTGAAGCGCGCCGCCCTCGCCGCGGCCCGCCGCGTGGTGCTGCTCGCCGACTCGGCCAAGCACGGCCAGGAGCACTTCGCGCGCTTCGGCGACCTCGGCGAAGTGGACCTGCTGATCACCGACAGCGGGCTGAGCCCCGAAGACGCCGCCGCCGTCGAGCGCGGCGGCACCGAAGTGCTGTGCGTCTGACGAAGGGCCGTACGCCCGGCGGAACACCGCGTACGGCCGGCGGAACACCCCATATGCCTGGCGGGACACCGCATGACCCCAGCGAAACGCCGCGTATGTCCAGCAAAGCGCCGCACGGCCAGCCAAATGCCGTACGGCAGGCCGAATGCCGTGTGGCCGGAAACGAGTGCGCATGATCCTCACCGTCACCCCGAACCCGTCCCTCGACCGTACGTACGAAGTCCCGTCGCTCGACCGCGGCGAGGTCATCCGGGCCACCGGCGAGCGCATGGACCCGGGCGGCAAGGGCGTCAACGTCTCACGGGCGGTCGCCGCGGCGGGCCGGCGCACCGTCGCGGTCCTGCCCCTCGGCGGCGCCCCGGGCGCACTCGTCGCCGACCTGCTCGACGCGCAGGGCATCGAGGTCGCACCGGTTCCCGTCGCCGGGGCGACCCGCTCGAACATCGCGCTCGCCGAGACGGACGGGATCCTCACGAAGATCAACGCACCCGGGCCCGAACTCACCGCCGCCGAACAGGAATCACTCCTGGAGACCGTGCGCGAGCAGTCCCGCGACGCCGACTGGATCGCCTGCTGCGGCAGTCTGCCCCGCGGCCTCGCCCCCTCCTGGTACGCCGAACTGGTCGCCCGCGCCCACCGGGCCGGCGTCCGCATCGCGCTCGACACCTCGGGGCCGGCGCTGCTCGCGGCCCTGCGCGAACGGCCCGACGTCGTCAAGCCGAACGTCGAGGAACTCGCCGAGGCCGTCGGCCGCCCGCTCGCCACCGTGGGCGACGCGGTCAAGGCCGCGGAGGAACTGCGCGAGCTGGGCGCCCGGACCGTGCTGGCCTCCCTCGGCGCGGACGGGCAACTGCTCGTCGCGGAGGAGGGCGCGTGGTTCGCGAGCGCGCGTGTCGACGTCGTACGCAGCAACGTGGGCGCGGGCGACTCCTCCCTCGCCGGTTTCCTCGTCGCCGGCGGCAGCGGGCCCGCCGCGCTCGCCTCCGCCGTGGCCCACGGAGCCGCGGCCGTCCGGCTGCCGGGCAGCGTGATGCCGGGCCCGGCGGACCTCGACCCGACCGCGGTGACGGTCACCGCGGACATCCCGGCGGACCGCGCCCTGACGGAGCCCGCGTCATGAGACCCCCCGGCCGCCCCGCGGCTCCCGACCACGGCCCACCCGGCCGTGACGGCTTCCCCGGCCGCGAGGCCCCCGTCCCCACCCTCACCTCCACCCCTCTCTCCGATCCCGTCCCCGTCCCCACCCCCGTCCCCGCCCACACTTCTCCACGGGCGATACGCGTGCGAAGGAGCCCGCGATGAGCGAGATGATCACCGCGGACCTGGTCGATCTCGACCTGTCCGCCGATACGAAGGAAGCGGCGGCGCGTGCCCTCGCCGAACGCATGGTGTCCCTGGGGCGGGTGACCGACCTGGACGGATTCCTCGCCGACGTCGCCGCCCGCGAGGCCCAGATGCCGACCGGCCTCGACGGCGGCATCGGCATCCCGCACTGCCGCAGCGAGCACGTCACCGAGCCGACCCTGGCCTTCGGACGCAGCACGGCGGGGGTGGACTTCGGCGCGCCGGACGGCCCGGCCGATCTGATCTTCCTGATCGCCGCCCCGGCGGGCGCGGACGACGCCCACCTCACGATCCTGTCGTCGCTGGCCCGTCAGCTGATGAACGCCGAGTTCACGTCCGCGCTGCGCTCGGCGCGGGACGCGGCGGCCGCGGCGGCCCTCATCCGCGGGGACGAGGCGCCCGCGGCGGCCGGCACGAAGCCCGCCCCGGCCGAAGCGGCACCTGCTTCGGCATCTGCCCCGGCCCCGGTTCCGGCTGCGAGTCCGGCCCCGGTTCCGGTTCCGCAGGCGGAGGACGCCACCACCACCGGCTCCGCCCCCGCCGCCCCCGTGACTGAGGCCGAGCCCGAGGTTGCGGCTGCGGCTGCGGCTGTGACGCCCGGGCGTCCGTTCCGGATCGTCGCCGTCACCTCCTGCCCCACCGGCATCGCGCACACCTACATGGCGGCCGAGTCGCTGGAGAACGCGGGCCGCGACGCCGGTGACGTCGAGGTGACCGTCGAGACTCAGGGGTCGGCGGGCTTCACCCGGCTCGACCCGGCCGTCATCGCCGCCGCGGACGGCGTGATCTTCGCGCACGACGTGCCGGTACGGGAGAAGGACCGGTTCGCCGGCAAGCCGACCGTGGACGTCGGCGTGAAGGCGGGCATCAACAAGCCGGCCGAGCTGATCGCCGAGGTGCGCGGCAAGGCCGAGCGCGGTGAGAGCACCTCGGCCGCCCGCTCCGGCGGCACCCCGGTGGACCGGACGGGCGAACCCGACGACGGCTACGGCACCAAGCTCCGCAAGTGGCTGATGACCGGTGTCAGTTACATGGTCCCCTTCGTGGCCGCGGGCGGTCTGCTGATCGCCCTCGGCTTCGCGATCGGCGGCTACAGGATCAGTGACGCCAAGCCGGTCACCGAGGTCTTCGACTGGGGCCAGGTCGACAGCTGGGGCGCGCTGCTGTTCCAGATCGGCGGCGTCGCCTTCGGCTTCCTGATCCCCGTCCTCGCCGGCTACATCGCCTACGGGATGGCCGACCGGCCGGGCCTCGTACCGGGCTTCGTCGGCGGCATGATCTCCTTCAACATCAACGCCGGTTTCCTCGGCGGCCTGGTGGCCGGTCTGCTGGCGGGCGCGGTGGTCCTCGCCATCCAGCGGGTCAGGATCCCTCCGGTGCTGCGCGGCATCATGCCGGTGGTCGTGATCCCGCTGATCTCGTCGATCGTCGTCGGCTTCCTGATGCTGGTCGTGATCGGCAAGCCCATCGCCGAGGCCCAGGACGCCATGACGGACTGGCTCGGCGGCCTCTCCGGCACGAACGCGGTGCTGCTCGGCGTCCTGCTCGGCCTGATGATGTGCTTCGACCTGGGCGGCCCGGTCAACAAGGTCGCGTACGCCTTCGCCACGGCCGGTATCGCCGTACAGGACCCCAGCGACTCCGCGATGAAGATCATGGCCGCCGTGATGGCCGCCGGAATGGTCCCGCCGCTCGGCATGGCGCTGGCGACGACCCTCCGCAAGAAGCTCTTCACCCCGGCCGAGCAGGAGAACGGTAAGGCCGCCTGGGTCCTGGGCGCGTCCTTCATCACCGAGGGGGCGATTCCCTTCGCGGCCGCGGACCCGCTGCGGGTCATCCCGGCCTCGATGGCGGGCGGCGCGGTCACCGGCGCCCTGACCATGGCCTTCGGCTCGACCCTGCGGGCCCCGCACGGCGGCGTCTGGGTCACCTTCCTGATCGGCAAGCCGTTCCTCTACCTGCTGGCCATCCTGGTCGGCACGGCCGTCACGGCCGCCCTGGTCATCGTTCTGAAGGGCATGCGCAAGCAGGCCGGAGACGACGGCACGGCGAAGGCCTCCGAGGCGGCGGCCCCGTCCCAGCCGAAGGAACCGGTCGCCGCGTAGACGCTCCGCTCCCCTACCCTCCGCTTCTCTGCGACCCGCACGCGGCCGTGGCCCGGGACCCGAATTCCCGGACCACGGCCGCGTCTTGTACGTCTTATGCGGGTTATGCGGGTTGTGCGAGTTGTACGGGTCAGGATGCCGCCGAGCCCTTGACGCGATCCGGCCGGTCGGCGGGGGTGGGCGGAGGATCAGCGACGCGACCGGGGGCGCGACCGAGGGCGGCGCCTCCGGGCGTCAGCGCAGGTTGGCCGCCCGGCGCTCCATGGCCTCCCGGGCGTCCTCCTCCGTCGCGTACACCTCGCACATGTGCCGTCCGTCGGGCGTGGCCGTGTGCTCGACCTCCCACAGGGACAGCTCGCGGCCGTCGCGGAGCAGGAACGCATGCTCGTAGAGGGAGAAGTTACGGCCCTTCCGGCCGGCCCCGCTCGGCCGCCCGAACGCCTGGGTGATCTGGTGCGCGAACGCCATCCGCAGCAGCTCGGCCATGTCCTCGCCGGGCCGGTCCGCGTTCTCGGCGCGGCGCAGCAGGCGCCGGCCGTGGTCCGCCGAGTTGTCCAGGACGTAGGCGTGTAACGGCTCGGGAATGACCGACACCCTCACCAGCGTGGGCAGCTCGAAGTCGGGGGAGTCCGCGGGCAGCGGCAGACGCGCGGTCGCGGTCCGCAGCTCCTCCTCGTCCTCGTACACCTCGTGCTGCGTCTCGCGGCTCGGCGCGGTGTTGTGCACCAGCTCCCACAGCGTGAGCGCGCTCCCATCGGCCAGCAGCCAGGTATGGCGGTACGTCTCGCGGTGCAGCCCCGCGCTGTGGTGCGCGGAGTGCAGCGAACTGTCGTGGGCCAGCGCCCGTTCGAGCCGCCGTATCGTGTCGTCCGGCAGCTCGAAGGAGTTCAGGGCGCGACCGAGGAGTCGCGCGAGATGCTCCTCCGGAGACTCGGGCGACTCGGGTTGTTCGTACGCTGCCGTCTCGTACGGAACGCTCAAGGCTTCTCCCGGCGTTGCTGCATGTCACCTTGTGGGTGCATACCGTAGCCCCTCGGTCGGACATCATGTCCCGGAACCGAGAAAACGTACGCCCGGAAAACGCCGTGGCCGCGCGAAAAATTCCCGCGCGGCCCGACCGGACGTCAAAACCCTGTGGTCAGAGCGCACTTCCGGCGGTCCAGGCACTCCATGCCATGTTCCAGCCGTTGAGCCCGTTGTCCGGTGTGACTGTCTTGTCGGGAGAGTTCCTGACCGTCACGACGTCCCCGACGAGCGAGTTGTCGAAGAACCACGCGCCGTCCGTGCCGCCGCCTGCGCCCCGCACGTCCGCGAGACCGACGCAGCCGTGGCTGGTGCCTTCGCTCCCGAAGGGCGGATTGCCCTTGTTGTACCAGTAGTTGCCGTGGATGAAGGTGCCCGAGGTCGTCAGCCGCATCGCGTCCGGCACGTCCGAGATGTCGTACTCCCCGCCGTGGCCGACCGTCGCCCCGTTCATCCGCGTCTGCCGGAACTTCTCCGAGATCACCATCTGCCCGTTGTACGTGCTGTTCTCCGGGCTCCCCGACGAGATCGGGATCGTCCTGACGGTCCTGCCGTCACGCACGACCTTCATGGTCTGCGTGGCGACGTCGACCGTGGACACCTGGGAACGCCCGACCGTGAACGTGACCGTCTTGTCCTGCACCCCGTAGACGCCGTCCGCACCCTCGACACCGTCCAGGCCGATGTCCACCGTGACCTCGGAACCGGCCTTCCAGTACTCCTCGGGCCGGAAGTCCAGCCGCTGCGCGCCGAACCAGTGCCCGACCACCTTCTGCCCGCTGCTGGACGTGACCTCGATGTGCGACTGGACGTCCTTCTTCTTGCTGACCGCCTTGTCGAAGGTGAAGGACACCGGCATGCCGACGCCGACCTTCGTGCCCCCGTCGGGCGTGTACGTCCCCACGAAGCTGTTGTCCGTGGACACCGTGGTGAACGTCGAACCGGCCTTGGCCGTCTTCCCGTTCTCACCCTTCGCGGTGGCGGATATCCGGTACTCGGCCCCGCGCTCCAACCGCTTCTCGGGCTTCCAGCTCTTCCCGTCCCCCGCGATCTTCCCCGCGACGGCGGCTCCCGTGGCCGCCTCCGCCATCTTCACCCCGGTCAGCCTCCCATGGCTGACCTTCACCCCGGTCGAGTTGATCGACGCCCCGGCCGAACCGTCCTTCGCGGAGATCACGATCCGCGCCTCCGAGGACTCCGACCCGCCTCCCTTGCCGTCGGCCTCGGCGTCACCGCCGCACGCGGTGAGCGTCAGGGCGCCGACCACCAGGGCGGCACAGGCCACCAACGTGCGTCGCACGGTTGCGTCGGGCGTAGTCACGGGCTGCTCCAGTTCCTTGTGACGGGGAACGATCTGCTCAGGTCCGCGCAGACGATCCGTGAACAAGGAGGCCCGCACGGACCCCCGGGGTTCCCCGAGCCCCGGCACGTGACAAACCCAGGACAATCCCCACCGACCAGCCGCCGCCCCCTTCCCCCGGAGCCCTTCCGTCCTCCGGGGAGGCCTGCCCGTTGCCCGCCCTACCGCTCACTCCCTCCCGTACAACTCCCCGTACGCCCGCCACACCCCGCCCGGGCCCTTCACCGACTCGGCCGTGCGTACCGCTCGTACGATCGCGCGGGTCACCAGGTCCGCGCCTGCCGCGAGGATCTCGTTCAGGGCCAGGGGGTTCTCCGGGGACAGCGGACGCGCGCCCGTGGCCAGTGCGAAGACGGTGTCGCCGTCGTTGAGCAGGTGCACCGGCCGGACGGCCCGCGCGATGCCGTCGTGCGCCGTGCCGGCGAGCTTGTGGGCCTGTGCCTTCGACAGGTCGGCGTCGGTGGCGACCACCGCCAGCGTGGTGTTGAGCGGCGGAACCGTGTTCCTGGCCGCCGCCTCGGCCAACCGCGTCCGCGCCGCCTCATGGACCTCCGCGGCCGGCAGGTCCATGCGCCCCTGGACCAACTCCCCGTACAGCGCCCCCTTCTCCGGCTCCAGCACCGACCCCGCCGCGTTGGCCACCACGAGCGCCGCCACCGTGATCCCCGAGCCGAGGACGGCACTGGCCGTGCCGACCCCGCCCTTCATCATTCCGACGGCCGCCCCGGTCCCGGCGCCCACGCATCCTTCGGCTACGGCCGCGCCCAGCCCGCTCGCGGCGGCGGCCTCCACCGCCTCGCGGCCCATCGCCGCGTCCGGCCGGGCCCGGAAGTCGCCGCCCCGGCCCAGATCGAAGACGCAGGCGGCCGGCACGACCGGCACGACATGACGCGGATCGGGCCCGACCCGCACCCCGCGCCCCCGCTCCTCCAGCCAGGCCATCACTCCCGTCGCCGAGTCCAGCCCGTAGGCGCTGCCGCCCGTCAGGACGAGTGCCTCGACGGTGCGCACGACATTGCGCGGATCGAGCGCGTCGGTCTCCTTGGTGCCGGGCCCGCCACCCCGTACGTCCACGGCCGCGACCGCGCCCCCCTCGGGCGCCAGGACGACGGTCGTGCCGGTGAGCCACCCGTCGCCGATCCGTGTGGCATGTCCCACCCGCAGCCCGGTCACATCGGTCAGAGCGTCAACTGTCATGGCCCCAGTCTCGACTCCCGGAGCCCCTGGACCCGTCCTGACCCGGAACCCCGCGGGCGCGGGGCGACCGAGGGCCCGGGGACCTGGGGCCGCACGCGTACCCTGGAGACATGAGCGAAGCCCCCGAACCGAGTGAGCCGCGTGATCCCAAGGCCGCGCTGATCTTCGACGACCCGCTGAGCCGGCCGTCCGCGGACGACACGGACCGCGGCTGGGGCGAACGGCCGACCGGCGACAGCGCCGCGGACCTGGCCCGCTTCCTGGACGAGAAGCCGCCCCACCACATCTGACCGCGGCCCTACCGCCCGCCGTCTGCGGAGCCGCGCTGCGCCACCAGAGCGTCGCGGATCTCCTTCAGGACCTCCAGCTCGGTCACCTCGAGCACCTCCTGTGTGTTCTCCTTCGCCTTCTGGCGGGCCGCCTGCCGGGCGAGGTACTTGGACATCGGCAGCACCATCAGGAAGTAGACGACGGCCGCGGTGATCAGGAAGGTCAGCGTCGCGCTGAGGACGGTGCCCCACATGATCGGGATGCCGCTCTTCGCGGTGCCCGTGGCCACGTCGAATGTGCAGGGGGTTTTCAGACACGAGCTGTACTTGTCGAGGTCCTTGGTGCCGAAGGCGCCGACCACCGGGTTGATCACGCCCTTGACCAGGGAGTTGACGATGTTGGTGAAGGCCGCGCCGATGACCACCGCGACAGCCAGGTCGACGACGTTCCCGCGCATCAGGAAAGCCTTGAAGCCGTCCAGGATGCTCGGTTCCTTCTTCTTCTCGCTCACTCAAGAGCCCCTTCTCGATTGCGCAGACCGTGGAACGAACAGCTCCGCAACCTACGGCAGGGTGCGGCGCCCCTGTCCAATTCCCGCCCTCCAACGGATGACTTGACAGCCGCACAGCGGCCACGCCGGTACTCAGCACAAGGTCACCGCCAGTCGTGAGGCCGCGCCTGCCCCGGCAAGCCGTGCGGCGGTTTCCCGGGGCACGGACAGGACGACCAGGGCACCGCCCTCGCCCACCCGGTCCGAAGACTCGGCGGCCCCGGTCACCGCGGGCACTTCGGCCACCCGCGCGCCGCGCGCCACCACCCGCGCATCCCCGCCCGCCGTCCGCTCGGCCGTGGCGGCGACCACATCGACCCGGTCACCCACCTCGAGCAACCGCACAGTCGCCCCGTCGGCGATGCGCACGGGCGCCCCGACCATCTCGACCGGCCGCCCCCGTCCTCGCTTCCGCTCCCGTTCCTGCCCCGGCTCCCTGGCGGCATCGCCCACCGTCCGGGCCCCCGGCGCCGGCCCGCCGCCCCGCTCCGCCGCGGCGTCCCCGGGCCCGGCCGCCACCAGCGCCGCCGCGGTCACCGCGAGACCGGCCGCCAGAGCCCGCCGCCGGCACCGGACCAGCCGCCGCATCTGGCCCCGCCCGCCCCGCACCCGTACCGGAGCGAAGTGCGGCACCTCGCACGTACCAGGAACATCCGTACCCAACGGACGCGAAAAAGAGGACACAACCACCACCGCCAGGGGTCGAAAGATGGGCTCGAGCCCTCAGACTGCGCCTTCTCGGCACATCCCGTCGGCCCCCGTGGACAACCACCCGTCTGTGGAGAACCCGGCCACCCGAACGAGCAGTTCCCCGCGCCCGCGCCCCTACGGCAATGCGATCCCCGTATCCATCCCGCCCAACGCCGAAGCGCACGGACAGTCCCGGGACGAAGAGTCCGGCAGCCCGGCGACGGCGTCGAACAACACCCCGCGCAGCCGCCCCACGTTCGCCGCGAACACCCGCAGCACCTCGTCGTGCGAGACGCCCTCCCCGGCGGCGGCTCCCGCGTCGAGATCGGTGACCAGGGTCAAGGACGTGTAGCAGAGCTCCAGTTCACGGGCGAGCGCCGCCTCGGGATGCCCGGTCATCCCCACCACGGACCACCCCTGCGCCCGGTACCAGAGCGACTCCGCACGGGTCGAGAACCGCGGTCCCTCGATCACGACCAGCGTCCCCCCGTCCACCGCCTTCCAGTCCCGCCCGCGCGCCGCCGCGAGCGCGACCTCGCGCCCGGCCGGGCAGTAGGGATCGGCCAGCGACACGTGCACCACGTTCGGCGTTCCGCCGCCGACCAGCGGCACCCCGTCGAAGAAGGTCTGTGCGCGCGTCTGCGTACGGTCGACGAACTGGTCCGGCACGAGCAGCGTCCCGGGCCCGTACTCGGGCCGGAGCCCGCCCACGGCACACGGCCCGAGCACCTGGCGCGCGCCGACGGACCGCAGCGCCCACAGGTTGGCCCGGTAGTTGATGCGGTGCGGCGGCAGATGGTGGCCGCGGCCGTGGCGGGGGAGGAAGGCGACCCGGCGCCCGGCGACCTCGCCGAGGAAGAGGGAGTCACTGGGCGGCCCGTAGGGGGTGTCCACCTGGATCTCGGTCACGTCGTCGAGGAACGAGTAGAAACCCGACCCGCCGATGACGCCGATCTCGACGTTTTCCGTGTTCGCCATGGACGGCACCCTAACCGGGCCGGAGAACGCCGAAGACCCCGCCGTCCATGACGACAGGGTCCCGTAAGGAAGAGGCGCGAGAAAGTCTCAGGCGGCGTTGCTGCCGGAGGACGAACCCGACGACGTCGACGACGGCTTCGAGCCGGACGAGGACGAGGAGGACTTCGAGTCGGACGACCCGGACGATCCCGACGACCCGGACGACGCCGAGTCGGACGACGAGCCCGAGGACTTCGAGGCCGACGCGGGACTGCTGCTGGACGACGAGCCGCGGCTGTCGTTGCGGTAGAACCCGGAGCCCTTGAAGACGATGCCTACGGCGGAGAACACCTTCTTCAGGCGGCCACCGCAATTGGGGCACTCGGTCAGGGCGTCGTCGGTGAACTTCTGCACCGCCTCGAGGCCTTCGCCGCACTCGGTGCACTGGTACTGGTAGGTCGGCACTTGTCTTCCTCCTGGCACTCTCACTCAGTGAGTGCTAACGACGGTCCATAGTGACGTATTCCTCGGGATCAGTCCACTGCGACCGGCGCGCGGTGACCGACGCCACGTGCGACGGTCCGGCTCACGGCCGGCGGAGCGAGCCGTGAACGCAGCGCCACCAGGGTCGCGAACGCGAGCAGCGTGCCGCCCATCGGTACGAGGAAACCGGCCCCGTCCCAGAGGCGGTCCTCGAGCTGCCCGGCGATCAGGACGGCCGCGGCCTGGCCCAGGGCGACGGCGCCGGTCAGCCAGGTGAAGGCTTCTGTGCGGGCACCCATCGGCACCAGGGACTCGACGAGCGTGTAGCCGGTGATCAGGGCGGGCGCGATGCACATGCCGACCAGGAGGCCGGTCCCGGCGAGGACGACGGCCGACTGCGCGGCCCACAGCCCGGAGGCGGTCAGCGCGAGGGCCGCGTACCCGGTGAGGAGGCGGCGGCGCGGGGCCGTCTTCCAGGCGATCGCGCCGCAGACGACGCCGGAGAGCATGTTGCCCGCGGCGAACGTCCCGTAGAGGACACCGTTCAGACCGGGCTCGCCGATGGACTCGCTGAACGCGGCGAGCGCCACCTGCATACCGCCGAAGACGGCGCCGATACCGAGGAAGGCCACCACCAGGACACGCACGCCGGGAACGGCCAACGCGGGACGTACGCGCGCGTGCCCCTCACCCGCACCACCCGTACCCGCGTGCGAACCCGCGCCCGTACCCGCACCGGTGCCCGCCCGTGGAACAATGGCCGGCTGCGAACCGCGCTGGGCGGCGAACAGCAGTCCGCCCACCAGCGTCAGCGCGGCCTCCGTGAGCAGTCCTGCGGCCGGGTCCACGGTGGTGCACAGCGCGGTCGCGAGGAGTGGTCCGAGCACGAAGGTCAGCTCGTCCGTGACGGACTCGAAGGCGGCCGCGGTCGGCATGAGGGGCGAGCCCTGCAGCTTGACGCCCCAGCGGGCCCGCACCATCGGCCCGACCTGCGGCACCGACGCCCCGGTCGGCACGGCCGCCGCGAACAGCGCCCACAGGGGAGCGTCCGCGAGCGCCAGCGCGGTCAGGGAGAGGCCCGCCAGCGCGTGCACGACGACCCCGGGAAGCAGTACGGCCCGCTGTCCGTGCCGGTCCGCGAGGCGGCCGGTGAACGGCGCGAACACCGCCATGGCGACACCGGTCACGGCGGCGACGGCGCCTGCGGCCCCGTACGAGCCGGTGGTGTGCTGCACGAGCAGCACGATGGAGAGGGTCAGCATGGCGAACGGCTGCCGTGCGGCGAAGCCGGGGAGCAGGAACGTCCAGGCGCCGCGCGTGCGCAGCAGCCGGCCGTATCCCGGGCGGGGGGACGCCGGGGTGCCGGGGGTCCCGGGGGTGACCGTGGATGCCACGGCCGTGCCTTTCTGCCGCCTGGTAGCGCGGCCCCGGTCACGGGGCGCGGGGCGCCGAGAGCTGTCCTCTTGCGCGGAACTGCGGTAGATACCGGGCCGCCCACTGGAGAGGGGCGCCGCGGCCGCCATACGGTCGCGCCAGCACTGCGTCAGGCAGAGTTGGTTCGATCAGGTGCCCCTCCATGATAGACGCAGCCCCCGGTCATGGACGCGGCCGGCGGCGGCTGACGCGGTCCTCGGCGGCGGACACCGCCGTCGGCGGCGGACGCGGCCATCGACGGCGGACGTGGTCGCGGTCCTCAGTCGTCGGTGTCGTTCCCGCCGGTTCCCAGCCAGTCCGCCAGCTTGCCGCCCTGGCCGACCGCACGCAGCCGTCGCTCGGCGGCGTCGCGGACCGGGTCCGTCGCCACGACGAGCAGTTCGTCGCCGCGCCGCAGCACGGTCGTGGGAAGCGGAACGAACGATTCTCCGCCGCGTACGACCAGTGTGACCGCGGCCCCCGGCGGCAGCCGCAGCTCGTTGGTCTCGACGCCGTGCATCTTCGACCCCTCCGGGATCGCGACGGACAGCAGGTGCCCGCGCAGCCGCTCCAGCGGCGCCGACTCGATGCCCAGGTCGGCGGTCTCGGAGGACTTGGCCAGCCCCAGCTTCCGGGCCAGCCAGGGGAGTGTGGGCCCCTGGACGAGGGTGTAGACGACGACCAGGACGAAGACGATGTTGAAGATCCGCCGGCTGCCCTCGATGCCGCTCACCATGGGGATCGTGGCCAGGATGATGGGCACGGCGCCGCGCAGCCCGGCCCAGGACATCAGGGCCTGTTCCTGCCAGCGCATACGGAACGGCAGCAGGGCCGCCACGACGCTCAGCGGTCGCGCCACCATGGTCAGCACCAGGCCGATGACGAGCGCCGGCCAGATGTCGTCGCCCATCTCGTGCGGTGAGACGAGCAGTCCCAGCAGCACGAACATGCCGATCTGGGCGATCCAGCCGAGCCCGTCGGCGAAGCCGCGGGTGGCGGGCCAGTGCGGCAGCTTCGCGTTGCCCAGCACCATCGACGCCAGGTACACGGCGAGGAAACCGCTGCCGTGCGCGAGCGCGCCCGCCGCGTACGCCGTGACCGCGATGGCCATCACCGCGATCGGATAGAGGCCGGAGGCGGGCAGCGCCACGTGCCGCAGTCCGTAGGCCCCCATGAAGCCCACCGCGAGCCCGATGACCGCTCCGATGGTCAGCTCCAGCGCGATCTCGCCGAGCAGGTGGTACCAGTGGTCGACCGGCCCCGCCGTGGAGAACGCGACGACGAGGATGACGACCGGGGCGTCGTTGAAGCCCGACTCGGCCTCCAGGATGCCCGTCACGCGTGAGGGGAGGGGCACCTTGCGGAGCACCGAGAAGACGGCCGCCGCGTCCGTCGAGGACACCACCGCGCCGATGATCAGCGCCTGCCGCCACTCCAGCCCGATCAGGTAGTGGGCCGCCGTCGCGGTGACGCCGACGCTCACCGAGACGCCGACGATCGCCAGTGAGGAGGCCGCCGGGATTCCCGGTCCGACCTCCTTCCACTTCGTGCCCAGACCGCCCTCGGCGAGGATCACGACCAGGGCCGCGTATCCGATGACCTGGGTCAGTTCGGCGTTGTCGAAGTGGACGTCGCCGATCCCGTCCTGGCCCATGGCGACGCCGATGCCCAGGTAGACGAGCAGGCTGGGGAGCCCGCTGCGCGAGGAGATCCGTACCGCTGCCACCGCGACGAGCAGAACGAGCGAGCAGACGAGCAAGAGCTGGTTGAGGTGGTGGACAGTCAGCGGCTGTTCCCTTCTCGCTGTTCCGGTCGTGCTGTTCCGGTCATGTCGTTCTGGCTGTGTCGTTCCGGCCGTGCTGTTCCGGTCGTGTCGTTCGGACCGTGCCGCGACGGCCGCCCGGAGAGGCGACTCCGACCGATTTCAACTATTTCGATGGTTCAACTACTTCATTACCTTACCTAACTCTTGACGCTTTCTTGACGCTCGCCGAGGCAAGATCGAACTTCTGTCCGCCCGGGTACCCGACTCCGCGTCAAGTCCGGGATGGCCCTGCGCCTATGGTTGCTCCAGCGCTCAGTCACATGGACAAGCCCGTCTGCCGCTCGCGTGAGGACAGCAAGGACAGCGATGCCCCCCAACACCACCGCATCTTCCGGTCACAAGCCCGGCAAGTCCGGCAGGAAGAAGGGGCGCAGAGCCCGTCTGATCCTGATCATCCTGGTTCTGGCCCTCATCGGCGGCGTCGCCTACGGCGCGTTCTGGAGCATCAGCACCGTCCGCGCCTCCTTCCCGCAGACCAAGGGTTCCCTCACCCTCGACGGCCTGTCGGGCCCCGTGGACGTCAAACGGGACGGCTACGGCATCCCACAGGTCTACGCCTCGACCGACGAGGACCTGTTCATGGCGCAGGGCTACGTCCAGGCGCAGGACCGGTTCTACGAGATGGACGTCCGCCGCCACATGACGGCCGGCAGGCTCTCCGAGATGTTCGGCAGGAGCCAGGTCGACAACGACGAGTTCCTGCGCACGCTCGGCTGGCAGCGGGTGGCGGAGAAGGAGTACAGGACCGAGCTGTCCGCCTCGACGAAGAAGTACCTGCGGGCGTACGCCAAGGGGGTCAACGCCTACCTGGGGGGCAAGGACGGCGCGGACATCTCCCTGGAGTACGCGGCCCTCGGCTTCACCAACGACTACAAGCCCGAGAAGTGGACCCCGGTCGACTCCGTGGCCTGGCTCAAGGCGATGGCCTGGGACCTGCGCGGCAACATGCAGGACGAGATCGACCGCTCCCTGATGACCAGCCGCCTCGGCCCGAAGCAGATCGCGGACCTGTACCCGCAGTACCCGTACGACCGGAACAAGCCGATCGTGCAGGAGGGCCAGTACAGCAGCATCACCGGCGAGTACACGCAGGGCGACGACACCGGCACCGGCACGGGCGCCGGAACCGGCACGGGCACGGGCACGGGGACCGGAGGCGGAACCGGGACAGGGACCGGCACAGGCACCGGCACCGGCACCGCGGCCGGCGGTACGCAGTCCTCGGCGGGCACCGGGCTCACGAACGGCACCGAGGCCCCCGCGGGGCTGGAGGGCCAGCTGTCGGGCCTCTACGAGGTGCTGGACGACGTCCCCGAGGCCGTCGGCGTGAACGGCAACGGCATCGGCTCCAACTCCTGGGTCGTCGGCGGCGCCCACACCATCAGCGGCAAGCCGCTGCTCGCCAACGACCCGCACCTGTCGCCCTCGCTGCCGTCGGTCTGGTACCAGATGGGCCTGCACTGCAAGAGCGTCTCGGAGAAGTGCCGGTACGACGTCTCCGGGTACACCTTCGCGGGCATGCCCGGCGTGGTCATCGGACACAACCAGAAGATCGCCTGGGGCATGACCAACTCCGGCGCCGACGTCACCGACCTGTACCTGGAGAAGCTCACCGGGGACGGCTACGAGTACGACGACAAGGTGGTCCCCTTCACCACCCGCAAGGAGAAGATCGACGTCGCGGGCGGTACCGGCAAGACCATCGTCGTGCGGGAGACCAACAACGGACCGCTGCTGTCCGACCGCGACGACGAACTCGTGAAGGTCGGCAGGAAGGCCGCCGTCGACAGCGCGGCCCCCGACCGCGGCGACGGCTACGGCATCGCCCTGCGCTGGACCGCCCTGGACCCGGGCACCTCGATGGACGCCGTCTTCGCGATCAACCGGGCCACCGACTGGACGGACTTCCGCAAGGCGGCCGCCCTCTTCGACGTCCCCTCGCAGAACCTGGTCTACGCGGACACCGAGAACAACATCGGCTACCAGCTGCCGGGCCGGATCCCGATCCGCGGCGAGGGCGACGGCTCGCTCCCCTCGCCCGGCTGGGACTCCGACTACCGCTGGAAGAGCTACATCGACCAGGACGAGCTGCCCTACGAGTACAACCCGGAACGCGGCTACATCGTGACCGCCAACCAGGCCGTGATCGACAAGGACAAGTACCCGTACACGCTCACCACGGACTGGGGCTACGGCACGCGCAGCCAGCGGATCTCCGACCTCATCGCGTCGAAGATCAAGAACGGCGGCAAGGTCTCGACGGACGACATGCGCCAGATGCAGCTCGACAACAGCAGCGAGATCGCCAAGCTGCTGGTGCCCAAGCTGCTCAAGATCGACGTCCCCAACAAGGACGTCCGTGAGGCGCAGAAGCTCCTGGAGGGCTGGAACTACACCCAGGACGCCGACTCGGCGGCGGCCGCGTACTTCAACGCCACCTGGCGCAACATCCTCAAGCTCACCTTCGGCAACAAGCTCCCCAAGGAGCTGCGGGTCAAGGGCCAGTGCCTGTACGTCGAACCGGCCGACTCCACCGGACCGGTCGACGGCGAGGACGACAAGGTGCGCGAGTGCGGCCAGCGCGACGCGGACAGCGCGCAGCCGGACGGCGGCGACCGCTGGTTCGAGGTGGTCCGCAAGATCCTCGACGACGAGGACAACGACTGGTGGTCGGCGCCGAGGGTACGCACCGACGACCCCGACAACCCCGTCGACACCCGCGACGAGCTCTTCGGCCGGGCCCTCGCGGACGCCCGCTGGGAGCTGACCGCCAAGCTCGGCAAGGACCTCGACACCTGGAGCTGGGGCCGGCTGCACCGGCTGTACCTGAAGAACCAGACCCTGGGCACCGACGGTCCCGGCTTCCTGCAGTACATGCTCAACCGCGGCCCGTACAACATGGGCGGCGGCGAGGCGGCGGTGAACGCCACCGGCTGGAACGCGGCGGGCGGGTACTCCGTGGTCTGGGTGCCGTCGATGCGCATGGTGGTGAACCTCGACGACTTCGACAAGTCCAGGTGGATCAACCTCACCGGGGCCTCCGGCCACGCGTACAGCGCCCACTACATCGACCAGACGAGCAAGTGGGTCAAGGGCGAACTGCTGCCGTGGGTCACCTCGGACCGCGCGGTCGACAAGGCCACGTCGGACACGCTGGTGCTGAAGCCCTGACGGGCGGGTCCACCCGTGAACGGCCCTCCACGCACGCGTGGAGGGCCGTTCCGCGTACCGGGTCGGGCCCCTACGGATCTTCCCGGGTGCCTACGGCAGGGACGGGCGGGCGCGTGGGCGGAAGCGGTGCACCGCGGAAGGGGTGACCGCCGCGTGCACCGGCCGGTCGTGCGGCTCCTCGGGGACGCGGGCGACCACTTCGGAGTCGTACAGCAGCACCACCAGGGCCGGATCCGCGGCCGCCCGCGCGAGGCGCGCGAGCACCCGGTCGTACGATCCGCCGCCGCGGCCGAGCCGCAGGCCGCGCCCGTCCACGGCCAGGCCCGGCAGCAGGACGGCGTCGGCCGTCAGGACGGCCTCCGGGCCCAGGCGCCCGCCCGCGGGCTCCAGGAGGGCCATCCTGCCCCCGTGCCGCACGCGCACGAGCGAGCCCCGGCCGTCGTAGGCGCCCCAGTCGAGGTCGTTGTCCGCGAGGAGCGTCGGCAGCAGGACGCGCACTCCGCGCGCGTGGAGCGCGTCGAGGAGCGCGCGGGTGCCCGGCTCGCTCCCCACGGAGACGTAGGCCGCCACCGTGCGCGCGTGCGCCAGTTCGGGCAGCTCCAGCGCGCGGGCGGCCAGCAAGGTCGCCGTTTCCCGCACGTCATCGGCCGTCAACCGGCTCCTCACCTGGAGGAGCTCTCGCCGCAACGAACGTTTGTCAAACTCCTCTTCAGGTCCCGGGTGACTCATAGACTTGTTCCGTACCCTTCGCAATATGCTCATATGAGAACGAATTAACCGGAGCCACAGATTCTCCACAAAGGCACCGGATATGGTGTCAGGCATGACTCAGTCGCACCCAAGGATCAGCAAGGCTGTCATCCCGGCAGCGGGTCTCGGCACCCGGTTCCTGCCGGCCACCAAGGCAACTCCCAAGGAGATGCTGCCGGTCGTGGACAAGCCGGCGATCCAGTACGTGGTCGAGGAGGCCGCGTCCGCGGGCCTCGACGACGTCCTCATGATCACGGGCCGCAACAAGCGGCCCCTCGAGGACCACTTCGACCGCAACTACGAGCTGGAGTCGGCCCTTCAGAAGAAGGGTGACGCCGGCCGGCTCGCGAAGGTGCAGGAGTCGAGCGACCTCGCCACCATGCACTACGTCCGCCAGGGCGACCCCAAGGGCCTCGGCCACGCCGTGCTGTGCGCCGCCCCGCACGTCGGCGACGAGCCCTTCGCGGTCCTCCTGGGCGACGACCTGATCGACCCGCGCGACCCGCTGCTCAAGCGCATGGTCGACGTCCAGGAGCAGCACGGCGGCAGTGTCATCGCGCTCATGGAGGTCGCGCCCGAGCAGATCCACCTCTACGGATGCGCGGCCGTCGAGGCCACCGCCGACGGCGACGTCGTCAAGGTGACCGGCCTCGTCGAGAAGCCCGACCCGGCGGACGCCCCCAGCAACTACGCGGTCATCGGCCGCTACGTGCTCGACCCGCACGTCTTCGACATACTCCGCACGACCGAGCCCGGCCGCGGCGGCGAGATCCAGCTCACCGACGCCCTCCAGCAGCTCGCGTCGGACGAGAAGGTCGGCGGCCCCGTGCACGGCGTCGTCTTCAAGGGCCGCCGCTATGACACCGGTGACCGCGGGGACTACCTGCGTGCCATTGTCCGGCTCGCGTGCGAACGTGAAGACCTGGGCCCGGACTTCCGGACCTGGCTTCGCAGTTACGTCACCGAGGAGATGTAGCACCTTGAGCAGCGCCGCGACCCGTGCCACCGGCCAGGACCACCTCTGGTCGGTGACCGAGCACATCGAGGACATCCTGGCGACCGTGCGCCCCCTCGACCCCATCGAGCTGCAGCTCCTCGACGCCCAGGGCTGCGTCCTGGTCGAGGACGTCGTGGTGCCGCTGTCGCTGCCGCCCTTCGACAACAGCTCGATGGACGGGTACGCGGTCCGGGTCGCGGACGTGGCGGGCGCGAGCGAGGAGTACCCGGCGGTCCTGGAGGTCGTCGGCGACGTGGCGGCGGGACAGTCCGAGCTGCTGCACGTGGGTCCCGGCCAGGCCGCCCGCGTCATGACGGGCGCCCAACTGCCGCCCGGCGCCGAGGCCGTCGTGCCCGTGGAGTGGACCGACGGGGGCCTCGGCGCGGGCCCCGTCTCCGGGATGCGCGCCCGCAGCGCGTCCCCCGAGGGCGCCTCGGGACAGGTGCACGTCCACCGCCCGGCGCAGGCACGCGCGCACGTACGCGCCAAGGGCAGCGACGTGCGGGCCGGCGACCGCGCCCTGGCCGCCGGCACCGTCCTCGGCCCCCCGCAGATCGGCCTGCTCGCCGCGATCGGCCGCGGAACCGTCCGGGTCCGCCCGCGCCCGCGCGTGGTGGTCATGTCCACCGGCAGTGAACTCGTCCAGCCCGACGCCGCGTTGGAGGCCGGCCAGATCTACGACTCCAACAGCTTCGCGCTGTGCGCCGCGGCCCGGGACGCCGGAGCGATCGCCTACCGGGTGGGCGCGGTCGCCGACGATGCCGAGACGCTCCGCGCCACCATCGAGGACCAGCTCATCCGCGCCGACCTCGTGGTCACCACGGGCGGTGTCAGCGTCGGCGCGTACGACGTCGTCAAGGAGGCGCTCTCGCCGGCCGGCGACGAGGACGAGCCGGGCAGCGGCATCGACTTCCGCAAGCTCGCCATGCAGCCCGGCAAGCCCCAGGGCTTCGGGACCATCGGCCCCGACCACACCCCGCTCCTCGCCCTCCCGGGCAACCCCGTCTCGTCGTACGTGTCCTTCGAGCTGTTCGTGCGCCCCGCGATCCGGACCCTGATGGGCGTGCAGGACGTCCACCGTCCCACCGTCCGCGCGACACTCCGTACGGAGAAGGCGCTCACCTCGCCCGCCGGGCGCCGTCAATTCCTGCGCGGACGTCACGCGGACGGGGAGGTGACCCCCGTCGGCGGCGCCGGATCCCACCTGGTCGCGGCCCTCGCGCACGCCGACGCCCTGATCGTGGTCCCGGAGTCCGTCGAGTCCGTGGAGCCCGGCACCGAGGTCGACGTGGTCCTCCTCGGCCGGTAGTCCCCCGTTGGGGGTACCGTGTCGCGCACGACTGGCACGACCGGGAGCGCCGCCACAGCATGAGTACGGCATGAGTACGCAGGACCGACTGACCCACATCGACGAGGCGGGCGCCGCCCGTATGGTCGACGTGTCCGAGAAGGACGTGACCGCCCGCACCGCCCGCGCCAGCGGCCGGGTCCTGGTCTCGCCCCGCGTGATCGAGCTGCTGCGCGGCGAGGGGGTCCCCAAGGGCGACGCCCTCGCCACCGCGCGCATCGCGGGCATCATGGGCGCCAAACGCACACCGGACCTGATCCCGCTCTGTCACCCGTTGTCGGTGTCGGGTGTCAAGCTGGACCTGTCGGTCGCGGACGACGCCGTCGAGATCCTGGCCACCGTGAGGACCACCGACCGCACGGGCGTCGAGATGGAGGCCCTCACTGCGGTCACCGTGGCGGCCCTCACCGTGATCGACATGGTCAAGGCGGTCGACAAGGGGGCGGTCATCACGGACGTGCGCGTGGAGCAGAAGACGGGCGGCAAGTCGGGCGACTGGAGCCGGACATGACGGCGCCCGCGTCGGTACCGGCCGAACCGCCGACCGGCGGCGCGCTGACGGCCCCGTACAGCGCGCTCGTGGTGACGGCCTCCAACCGCGCCGCGGCGGGCGTCTACGAGGACAGGGGCGGGCCCCTGATCGCGCAGGGCCTCGCGAAGGCCGGCTTCGCCGTCGACGGCCCCTGGGTGGTCCCGGACGGGGACCCCGTCGAGAACGCGCTGCGGACGGGCGTCCGCGCTGGGTACGACGTCGTCGTGACGACCGGCGGCACCGGCATCTCGCCCACCGACCGCACCCCCGAGGCCACGCGGAAGGTGATCGACCGCGAGGTGCCGGGCATCGCCGAGGCCATCAGGGCGTTCGGGAGGGAGAAGGTGCCCACGGCGGCCCTCTCCCGGGGTCTCGCCGGGGTCGCGGAGGGGACGCTGATCGTGAACCTGCCGGGCTCCTCCGGCGGGGTCAAGGACGGCCTCGCCGTCCTCGAACCCCTCCTGATCCACGCCGTCGACCAGATCCGCGGCGGCGACCACCCCGGAACCGGCGGCAGCGGGGGTGCGAGCTGAACAGCCCATCCTGGCCGGTCGAGCTGGTCGACGGCGATGTGGTCCTCAGGCCCATAAAGCTGCGCGACCAGCGGGCCTGGCGTGACGTCAACCGGCGCAACCGGGACTGGCTGCGCCCCTGGGAGGCGACCATCCCGCCGCCCACGCCCAGCGGGCCGATCGTCCACCGGCCGACGTACCGGCAGATGGTCCGGCACCTGCGCGCCGAGGCGAACGCGGGGCGGATGCTGCCGTTCGTCATCGAGTACCAGGGGCGGCTCGTCGGGCAGCTGACGGTCGCCGGAATCACCTGGGGCTCCATGTGCTCGGGCCATGTCGGCTACTGGGTGGACGAGGCGGTCGCCGGCCGGGGAGTGATGCCGACGGCCGTCGCGCTCGTCTCCGACCACTGCTTCCGCACCGTTGGTCTGCACCGCATCGAGGTCTGCATTCGGCCCGAGAACGGACCGAGCCGGCGGGTCGTCGAGAAACTCGGATTCCGTGACGAAGGTGTCCGTCCCCGTTATCTCCACATCGACGGCGCCTGGCGCGACCACCTCGTCTTCGCGCTCACGGCGGAGGAGATCCCCGAAGGACTGCTGGCCCGCTGGCGCCGGACACGTTCGAGGAACGCGTCCGAAAACTCACCGAGGGACACCCCCAGGAACACCGCGTAAATGAAATAGGTGTTCGAAAATGATCGGCGATCGACCACCCGCAGGCATTAATTTCACGCTTCCGGCGGTCCGCTGATCGCATCGGTCACAAAAAAAGCTCGAAATATCAGCCAGATCGTGCGACACACCGGCCCAATTGGCAGATGGCCTCATGCAAACCCCTCTACCGTGTGAGGCGTGAGCAGCAGCGGCCTGATCTACGCAGTCATTGTCGGGGCCTGGGCCGCCTACTTGGTGCCGATGTGGCTCCGTAGGCAGGACGAGCTGAACGAGGCCCGTCCGACGGAACGCTTCAGCACCGCCATCCGGCTTCTCTCCGGACGGGCGGGCATGGAGCGCCGGTACGCCAAGGACCTGCAGGCGCGCTCCACCGACGAGGGGGAGCAGCGCGCCGACCCGGACGCCGTCACCGACTCGGTGGACGTCCGGGCCTTCGCCATGCCTCCGACGCGCCGGGAAGTGCGGGCGAACGTCGACGACGCGCGGCACGCGCAGCAGGCCGCCCAGCAGGCGTCGAGGCAGGCCTCGCAGCAGGCCGCTTCCCGGCAGGCCGCCCGGCAGACCTCGCAGCAGGCGCCGGAGGAACAGGCACCGGAGCAGGAGGAACGGCAGGCGGCGCGCCGGGCGTCCGCGACGCCGCCCAAGTCCGGCTCCCGGTCCGCGGCCCACCCGGCGCCGGGCCAGGGCCGCGCGACGGGCGGCCGCCCCGTACCGCAGCAGGGTGCCAAACCGCCGTCGTCCTCGGCGTCCTCTCCCGGGCGACGGGCGGCCGCGGCGGAGGCCGCAGCGCGTGCCCGGCGCTCGAAGGTGCTCGCGCGCCGACGGCGTACGACCGTCATGCTCTTCTTCGCCTTCACGCTCGGCACGGTCGTCGCGGCCGTCGGCGGACTGGCGTTCCTGTGGGCGCCCGGAGTGCCCGCGGTGATGCTGAGCATCTACATCGCGTACCTGCGCTCCCAGGAGCGGCACCGCTTCACGTACGTGATGGACCGCAGGCGTGCCGAGGTCGCGGCGCAGCGACTGCGTGAGCGCCAGCCGCGCCGGCGGCCGGCCGCCGACCCGGGCACCGCCGACGAGCCGGAGGACGGACCCGAGCCCGACACCGACCCCGGCATGTCCGCACTCGCCGCCGACCGCCGCGCCCTCGTCGAGCAGACCGACCACGCGGAGTGGGTCGACCAGCAGCGCGAGCGCCGCAACGGTCCCGCCCGGGGCGACAGCTGGGACCCGGTCCCGGTGCCCCTGCCGACGTACGTGACCGCGCCGGTCGCCCCGCGCGCGACATCCGACGTCGACCTGGGCGCGCCGGACGCGTGGAGCTCGGCACGGTCCAGCACGGTCGAACCGAACGCGGAGGAGCCGGCGGACCTGGCGGAGACGGCCGGGACGGCCGGTGCGCAGGAGGAGCCGGACGGGCCCGACGGGGACGACGGCCCGGACGGCGCCGCGGACGCCCGCCGCGCGGCCGCGGCCCGCCGGGCCCGTGAACGGGGCCGCACGCCGCTCTTCGACCAGTACGAGGACGGCGAGCGCCCGCGCGCCGCCAACGAGTGACAGCACCTCGGGGATCCGTCGGAGGCCCTGCCCCTGACCAGGGGGGAGCGGCCGGGAACGGATTACCGAGCACCCTTACCGGGATGCTAGAGTTTCACTCGTTGCAAGGGCCTGTGGCGCAGTCTGGTAGCGCACCTCGTTCGCATCGAGGGGGTCTGGGGTTCAAATCCCCACAGGTCCACCGCAGCAACCCCCGCCGGGGAAACCCGGCGGGGGTTCTTTGTCGTGCGGCGACCAACCCCGGGCAGCTCCCCGTGCGGGCGGGCTACTCGGCGTTGGCCATCTGCAGGTAGTAGCCCGTGACGCGGACGTTCTTGCCCGAGGGCGGGACCCGCGGCCGTCGGCCGGTTCCGGTGGTCCACCCCGAAGTCGTACAGGGCGGGCGCGCCCCCGTCGGCGGTCTTCGGGCCGCTCGACGGCCGGCAGTTCGCCGGCGAACACGGCCTTCCAGGCGGCGCCCTTGTCCGCCGCCTTCTCGTAGTCCCTCACGTGCTCGAAGACCGGGATCCGGGCGTCGGCCACGAAGACCCGCGGGGCGTCCTAGCCGGACGTGCGGTCGCGGCCCCGGCCGTGGTCACGACAGGCTGGTGGTGGTCCGGCCCGCGCCGGACCGGTGTCCCCGGCGTCCTCACAGAAGCTTCGCGTAGCAGCGGCTGTCGTCGTGGAAGCGGTAGTGGCCGAACTTGACGCAGGGCTCGTAGCCGCTGGACAGGTACAGGGCGATGGCCTCGGGCTGCTTGTTGCCGGTCTCCAGGACCATGCGGGTGCGGTCGGCCGCGCGGGCGTCGTCCTCCAGCGCCCCCAGGATGCGGCGGGCCAGGCCGTTGCCGCGGGCCTCCTCGACCACGTACATGCGCTTCAGCTCGGCGTCGCCGTCCGAGTAGCCCTCGTCGTTCGCGTCCTGGGTGCGCCAGCCGCCGGTGGCCACGGGCCGGTCCAGGCCGTCGTACGCCATCAGGTAGAGGCCGGCCGGCGGCCTGAACATCGACGGGTCGAGCGGGGTGACGTCGCCCTCGTCGCCGTAGCGCACGGCGTACTCGGCCTGCACCTGGTCGTTGAGCTTGACGGCGTCGGGGTGGTCGAAGGCGACCCGGCGTATATCCATGCTAATCATCGTACTTCTATGCGTTGGGTGGGTACGGTGTGGTGCGATGTGCTCCTACAGTGTGCCGGTATCGTGCCCGGGTGCTGACTGTGACCTCTGTGAATGTGAACGGACTCCGGGCCGCGGCCAAGAAGGGCTTCGTGGAGTGGCTGGCGGAGACGTCCGCCGACGTGCTGTGCCTCCAGGAGGTGCGGGCCGAGCCCGAGCAGCTCCCGGCGGGCGTACGGCAGCCGGAGGGATGGCACGTCGTGCACGCGCCCGCCGCCGCGAAGGGCCGGGCCGGGGTCTCCCTCTACACGCGCCGCGAGCCCGACCGCGTCCAGGTCGGCTTCGGGTCCGCCGAGTTCGACGGCAGCGGGCGCTACGTCGAGGCCGACCTGCCCGGTGTCACCGTCGCCAGCCTGTACCTGCCGTCCGGCGAGGTCGGGACCGGGCGGCAGGACGAGAAGGTCCGGTTCATGGGCGAGTTCCTCCCCTATCTGAAGGAGCTGCGCGAGCGGGCCGCCACCGACGGGCGCGAGGTCGTGGTGTGCGGCGACTGGAACATCGCCCATCAGCCGGCCGACCTGAAGAACTGGCGCGCCAACCAGAAGAACTCCGGCTTCCTCCCCGAGGAGCGGGCCTGGCTCGGCCAGGTCCTCGACGCGACGGACGGCGGATACGTGGACGTCGTACGCGCGCTGCACCCGGACACGGACGGCCCGTACTCGTGGTGGTCCTACCGGGGGCGGGCCTTCGACAACGATTCAGGTTGGAGGATCGACCTGGCCGTGGCCACCCCGGGGCTTGCCGCCCGGGCCGTCAAAGCGGTCGTGGAGCGGGCAGCCAGCCATGAGGAGCGGTGGTCGGACCACGCTCCTGTGACCGTGTCCTTCGAGATGTGATGCGAGCTGCGCGAGGCATTCCGATGACGCCGCATGCCTTGCTCGGCCCGCGCAGCAATTCAGCTCTTCGACTGCGCGCCGAGGTGTTCGCCAAGCGTGAAGGTCAAGCGTGAGGTGTCCGGTCCGGCGAGGCGGGCCGGGGCGCCGCCGCGGTGGCCCTTGGCGACAGTGACGCGAGTGCCGTTCCCGAGGAGGAGTTCGCGAGAGACGGCGGCGTCTGTTTCTGTAGCTTCGCGGTAGCGGTTGATGGTGTAAGCCTCCAGCCAGTCGGATCGCATCCCGACGGGAGAGGGGCACACTTCACCGCGCGCGGTTGCACGGCACACGTAGTCGCCGTACGCGTAGCCTTTGCGGGCTGCGAAGTACATGCGTCCTTCGCAGCCCGCACAGTATGCGACGCCAGTGAGCAGCGCAGCCGTCCGGCGCCTCGAGCGCCGCGTGCCGTTGGAGCGGGCAAGGAGAGCGTCCTGCAGTGCCTGGAAGTCTTCGGTGGACAAGAGCGGCTGCCCGATGAGCACCGGGGTGCCGCAGGTGTTGAGCACAGTCTTACCTCCGTGCGTTCGGTGGCCCATCAAGGACGGGCCACGCAACACCTTGGACAACGTGCCTGAAGTCCAACGGAATCGTTCGAAGTGCCGCCCGTGGCGATGGCCGCCCATGGAGCGACCCTCGAGCTGGGCGTGGCGGTCGCGAGGCACCGGCACACCTGATTCGTTGAGTTTGCGCGCGATGGCGATCAGTGACTGTCCTGCGTGTACGTCGTCCACGATCATGCGGACGAGAGCCGCAGCCTCAGGGTCGGGGGAGAGGCCCCATCCACGGCCTGAGGGGTGTGGGGCCTTCCGATAGCCGAAGGGGACCAGTCCGCCGCCGTAGCGACCGGCCGCGCGCAGCGCTTCGTGACTGCTGGCGAGCCGGGAGGAGATGGTGCGTGACTCCTGCTCGGCGATGTAGGCCAGCTCCATGCACAGGCGGATGACGTCGCCATCCGCCTGTGGTGTGACCTTGAGCGGTTGTTCTTCGGGCATCCCGAAGACGAGTGTCGTCGCGTGCTTCTGGGCCCACTCGATCAACTCGGACATGTGGGCAACTGATCGTACGGCGCGGTCCACATGTGACCACACGATGACATCGTATTCGTCCGGGCGCCGCAGCCAAGGCGACAGGGAAGGCCTCTCGAAGGGGGAAGCTTTGCGTGCAGATACCCCGAGATCTGTGGCTTCGGCGATCAGTGTGAAGCCCAGGTGCTCACTGCAGAGCTGGATTACAGCTCGTTGCCTATCGGGTGAGGTGGTCACCGAGGTCAGGATGCTGAGGCGCACGGCTCCCAGAGCTCGTGGGTATTCGGCGTGAGCCGAAGTCAGCTGCATCGGCTGAGGACTAGGCTTGGGCATGTCGGCGCTCCGTGAAGTGTCGGCCGTGCCCCGGGGCTGGTAGGACAGTCGCCGGGGCGTTTCGATTTAACTTTCGGAGTGCGGCATGCAGTTTGTCTGTCGATGGCTGGAAAGCAGCTCGATGGGGTGAATGTTCAGCGAACGACTCTTCCATGTCGCCGGTGGGTCACTTTGGTCCTGTGAGCGTTGAACTGCTGGTAGCTAAGGTCCTGGCCGTTGGCTCAGCCGTCGGTCCAGTGCCATCGACAGTTCCGCCTCCACCACGCTCTTCGCCAGGGGGCGCAGGCGGTGCAGGTCTTCCGGGGTGCGGCTCGGGGTGAGGACCAGGTCGGTGAACAACTCGGCCAGGGCGTCGGCGTGTTCGCGGACGCGGTGGGCGGCCGCGAGGATGTCCGCCAGCGGGATGCCCTCGCGGACCAGGGCCGCCGAGGTCTCCAGGAGCCGGCGGCTGATGTGGACGATGTCCGTGCCGTCGGTGGCGAGGTAGCCGAGGTCCAGGGACGCGGCGAGGTTCTCCGGGGTGGCCTGGCCCGCGAAGACGTCGGCCAGTTCCTCGGGGGAGAGGCGGACCGGGGTCTCCTCGGTGGGTGCGCCGAGGCCCAGCAGCTCTCCCACGTCACGGCCGTGGTCGAACGCCTCGGCCAGCTCCGCGATGCCGTTGAGCGTGTGACCGCGCTCCAGGAGGGCCGCGATGGTGCGCAGGCGGGCGAGGTGGTCCTCGTCGTACCAGGCGATGCGGCCTTCGCGGCGCGGGGGCGGTATCAGCTTCCGTTCCCGGTAGAAGCGCAGGGTGCGCACGGTGATGCCGGCCTCCCTGGCCAGCTCCTCCATTCGGTACTCCCGCTTGTCCGCCACACCGGCACCCTATGTCGTACCGCCGGTAACTTTCCTCCGCGCAACCCCTACCCATGAGTACGGAGCTGTTCTAGTCTCCCATTGCGCCAGTGTTCACTGGCGCGGTCGTACGCGGCATGGAGGCATCGGGATGACCGAGCACGAACATGTACGGGTGGCGGTGATCGGCTCCGGTTTCGGGGGGCTGGGAGCCGCCGTGCGGTTGCGCCGCGAGGGCGTCACCGACTTCGTCGTCCTGGAACGGGCCGGCAGCGTGGGCGGGACCTGGCGCGACAACAGCTATCCCGGCTGCGCCTGCGACGTGCCCTCGCACCTCTACTCGTTCTCGTTCGCGCCCAACCCCGACTGGCCGCGCACCTTCTCCGGGCAGGGGCACATCCGGGCCTACCTGGAGCACGTCACCGACGTCTTCGGGCTGCGGCCGCACCTGCGCCTCGATTCCGAGGTCAAGCTGATGACCTGGGACGCCGAGCGGCTGTACTGGGTGATCGAGACCAGCAGCGGGACCCTGTGCGCCGACATCGTCGTGTCCGCCACCGGGCCGCTCTCCGACCCGAAGGTGCCGGACGTCCCGGGGCTCGACACCTTCCCCGGCAAGGTCTTCCACTCGGCGCGCTGGGACCACGACTACGACCTGCGGGGCAAGCGGGTCGCGATGGTCGGCACCGGCGCCTCGGCCATCCAGATCGTGCCGGCGATCCAGCCCGACGTCGCGAAGCTCACCCTCTTCCAGCGCACCCCGCCCTGGGTGATGCCGCGCATGGACCGGGCCATCAGCGGGGCCGAGCGCCTGCTGCACCGGACGCTCCCCGCCACCGCCAGGCTCCGGCGCGGGCTCCTGTGGGGCATCCGGGAGCTGCAGGTCCAGGCGTTCACCAAGCGTCCCGACGAGCTGGGGGTGGTCGAGCAGATCGCCAAGCGGAACATGTTCCGGGCGGTCAAGGACCCGGCGCTCCGGGCCAAGCTGACCCCCGACTACCGCATCGGCTGCAAGCGCATCCTGCTGTCCAGCACGTACTACCCGGCCCTCGCGAAGCCCAACGTGGACGTGGTCGCGAGCGGACTGCGCGAGGTCCGCGGCTCCACCGTCGTCGCCGCCGACGGCAGCGAGGCCGAGGTCGACGCGATCGTCTTCGGTACGGGCTTCCACGTCACCGACATGCCGATCGCGGAGCGGGTCGTCGGCGCGCAGGGCAGGACACTCGCCGAGGCGTGGTCGTCCGGCATGCGGTCGCTGCGCGGCGCGACCGCCGCCGGCTTTCCCAACTGGATGACGATCATCGGGCCCAACACGGGCCTCGGGAACTCCAGCATGATCCTGATGATCGAGTCCCAGCTGAACTACCTGGCCGACTACGTACGGCAGTTGGACGTGCTCGGCGGCCGGGCCGCCCTCGACGCGCGGCCCGGCGCGGTCGACGCCTGGAACGACCGGGTCCAGAAGCGCATGGAACGTACGGTCTGGTCCACCGGCGGCTGCACCAGCTGGTACCTCGACGAGAACGGCGTCAATACGACGGTCTGGCCGGGTACGACCACGGAGTTCCGCAGCGCCACCCGGCGCGTCGACCTGGCGGAGTACGACCTGATCCGGCCCCCGGCAGCCGGACCGGGACTCGAACCCGCGCCCGCATCCGAGACCGAACCCGAGGCCGCATCCGAACCCGAGACCGAGACCGAGCCCGTACGGGCGGCGGCCGCGCGGTCCGCCCGCCGTGCGCAGAAGAAGGCCGAGGCGGACGCATGAGCCGGCTGACGAAGGAAGCCTCCGGCGTCCACGCGCCGCCCGCCCCCGCCCGCAAGCTGACGGCGGTCTCCGCCGACGGGGCGCGGCTGCACGTCGAGGTGCACGGAGCCGTGGACGACCCGGCCGCCCCCGCGGTGGTCCTCGCGCACGGCTGGACGTGTTCGACCGCCTTCTGGGCCGCGCAGATCAAGGACCTTGCCGCCGACCACCGAGTGATCGTGTACGACCAGCGGGGGCACGGGCGCAGTCCCGCGAGCCCCGCGTGCAGCACGGACGCGCTCGCCGACGACCTGGAGGCGGTGCTCGCGGCCACCCTCGCGCCGGGCGAGAAGGCGGTCCTGGCCGGGCACTCCATGGGCGGGATGACGCTGATGGCCGCGTCGGGGCGGGCCGGGTTCCGGGAGCACGCCGCCGCCGTACTGCTGTGCAGCACGGGCAGTTCGCGGCTGGTCGCCGAGTCGCTGCTGGTGCCGATGCGGGCCGGCCGCTCGCGGACCTGGCTGACGAAGAAGATCCTCGGGTCGCGGGCACCGCTGGGACCGGTCACGCCGCTCGCCCGGCGGATCCTCAAGTACGGGACCATGGGGCCCGCTTCGGCGCCGGCGGTGGTCGAGGCGTGCGCGCGGATCGTGCACGCGTGCCCCCGGCGGGTGCGGTACGCCTGGTCGCAGGTGCTCGACCTGCTCGACCTCGACCACGCGGTGCGGGAGTTGACCGTGCCGACCGAGGTCGTCGTGGGGACGGCCGACCGGCTGACACCCGCCGTGCACGCGCGCTCGCTGGTCGCCGCGCTGCCGAACTGCGTCGGCTCCACCGAGCTTCCCGGGATCGGGCACATGACCCCGATGGAGGCACCCGACCTGGTCACCGCCCGTATACGGGACCTCGTCGCCACGTACGCAGTGATCAAGGAGGGCGCATGAGCAAGGTCGGTCTGCAAGGACAGGTGGCCGTCGTCACGGGGGCCGCGCGGGGCGTCGGGGAACTCCTCGCCCGCAAGCTCTCCGCCCGTGGCGCCACGATCGCGCTCGTCGGTCTGGAGCCGGCGGAACTGAAGGGCGTCTCCGAGCGGCTGCACGGCGAGAGCGGGTACTGGCACGCCGACGTCACCGACCACGAGGCGATGGCGCGGGTCGCGCAGGAGGTGAAGGCGCGCTTCGGGAAGGTCGACATCGTCGTCGCCAACGCCGGGGTCGCCAACGGCGGGCCGTTCGTGGACTCCGACCCGGTCGCCTGGCGGCGGGTCATCGAGGTGAACCTCATCGGATCGGCGGTCACCGGACGCGCCTTCCTGCCCGCCCTCATGGAGAGCCGCGGGTACCTGCTGCAGGTCGCCTCGCTCGCCGCGATCACGCCCGCGCCGATGATGAGCGCGTACTGCGCGTCCAAGTCGGGCGTCGAGGCGTACGCGCACAGTCTGCGGGCCGAGGTCGGGTACCGGGGCGTACGGGTCGGGATCGGGTACCTGTCGTGGACCGACACCGACATGGTGCGCGGGGCCGATCAGGACGACGTCATGCGGGAGTTGCGGCAGCGGCTGCCGTGGCCGACGAACCGGACGTACCCGCTGGGGCCGGCCGTCGACCGGCTCGTCGCCGGGATCGAGCGGCGGGCGAGCCATGTGTACGGGCAGTGGTGGCTGCGGGGGATGCAGGGGGTGCGCGGGTACCTGCCCGCGCTCATCGGGACGGTCGGGCAGCGGGAGATGCGGCGGTTCGAGCCGCGGCTCGGGAGCGTGGGGACGGGGCTCGTCGGAGCCGGCGGGGCGGCCGACGAGAGTGCGCGCGGCGCGGGGGGCGACATCGGAGCGGCAGAGGACGGCGCGGGGAGCGGCAGGGGGGCCGACCTGGCCGGAAACACGGTGCGTCACCGACCGTAACTGTATGAAATGCGCGCTATGTCCGGGCGTGTCACGCTGGTCGAGGCCCAACCCCCTCACCCATCAACGGGAGTGAACCTCATGGCCATGAAGGACCAGTTCCAGGACAAGGCCGACCAGCTGCAGCGCGACGCGAAGCAGAAGTTCGGCGAGCGTCGTGACGAAGCGGGTGCGCGTGGGCAGATGCCCGAGCGCTCGGACCGTGAGCGCCCGGAGCGCTCGGAGCGGCCGGAGCGGGAGCGCCCGGAGCGGTCCGAGCGGCCCGAGCGCGCCGAGCGCGTCGAGCGTCGGTCGCCCGCGGATGCGCGGCAGCCGGGTGTGCGGGAGCGGCTCGACGAGTTCGAGGTCTGAGCTGACGCTCGGTCTCGAACTCACGCTTACGCGCGTGCGCGTGCTCGTGTTCGGCCTTGGCCGGAATTGACGTGGGGTGCCCTTTCTTCTCCGGGGCGCCCCGCGTTTCTTTGTGCGGGCGTTCTGCGCGGGTGCTGTGTGTGGGGGGCGTGAGGTCTTGTTGCCGGCCGTGGATCGGTGGGGGCCGATCGCGCGGTTCTCCGCGCCTCTGAAAGATCGCACCGTTCTCCGCCGCCCTGAACTCAGGGGCGGGGTGGCAGTGGTGGGCGGGATCTGTCGGGGAGGTCGGTGTAGGGGGGCGGGGTGGAGGCCGGGCGGGTGGTGAGGAGGCCCAGGGCCAGGCGGACCGCGTCGTCCAGCTGGGCGTGGCGGCCCTCCGCCCAGTCCAGGGGCGTACGCAGGACGGGCAGGTCCGGCGCCACGCCGTGGTTCTCCACGGACCAGCCGTACGCGTCGAACCACGCCGCGTTCATCGGTACCGTGATGACCGACCCGTCCCCCAGCTCGTGGCGCCCGGTCATTCCGACGACCCCGCCCCACGTGCGCTGCCCCACCACCGGCCCCAGTTCCAGCAGTTTGAACGCCGCCGTGATCATGTCGCCGTCCGACGACGTCATCTCGTCGGCCAGCGCGACCACCGGCCCGCGCGGGGCGTTGGACGTGTACGACACCGGCTGGGCGCCCCGGATCAGGTCCCAGCCCATGATCGTACGGGTCAGCTTCTCGATGACCAGCTCGCTGATGTGACCGCCCGCGTTGCCGCGCACGTCGACGATGAGAGCGGGCCGCGACACCTCCATGCGCAGGTCGCGGTTGAACTGCGCCCATCCCGAGCCGCCCATGTCGGGGATGTGCAGGTAACCGCACCGGCCCCCGCTCAACTCCCGTACCACCGCACGCCGTTTGGCCACCCAGTCCTGGTAGCGCAGCGGACGCTCGTCGACCAGCGGAACCACCGCCACCCGGCGCGGACGTCCCTCGCCCGCCGCGTCCCGGGCCGGGGCCGCCGGGGTGAACGTCAGCTCCACCGTCGTGCCGCCCGCCCCCGCGAGCAGCGGGAAGGGGCCGGTGACGGGGTCGACGGGCCGCCCGTCCACATGGGTGAGCCGCGCCCCCTCGCGGATGCCCGTACCGGCCAGCGGTGAACGCGCCTTGGAGTCGGAGGAGTCACCCGGCAGGATGCGCTTGACGACCCAGCCGCCGTCCCTGCGGACGAGATTGGCGCCCAGCAGCCCCTGGGGCCGCCGGTAGTGCGGCGGACCCTCGTTGCGGCGCGCGGCGACCACGTACGCGTGCGAGGTGCCCAGTTCGCCCAGCACCTCGCGGAGCAGGTCCGCGAACTCGTCGGGGGAGGCGACCCGTTCGACCAGCGGCCGGTACTGGTCCAGGACGCCCTGCCAGTCGATGCCGCACATGCCCGGTTCCCAGAAGTACGCCTGGATGAGGCGGCCCGCCTCCGCGTACGCCTGACGCCATTCGGCGGCCGGATCGGCCTCGTGCAGGATGCGGCGCAGGTCGATCCAGACGGTCGAGTCGCTGTCGCCGGACTCGGTGGCCGGCACGGCCCGCAGCTCCCCGTCGTCGACCACGACGAGCCGGCTGCCGTCACCGCTGGGTGCGAACCAGTCGAGGTGGTCGACGAGTTCGGACTTCTTCGCCTTGGCGAGGTCGAAATGCTCCAGGGTCGGCCGGCCGCTCGTGTCGTCCGGGTTCGCGAACGTCTCGCCGAGCGCCCCCGAGATCGGCCAGCGCAGCCAGACGAGACCGCCGCCCGCGACCGGGTACAGCGCCGAGTACTTGGACGCGGTGACGGGGAAGGGCGTCACCCGGCTCTCGAGACCCTCGGTCTCGACGATCACCGCGCCACCACCGCCTCCGCCGCCCGTCCCGTCGTCCCAGCCGCCGGCCGCCGGACGGCCCTCGGGGGTCAGTGCGAACGGGGACGGGGTCGCCGAGGACAGCGGTACGAGGTACGGGCGGCAGCCCAGCGGGAAGGAGAGGTCGCCGGTGTGGACGTCGTACACAGGGTCGAAGCCGCGCCAGGAGAGGAAGGCGAGGAACCGGCCGTCGGCGGTGAAGACCGGGTTCTCGTCCTCGAAGCGGCCGTTGGTGACATCGACGACCAGGGGTTCGCCCGGCCCCGCGATCCGCGCCATCCTGATCTGCCGGAGCGTGCGGCCGATCCCCGGATGCGACCAGGTCAGCCAGGCCCCGTCGGGCGAGAAGGCGAGGTCGCGCACGGGCCCGTTGACGGACCGGACGAGCTCGGTGACGGTGTCACCCCCGCCTCCCCCTCCCCCTCCCCCTCCCCCTCCCTCTCCCTCTCCCTCTCCCTCTTCCTCACCCCTGTCCGCGTCCCCGTTCTCGTCGGCGAGGGTGAGCAGCAGTACCCGGCCGTCGTGGGAGGCGATCGCGAGCCGTTCGCCCTTCGGGTCGGAGACGAGTTCCAGGACGCGGCCCAGTCCGCCGGAGGCCGGCCGGCGCGGCTCGCGCGCACCCGTCGCACGCGGCAGGTACGCGATCTCGACGGCGTCCTCGCCCTCCGCGTCGGTCACGTACGCCACCTGCCCGCCGGAACCGAGCATCTCCGGCAGCCGGACGCGTACGCCCGGGGTGTCCGCGAGGGTGCGCGCCGGGCCGTCGCGGTGCGTCAGCCAGTACAGGCTGCCGCGTACGACGACGGCGCTCGCCCGGCCCGTACCGTCCACGGAGATCCCGTCGACGTGCTGGGCGGCCGGCACCTGGTAGGGGCGGCGTCCGACGCGCGGCCCGCCGAGCCGTACGTCGAGTCTGCGCGGCCGGGCGTCCGCGGCCAGGTCCTCGACGATCCACACCTCGCCCGCGCACTGGTAGACGATCCGGCTGCCGTCGCTGGCGGCGTGCCGGGCGTAGAACGCGTCGTGGTCCGTGTGGCGCCGCAGGTCGGACCCGTCGTGCCGGCACGAGTACAGGTTGCCGATGCCCTCGTGGTCGGAGAGGAAGGCGATCCGCGGGCCGACGAACATCGGCGAGTGCAGATGCCCTTCGAGGTCCTCCAGGAGGCGCTGCCCGTGCAGCCAGAGCCGTCCGGTGGCGCCGCCGCGGTAGCGCTTCCACGCGGCGGGCTCGTGCGGGGGAGTGCCGGTGAGGAGCAGGGTCCTGCGCTCACCGGCGAAGTCGGCGACCGCGATGTCGGAGACCGGGCCCCACGGCAGCCGGCCGCCGGGGTCGCCGCCGACGGGCACGCTGTAGGCCCAGGTGAAGTACGAGAAGGGTTCGCCGTGCGAGGCGACGGCGAGGATGTCGCAGGTCCCGTCCTTGTCCGGGGGCGTCCAGCCGCAGACCCGGGTGTCGGCGTTGCCCCAGTAGGTGAGCCGCCGGCCGGGACCGCCGTCCACGGGCGCCAGCTGGATCTCCGGCACGAGGCTGCGCCAGGTCGTGTACGCGATGTGCCGCCCGTCGGGGGAGAAGCGCGGGTGGCTCACCTTCGTGCGGTCGACGGTGAGCCGCCAGGCGCGGCCGGGCCGGTCCAGGGGGGCCACCCAGACGTCGTCCTCGGCCACGAAGCACAGCCGGTCGCCGCCGAGGTGCGGGAACCGCAGGTAGACGCCGGACCCGCTCGCGTTCTCGTACGCATCACTCACCCACCCATGCTTTTCCGGTGGGCCGGGCCCGGCAACTCGTGGTTCCCGGGCCACGGGTGACGTCCCACACGTACGAAACTGTTTCGTTTCGTTGACACGCAGGGTATCTTCATAGGTGTACGCGACGGTTTCGTTCGAGCGGAAGCGGTGCACGCAATGGCTGAGACAGCGACGACGCGTCGCAGCCGGATCACGCCCGAGCGGCAGGCCGAGCTGTACGAGGCCGTGCTCGACCTGCTCAGGGAGGTCGGCTACGACTCCCTGACCATGGACGCCGTGGCCGCGCGGACCCGGTCCAGCAAGGCCACGCTCTACCGCCAGTGGGGCGGCAAGGCCGAGCTGGTGGTGAAGGCGATCCGGCACCACAAGCCGGTCGACCTGGCGAACGTGGACACCGGTTCCCTGCGGGGCGACTTCCAGGCACTGGCGACCCGCTCGGACGACTGCCGGATGGAGCAGGACTCCGCCCTCATGCGGGCCGTGGGCACGGCCGTGCACACGAACCCCGATCTGCTGGCCGCCCTGCGGGAGTGGCTGGTCGAACCGGAGCTGGCAGAGATGCGCCACGTGGTGCAGCGCGCCGTCGACCGCGGTGAGGTCCGTGCGGACAACCCCGCGATCGGCTACGTACTGCACATGATCATCGGGGCCTTCGTGGCCCGCACGATGATCGACGACGAACCGCCGACCCAGGCCTTCCTGGCCTCGTACATCGACGCGGTGGTCCTCCCCGCCCTGGTCGCCTGACCCACCCGAGCCCTCCGCGCACCTCCCCGGGCGCCACCTCCTTCTCCATCCCCGGCACCGAGGCGCGGCGTCTTCGAGGCGCCCGGGGGCGAGAAGATGACGAAGCCGACCCACTAGCGTGCTTCCATGACCGCCGCAGAAGAACCCACCGCAGCCCACCCCCGTTTCGCCGAGGCCGTGAACAAGCTCGGCCTGGACGACCTCCTCCCCCGGGTCCGCCGCTTCCCGGAAGCCACCCGCACGGCCGCCGAGGCCGCGGCGGCACTCGGCTGCGACCGGAGCGAGATCTGCAAGTCCCTGATCTTCGCGGCGGACGGCGCCCCGGTCCTGGTCCTGATGGACGGCGCGTCCCGCGTGGACCTGGACCTCGTACGCCAGGAACTGGGCGCCGAACAGGTTACCCGGGCCGACGCGGACCTCGTGCGGGAGGCGACCGGCTACGCGATCGGCGGCGTACCCCCCTTCGGGCACCGCACCAAGACCCGTGTCCTGGCCGACCGTTCACTGCTCGACCACGACATCGTCTGGGCCGCGGCCGGCACCCCGTACAGCGTCTTCCCGATGGACCCCAAGACCCTGATCCACCACGCGGGCGGCACCCTGGCGGACGTGCGCGAGCAGCACGCGTGACGCCGCTGGTCACCACGGCCGTCCTGGCCGCGGCGGTCACCCACGCGAGCTGGAACGCGATAGCCCACCGAATCACCGACAAACTGGTCGGGTTCACCCTGATAGCAGGCGGGGGAGCGCTGATCGGCATCGTCATGGTGCCGTTCGTACCGTTCCCCGCCGCCGGGGCCTGGCCGTACCTGATCGTGTCGGCGATCGTCCACGTCGCGTACTACGCACTCCTGATGCGGTCCTTCAGGCTGGGCGACTTCGGCCAGGCGTACCCCCTCGCACGGGGCACCGCACCCCTCGTGGTGACGCTGCTGGCCGCCGTGTTCGCCCACGAGGTCCCCGACGGCTGGGCGGCGGCCGGCATCGCGGTGTCGTGCGCGGGCCTGACCGGTGTGGCGCTGTGGGGCCTGCGCGACAACCGCCCCAACTGGCCGGCGATCGTCGCGGCACTGGCGACCGGCCTGACGATCGCGGCGTACACGGTGGTGGACGGCCTGGGCGTACGCGTCTCCGGCTCCTCCCTGGGCTACATCGCCTGGCTGATGGCGGTGGAGGGCGTGGCGGTCCCGCTGTACGCGCTCCACCGCCGGCGAGGCGAACTCCTCACGGCGCTCCGCCCGTTCGCCGCTCTCGGCCTCCTCGGAGCGGCTCTCTCCGTCTCGGCGTACGGCCTGGTCCTGTGGGCCCAGACCCGAGCGGCCCTGGCCCCGATCGCGGCGCTGCGCGAGTCGTCGGTCATCGTGGGGGCGGCCATCGGGGCGGTGTTCTTCAAGGAGCGCTTCGGCGCACCGCGTATCGCCGCCGCGGGGCTGCTGGTGATCGGCATCGGCCTGATGCTGCACGCGGGTTGAGGGAGTGCTCGCCCCGCTGGTCGGACACCGTGCCGAGCCCGGATCCCCGCGAACCGGCGTGGTTCACTGCACGCGTGTTGCCCGAGTCGGTCCTGCGAACCGCGGATCTTCCGGTGGCGGGCGGGCTCAGACGGCGGCGGTCAGCTCGCACCACACGTACTTCCCCCGGTCGCCGTTCCTGACGACCGGCTGCCAGCCCCACTCGTCGGAACAGGCCCTGACCAGCGTCAGCCCTCTCCCTTCCTCGCGCAGGTCACCGGCCGGCGCGAGGGCGCGCGGCGGTCCGGGCGGTTCCGGGTCGGCGTCCCAGGCCCCGATCCGCAGTACACCCGCCGCCCAGAGCACCCCCAGCGCGGCGGGCCCCTTCGTGTGCCGTACGGCGTTGGAGACCAGCTCGGCCGCGAGCAGCTCGGCGACGTCGACGAGGCGGATGAGCCCGTGGACGGTGAGGATCAGACGCAGGGTGCGACGGCTGACGGTGACGGCACGCAGGTCGTTCGGGAGGGAGAGGGAGTACTCCCAGGGGGCGGCGTTCTCGTTTTCGGGCATGCGTGACTCCGTTCACGGGGTGGGGGGTCGGGGCCGACGACCGGTGACATTGCCGCAGCCGTCACGGCAGGGCGGAGCGGTGCGCTTCCGGTGCCCCGGGGTTCCGCAGCGTGTGCGGTGCGTCACCGACGGTAGACCTAACTTTTTAAGTTCTGCAAGCCCGTCGCATAACCTGTCACTCGGACAGGGAGCATCCACGGCGTGTTGCGAGGAGCGGTCGATGGTTCTGAGACGTGCGCCGACGGCGCGTCAGGGGCGCCTGGCGACCGAACTTCGCCGTCTCCGCGAGGCGGCAGGGCTCACTTCCCGGGAAGCAGCTGCCCTGCTCGGAGTAAGTCCCGCCCAGATCAGTCAGATCGAAGCAGGCCTGACAGGTGTGAGCGGAAAGCGACTGCGTCGGCTCGCGGCCAACTACACCTGCGCGGACGACGACTTGATCGACGCCCTGGTAGTCATGGCCACCGACCGGACCCAGGGGTGGTGGGAGGAGTACCGCGGCGTCCTGCCTTCCGCGTATCTGGACCTCGCCGAACTGGATCACCACGCGACGTTCCGCCACGACGTGGCAGTCACCCATGTGCCGGGACTGTTCCAGACAGAGGACTACGCCCGGTCCCTCTTCGCCTGCATGAACCCCGAGTTCCCCAGCAGTGAGGTGGACCTTCGGGTGGCTCACCGGATGAAGCGGAAGGTCGTCATCGAGGGCGCGTCCCCCATCCCGTACGAGACCGTGATCCACGAGGCGGCACTGCGTATCAAGGTGGCCGGGCGGGCCGCTTTCCGGACACAACTCGCCCGCATTGTGGAATTGTCCGAGGCTGACCATGTCACCGTGCGGGTCATCCCGTTCGAGCTGGACGATTTCGCCGGCGCGGGAAGCACTCTGGTGCACCTCGGCGGACCGCTTCCCCGGCTGGACACGGTGGTCCGTGACGCCCCGCACGGCACGGCGTTCCTCGACTCCGAAGCCCAACTGGAGCACTTCCGCACGCTTTTCCGTACGGTGAGAAAAGCGTCGCTGCCTCCTGAGCGATCGCGCGACCTCATCCACCGCTTGACCAAGGAGACGTGAGGACAGCATGGCCGCTCCGACCCGCTGGAAGAAGGCGTCCTACTCGGGCGGAGGTGAGGGAAACGACTGCGTCGAGATCGCCACCACGGCGGTCCGGATAGCCGTGCGTGACTCGAAGGTTCCGGCCCGCGGGACCCTCACCTTTCCCACCGCCGCCTTCGCCCCCTTCCTCGCCGCCCTGAAGACCGTCGAGGAGCCCGGCGGCCGCGCCCGCTAGGACGGCGTCGCAGCCCGTACCGCCCGTACCAGCGCCTGTGCCCGCGGGTCCGCCGTCACCGTTTTGCGGAAGCCGTTCGTCACGTAGCCGAACGCCGTGCCCGATTCCGGGTCCGCGAAGCCCAGGGAGCCGCCGCGGCCCGGGTGGCCGAAGGAACCGGGGGCCAGGAACGGCGAGGCCGAGCCGTGCAGCATGTAGCCCAGGCCGAAGCGGGTGTTGACGACCAGGACCCGGTCCGGGCCCGCGGACTCCTCCGCGCGGGCCGCCGCCAGCGTGTCGGGGGTGAACAGGCGGACGCCGCCGTCCCCGGCCTCGCCGATCAGCGAGGCGTAGAACCGCGCCAGCCCGTCCGCCGTCGCGATGCCGTTCGTCGCGGGGAGCGCCGCCGCCCGGTACGCGGGGTCGTTCTGGTCCGGGAACGGGGAGATCGCGGCGAAGGCCCGCCGGGTGAGGGAGGCCGGGTCCTCGTAGGCCTCCGTGACCGACCGCTTCGGACGCGCCCGCAGGGCCCCGTCGGCGGCCGGCGTCTCCAGCCGGCCCACCCGCCCGGCCCGGCCCGCCTCCCGCTCCGGCAGCCCGACCCACAGGTCCGCCCCCACCGGCCCCGCGATCTCCCGGGCGATCCAGTCGCCGATCCCGGCGCCCGTGACGCGCCGCACCAGCTCACCGGTCAGCCAGCCGTACGTCAGCGCGTGGTAGCCGTGGTCGGTGCCGGGCTCCCACACGGGGGCCTGGCGGGCGACGGCCTCGGCGCCCCGCAGCGGGTCCAGGGACTCCCGCGCGGTCAGCGGCCGGTCCAGGACCGGCAGCCCGGCCCGGTGCGAGAGCACCTGCCGGACCGGTACCCGCTCCTTGCCCGCCGCCTTGAACTCGGGCCAGTACTCGCCCACCGGGGCGTCCAGGTCCAGCAGGCCCCGCTGGTGCAGGAGCAGCAGGGCGGCCGCGGCGACCCCCTTGGTCGCCGACCGCACGACCTGCGCCGTACCGCGCTCCCAGGGCTTCGCGGGATCCGTACCGGTACCGCCGTCGACGTCCTTCGTGCCCGCCCACAGGTCGACGACCTTCCGGCCGTCCCGGTACACGGCGACCGCCGCGCCCCGGTCCCCGAGCACCTCGAAGTTGCGTACGAACGCCGCCCTGACCGGTTCGAAGCCCTCGGCCACCGTGCCGTTCACGTCCACCACGTCCGTACCCCTCGCCGCTCAGGTCGCGCCGCGCGCGTCACGCGCCCATTGTCACCGAGCGCGGATCGAAGCCGAACGGCAGCTCCAGGCGGTGCTTCCGCATCAGCTCCTCGTCCGAGAGCAGCTCGCCCGTCCGGCCGTCCGCCGCGATCACGCCGTCGCTGAGGATCAGCGCGCGCGGGCACAGTTCGAGGGCGTACGGCAGGTCGTGCGTGACCATCAGCACGGTCACGTCCAACGAGCGCAGGATGTCGGCGAGTTCGCGCCGTGAGGCGGGGTCGAGGTTGGACGACGGCTCGTCCAGGACGAGGATCTCCGGCTCCATCGCCAGGACGGTCGCGACGGCCACCCGGCGCCGCTGGCCGAAGGAGAGGTGGTGCGGCGGGCGGTCGGCGAAGTCCTCCATGCCGACCCGTTCCAGCGCGGTGCGCACCCGTGCCTCCAGCTCGGGGCCCCTCAGCCCGGCGGAGGCCGGCCCGAACGCCACGTCCTCGCGCACGCTCGGCATGAAGAGCTGGTCGTCCGGGTCCTGGAAGACGATGCCGACCTTCCGCCGGATCTCCGCCATGTGCTTCCTGCCGACGGGCAGCCCGGCGACCGTCACGGTCCCGGCGCCGCCGGTCAGGATGCCGTTGAGGTGCAGCACGAGGGTCGTCTTGCCGGCGCCGTTCGGGCCGAGCAGGGCCACCCGCTCGCCCCGCCCGACGGCGAAGTCCACACCGAACAGGGCCTGGTGCCCGTCGGGGTAGGCGAAGGCCAGCCCGGCCACCTCCAGGGAGGGGGCGGGGGAGAGGGCCACGGACGGCGGCGGGGAAGAGGAGGTCACAGGGTCCATCCCAGCAGACAGACGACGAGCGCGGCGACCGGCAGGGCGAAGGCGTACGACCACTGCGCCCGGGACGCGGTCACGTCGTCGATCACCGGCATCGAACCGGTGTACCCCCGGCTGACCATCGCCAGATGCACCCGCTCCCCGCGCTCGTAGGAACGGATGAAGAGGGCGCCCGCGGACTTGGCAAGGACGCCCCAGGACCGGACGCCCCGTGCCTCGAAGCCGCGCGACTCCCGCGCGATCCGCATCCGCCGCATCTCGTCCGCGATGACGTCCCCGTACCGGATCATGAAGGACGCGATCTGTACGAGGAGCGGGGGCAGCCGGAGCCGCTGGAGCCCCAGCAGGAGCTCGCGCAGCTCGGTCGTCGAGGCGAGCAGGACGGACGCGGCGACGCCGAGCGTGCCCTTGGCGAGCACGTTCCAGGCGCCCCACAGGCCGTTCACGCTCAGGGACAGACCGAGCACGTCGACCCGCTCGCCCTGCGCCACGAACGGCATCAGCACGGCGAAGGCCACGAAGGGCACCTCGATGAGCAGCCGCTTCAGTACGAAGCCGGCCGGGACCCGGGCCGCGTACGCCACGGCCGCCAGCAGCAGCGCGTACAGCCCGAAGGCCCACACCGCCTCGCGCGGGGTCGAGACGACGACCAGCACGAAGGCGAAGACGGCGGCGAGTTTGGTGTGCGGCGGCAGACCGTGCACGGGGGAGTGCCCGTGCCGGTACAGCCGGTGCGCGTGACCGGCGCCCATGTCAGACGGACTCCCCGACCTGCGAGGGTCCGCTCTGCGGCTCGGGCGTACGCCGCCTGCGTACGGTCCAGAAGACGCCCGTGCCCGCGACGACCGTGACGCCCACGCCGATCACGCCCGCGACACCGCCGGACATCCGGGCGTTGTCGAGGCCCTCGACGCCGTAGTCGGCGAGCGGGGAGCCGGCGGCGGTGTGGTCCTCGGCCTTGGCGTCGATGCCCTTGTCGGTGGCGACCTTCTCCAGGCCGTCGGGGTTCGCCGAGGCGTAGAAGCTGACGAAGCCGGCGAGGACGAGCGAGGTGGCGAGGCCCGCCAGCCACACCTTGCGGTGGGACCGGGCGGCGACCGGGACCGGGACGGGTTCACCGGCGGGAGACGCGGCGGGGGTGTCGACCAGCTCGCCGTTGATCCGCAGCTTCAGGGGCGCGGTCAGGCCGCGGGCGCCGTACACGAGGTCCGGCCGTACGGCGATGACGGCGCCCACCGTGAGGGCGGTGATCGCGGCCTCGCCGATGCCGATGAGGACGTGGACGCCGACCATGGCGGTGAGGACCTGCCCGATCGGGACGTCCGTGGTGCCGCCGATCCAGTAGATCAGGGTGAAGGCCACGGCGGCGGCGGGGACGGAGATCACAGCGGCGACGAACGCCGAGACGGTAATGGACCGACGCTTCCTGGGCAGGAGTTTTACGAGGCCGCGGAAGACGGCGTAGGCCACGACCGTGGTGACGACCGCCATGTTCGTGATGTTCACACCCAGCGCGGTGAGGCCGCCGTCGGCGAAGAGGATGCCCTGCATGAGGAGCACGACCGACACGCAGAGGACCCCGGTGAAGGGGCCCACGAGTATCGCGGCGAGCGCGCCTCCGAGCAGGTGTCCGCTGGTGCCGGCCGCGACCGGGAAGTTCAGCATCTGCACGGCGAAGATGAACGCGGCGACCAGACCCGCGAGCGGGGCCGTGCGCTCGTCCAGCTCACGGCGGGCGCCGCGCAGGCTCACCGCGACCGCCGTGGCGGCCACGGCTCCGGCGGCGACCGAGACGGGCGCGTCGATGAATCCGTCGGGGACGTGCATGGAGGGCTCCGCTTCCGGTGGCAGGCCGACTGGCTATAACCGTTCGATGATAGTGGCTTAATGCGAACAGCTTGCAAGAGCGAGGCGTCCCCGAATACGACTACGACTCATCTGGGAGCACGTATCGGAAAATATGCGACATTAGAGGAGAATCCGCACAAAGAGGGAGCGATCGATGTCCGCCGTTGAGCAGTACGCGCGCGCCCACATCGTGACGGACGAGGCGCAGGATCCGCCCGCCGTGCCGGTGGCCCTTCGCTACGACCCGGAGACCGACCCGCGGCGGGTGCGCATCGTGCTGCCCGGCCACCACGAATGGGCCTTCGCCCGCGACCTGCTCGAACGGGGCCTACGGACGCCGGCCGCCGCCGGTGACGTACGCATCTGGCCGTGTGGCCGGGTCCAGGCCGTCATGGAGTTCCACTCGGCCGCAGGAGTGGCGGTCGTGCAGTTCGACACGAAGACCCTGATCCGCTTCCTGCGCCGGACGTACGCGGTCACACCGGTGTCCAGCCAGAGCTAGAACCGGAGCCGGAGCCGGAGCCGGAGCCGTAACCGGAGCCGGTCTGGCCTGGTCCGGTCAGGTCGGGGTCAGCTGCCCGCCTTCAGCAGCGCCGCCACGATCGGGCCGGCCGTCTCGCCGCCGTGGCCGCCCTGCTGGACCACGCCGGCGGCCGCCAGGTCGCCCTTCCAGGCCGTGAACCAGCCGTTGGGCTTCTTCTGGTTGTCGACCTCGGCGGAACCCGTCTTGGCCCCGAAGTCCGGGCCGAGCCCCGCCATCGCCTCGGCCGCCGTACCGGCCGCCGCCGTGTACTGCAGGAGCTCCTTGAGCTGCGCCCGTGTACCGGCGGACAGGGAGCGGGGGGCCGTCGCGAGGGTCCGGTCGTCGACCGCCGGCGGGACCAGGTAGGGCTGGTGGAACGTGCCCGTCTTGGCCGTGGCGACGACCGACGCCATGTTCAGCGGGTTCATCCGCACCCCGCCCTGGCCGATCAGCGAGGCCGCCTTCTGGGCCTGCGACTGCACCGGCACCGAGCCGTCGAAGGTCGGCACGCCGATGGCCCAGTTGTCCATGCCGAGCCCGAACACCTGCTGGGCCTGCTTGGTCAGGTCGTCGTCGTCCAGCTTCTTGGCCTGGCTGATGAAGGCCGTGTTGCAGGAGCGCGCGAAGCTCGCCTTGAACGTGCCGCCCTTGATCTGGAACTTGTCGTCGTTCTGGAACTTCCAGCCGCCGTACGTCGAGTACTTCGGGCAGGGGTGCTCCTCGTCCGCCGACGCGAGCCCCTTGTCGATGAGCAGCGAGGCCGTGACGATCTTCATGGTCGAGCCGGGGGCGAGCGACCCCTGGAAGGCGGTGTTGAAGCCGTGTCCCGAGTTCGCGACGGCCAGGATCTCGCCGGTCGACGGCTTGATCATGACCGCCGAGGCCTTGGACTTCGCGGCCACCTGCTGCTCGGCGACCGCCTGGAGGGCCGGGCTGAGCGTCGTACGGACCGTGCCCGGCGTGCCCTTGCTCAGCTCCAGCAGCGTCTTGTCGGGGTTCTTGTCCGCGGCGTCCTTCTTGGCGTCGGCCGCGCTCTCCTGCGTACCGTCGGCGTCCTTGGCGTCCTCGGACCCGGCGCGGATCACCCGCAGTTCGACGCCCGCCTTGCCGCCGGCCTTCTTGCCGTACTTCTCCCGCAGGCCGTCGAGGACCGTCCCGAGCGAGGGGTACTTCGCGGTCGTCAGCTCGCCGCCGTCCCGGTCCAGGGCCTTGACCGGAGGCGTGCCCGCCGCGCCGGTGACCAGCCTGTCGCCGTCCTCCAGCTCCGGGTGGACGACCGCCGCGTGCCAGTCGACCAGCGGCTTCCCGTCCTTGGCGCGCCGCACGACGGTCAGCTCGGACTCGTAGGCGAGGGGCTCGGTCAGGCCCTTGTAGCTGACCGTGCCCTTGACGGAGAACGGCACGGCGGCACCGGAGCGCTTCCTGGCGGTGAGCGTCACGTCCTTGACGTACGCCTCCTTGCCGTAGCCGGTGAGCAGACCGGCCGCCGCCGCGGTGTCGTTCGTCGCCGCCGCGGCCGCGGGGACGTCGCCCTTCTGCCAGGCCGTGAGGAACGCGGTGGCCGTGGTCCTCACCTCGGCCGCCGACAGGGGTCCGGACTTCACGGGCTTCGCGTCGGAGGCGGAACCCTCGTCGGCCGACGCCCCGCCGCCGAACAGGGCGTAGCCGCCGAGCCCGGCGCCGCCGACGACAACGGCGACCATCCCGCCGATGACGGCGGGCTTCGTCCTGCCGCGCTCCGGTGCGCGCCTTCTGTTCCCCACGGCTTCCGTTCCTCCGCTGCTTCCCCGACGACTGCTTGCCCGACGACTGCTTGCCCGGCGACGGTTTCCCCGACGGCCTCGACGTTCCTTGTTCCTTGTTCCTTCGAGGAACGGTGAACGGTCCTCACCAGTGTGCTGGGAGAACGAGAGTCACCACCCTAGGGTCCCGTCCTGTGCGGACGGGTTCAGCCGGCTGTCCGTAGCACGGCTGCGACAATCGGACCCGCCGCGTCCCCTCCGTGGCCGCCCTCCTCCGTCATGGCCGCGGCGGCGACGTCGCCCCGGAAACCGGTGAACCAGCTGTTGGACGTCTCCTGCCCGTCGACCTCGGCGGAGCCGGTCTTGGCGCCGATGTCTCCGCTCAGGCCGGCCATGGCCTGCGCGCCGGTGCCGCTGGTCGCGGTGAGCCGCATCATCTGCTTCAGCTGCGCGGCGGTGCCGCTCGGCAGGCCGCGGGCGGTGGCCGGCTGCCGGTTGTCGAGCTTCGGCGACACGAGGTAGGGCTGCCGGAACGTACCCGTGATCGCGGTCGCCGTGACCGACGCCATGTTCAGCGGGTTCATCTGGACGTCGCCCTGGCCGATGGCGTTGGCCGCGCGGTTCGGGCCGCCGGAGGCGGGGACGCTCCCGTCGAAGGAGACGATGCCGGTCTTCCAGTCCTTGCCGATACCGAACCGCTCCTGCGCCTCGGTGGTGAGCGACTCGTCGGTGAGCGGGCGTTCGTCGGAGCCGTCGACGAGCTTCACGAACGCCGTGTTGCACGAGCGCATGAAGCTGTTGGCGAGCGTGGCGCCCTCGTCGGGCTGCATGCCCGTGAGGTTCTTGAACGTCTGGCTCTGCCAGGTGGCGGTCGCCGGACAGGGCGCCGGGCCGTTCATCGCGGTGACGCCGTTGTCGATGAGCATCGCCGCGGTGACGATCTTCATGGTGGAGCCGGGGGCGGCCTTGCCCTGGAACGCCGCGTTGAACGCGTCCTCGCGGTGGTTCGCGACCGCCAGCACCTCGCCGGTGCTCGGCCTGACGGCGACCACCGACGACTGGGCGTACTGCTTGACCGCCTTCTCCGCCGCGGCCTGCACGCCCGCGCCGATCGTCGTACGCAGCGTGCCGGCCCTGCCCTTGGCGAGCGTCACCAGCGGGGTGTCGCCCGCGTCCTCGCTCGCGTGCCGGATCGCGAGCTCGACCCCGGGGGCGCCGCCCGCCTTGTCGCCGTACCGGTCGCGCAGGGTGTCGAGCACGGGGCCGAGCGAGGGGTACTTCTCCTTGGTCAGGACGACGCCGTCGCGGTCCACCGCCTCGATGGGCGGGCTCGCCGACTCGCCCGTGACCAGCGTGTCGCCGGTCTTCAGGTCCGGATGCAGGACGGACGGCCGCCAGTCCACGAGCGCCCTGCCCGTGGACTCGCCCCGCACGATCCCCAGCTCGCCGTCGTACGTCAGAGGCTTGCTCCTCCCCTCGTACGACACGGTGGCGGACACCTTGAACGGCACCGTCGTGCCCGTCGCCGTACCGGGTGTGACCTTCACCCTGCCGATGTGCGCCTGGCCCCCGTAGGCGACGAGGAGGTCCTTGGCGGCCACGGCGTTGTCGGTGAGGTCCGCGGCCGTGGCGGTGTCCCCCTGCTCCCAGGCCGTGAAGAACTTCTCGGAGGTCTTCGCGACCTCGTCGGCGGACGGCGGCCCGGTCTCCTTCGCGGCGGCGGTCGTCCCCTCGTCCCCGCTGACCGCGCTGACGATGTTGTACGCCCCGTACCCGGCACCCCCCACCATGACGGCGAACACCCCGCCCACCACGGCGACCTTGGCTCCGCTCCGCATCGCGCCTCTCCTCCCCGTACTCCCCGTGAACTTTTCTGAACACGTTCAGAAAAGCATCTCCACGTAGCACTGTATGCGGGGAGAGTGACGGATGGGGATGGCGTTCCCCGATTGTTAGCCCCCGGAGCGCCCCTGAGCGGACCCGAGCGGACCCGGTCCGGATCCGGCCCGGATTCGGACCGGGTCCGCACCTGAACCGCACCCGGACAGGCCCGTGCGCGCCCCTGCGGTGAGTACCCGTACTCATCCCCGAACGCGCCCCGCGGTCCACCGTGGAGACACCACCGACCGGGACGACCCGAAGGACCCGCGATGCCGCACACCTCCCGCCCGCGCCACCTCACCGGCCTGCCGGCGAGCCGCTCCCGACCCCGCCTCCTCGCCCTCGCCACGGACAACTGGCCGGCCCGGAGCTACCTGGCCGTCGTCGCCTGCTCGGTCCCGGTCATGCTCCTCCTGCCGGACAGCGGCTTCGCCGTGGCCCCCCTGGTGCTCACCGCGCCCCTCTCCTTCCTCAGCATGCTGCTGCCCTTCGGCCCCGGTACCGAGGGCGGAGCGGCCCAGGCGCTCGCCATCGGCTCCTGGTCCGTCTGGCTCCTCGGGTGCGCCCTCGTGAACGCCGCGGTCCTCGGCGCCCTGGCCACGAGGCCCACGACGGCCGCGCCGCGCGGTCTCCGAAGGACGCGGACCCTGCTGGCCCCCGCGGTGGACAACTGGCTCGCGCGCGGGTACCTCGCCGTGGTCGCGGCGGCCCTGGGCTTCTTCCTGTACGCCGTGTACGTGTCGCCGGACCCGGGGTTCGCCGGTATCTGGCCGCTGATGGCCACGGCGCCGCTCGGCATCGTCGCGGTCCTGGTGTCGATACCCACCGAGTCGTCCTCGCTCGACTGGCTGAACCCGCTGGTCTTCTCCGCGGGTGTGGCCCTGTCCGGACTGTTCAACGCCGTACTGTTCGGCCGCCTCACCCACGGCCTGAGGACACGGCAGACCGCCGCGTCCTCCTGACGCGTCCGGCGGGGCCGTCCCGCCGGCCCCGGGTGACCGCGACCGCTACCGCAGCCACGCCCCCTCGCGCATGAGGACCCTGCCGCGCAGTTCCGGCTCGCCGCGCCAGGCGAGCACAGTCTTCGGCGCCACGCGTATGTACAGAAAAGGGCCTTCCTCCGTACGCGGGTCCCACCCGAACCTGCCGGCGAACGCATCCGCGGCGTCCTCGGGCACGCCCCGGTCCGAGAAGCACTCCGCCTCCCCTCGAGGAGCACCACGTCGAAGGTGTCCGGCAGCGCCAGGCGCACCCGGGGCTCCTCCCGCACGTTGCGCGCGGTCGCGGAGGCCTCGCCGGTGCACATCCACACGGCCTGCCCGTCCCACCGGAACCACAGCGGCACCTGATGCGGACCGTGATCCGGATGGGCCGTCGACACCCATATGTCCCGCTCCCCGGCGAGCCGTCCAAGGGTGTCGCGCCTGCGCTGCGGCATGTCACGACGAGGGATTCCCGTGGTCTGCATGAACGCCGACCCTAATCAGCCGTTCCGAAGCGCGCATGAGGCGTCGGTCCTACGCCCTGCGACCGACGACGACCGCGGGGCCGCGACGGATCGTCACGGCCCCGTGGGGTGTCCGCCCCGCTAGACCCAGGTGTCCAGCCACATCCGGGCCCGCCAGCTGTCGATCGGGATCGCCTGGCCCGTGTAGATCGGCCAGAAGTAGATGAAGTTCCAGGCGATCAGCAGGATCAGGACGCCCGCCGACGCCGCGCCGATCACCCGGCGGCGTTCCGTGGAGCCCGGGGGGCCGAGGATCGCGCCGACCGTCATGGCCACCGCCAGGCACAGGAAGGGGAGGAAGACGACCGCGTAGAAGAAGAAGATCGTGCGTTCCTGGTAGAGGAACCACGGGAGGTAGCCCGCCGCGATGCCGCAGGCGATCGCGCCCGCCCGCCAGTCCCGGCGGAAGAGCCAGCGCCACAGGACGTAGAGCACCGCGAAGCCCGCGGCCCACCACAGGAGCGGGGTGCCCAGGGCCAGGACCTCGCGGGCGCACTTCCCGCCCGCGTCCGTCGGGCAGCCGTCCTTGCCGGGCAGCGGCGACTCGTAGAAGTACGAGACCGGGCGGCCCGTGACGATCCAGCTCCACGGGTTCGACTGGTACGTGTGCGGGGAGTGCAGGCCGACATGGAAGTCGTACACCTGTGTCTCGTAGTGCCACAGGCTGCGCCACCAGTCGGGGAACAGCCAGGACCAGTCGCTGGTGCGGCCGTCCGCCGTGGCCCAGTCGCGGTAGTAGCCGCCCTTGCCGTCGGTGCCGGACAGGAACCAGCCCGTCCACGAGAGCAGGTACGTGACGACGGCCACCGGGACCGTCGAGAGGAACGCCCAGCCGACGTCGTGCTTCAGGACCGCCGCGTAGGGGCGGCGGGCGCCCGCCACCCGCCGGGAGCCGACGTCCCACAGGACCGTCATCAGGCCGAACGCGACCAGGACGTACAGACCGTTCCACTTGGTGCCGATGGCCAGGCCCAGCATCAGGCCGGCCAGCAGGCGCCAGGGGCGCAGGCCCAGACGGGTGGTCGCGGCGATGTGGGCGTCCGGGCGTACGCGTCCGTCGGCGTCCGGCGCGAGGGCCGCGGCGAGCCGTTCCCTGGCCTTGTCGCGGTCGACGAGCAGGCAGCCGAAGGCCGCGAGGACGAAGAACATCAGCACCTGGTCGAGCAGCGCGGTGCGGCTCATCACGAAGTGCAGGCCGTCCACGGCCATCAGCGCGCCCGCCAGGCACCCCAGGAACGTCGAGCGGAACAGCCGGCGGCCGATCCGGCACAGCATCAGCACGGACAGCGTGCCGAGCAGCGCCGTCATGAACCGCCAGCCGAACGGCGTGAACCCGAACATCCACTCGCCGAGCCCGATGACGTACTTGCCGACCGGCGGGTGGACCACGTAGGCGGCGTCCGCCGGGATCCTGACGCTCCCGCCGTTCTGCAGGATCAGGTCGTTGGCGTTCTTGGCCCAGTTGACCTCGTACCCGCGGTGGATGAGCGCCCAGGCGTCCTTGGCGTAGTACGTCTCGTCGAATATCACCGCCTTCGGGCTGCCCAGGTTCCAGAACCGCATGAGGCCCGCCAGCAGCGTGATGAGCAGCGGGCCGCCCCACGCCGACCAGCGGACGATGCGTCCGGCGGCCTCCTGGCGGAGCCCGACCGCCGCCCACAGGCGCGGGCCGGGCTCGGTGTACGCGGGCACGAGGCGGTCGCGGACGTCGTCTGCGGTTCCGGCCGTGTAGCCGAACCTGCGCAGCCGCTGCTGCCACGACGGCCGCTGCTCTTCGACGCCCTGTCCCTGCCGGGTGTCCGTGGAGGACGCGGTACTTGTCACCGCGCCATCGTAGGGAACAGGTCTGTGTGAGTCCCGCGGACCGCCCCTGCGAGGATGGAACCGTGACAGGAACCCTCGTACTCGCAGGAACGCCCATCGGGGACATCACGGACGCCCCGCCCCGGCTGGCGGCGGAGCTGGCGGGGGCCGACGTCATCGCCGCCGAGGACACCCGGCGGCTGCGGCGGCTGACCCAGGGACTGGACGTGCAGCCCTCCGGAAGGGTCGTCTCGTACTTCGAGGGCAACGAGTCGGCGCGTACGCCCGAGCTGGTCGAGGCGCTGGCCGGCGGCGCGCGCGTGCTGCTCGTGACGGACGCCGGGATGCCGTCCGTGTCCGACCCCGGCTACCGGCTGGTCGCCGCCGCCGTGGAGCGGGGCATCAAGGTCACGGCCGTCCCGGGCCCGTCCGCCGTGCTCACCGCGCTCGCCCTGTCGGGGCTGCCCGTCGACCGGTTCTGCTTCGAGGGGTTCCTGCCGCGCAAGGCGGGCGAACGGCTGTCGAAGCTGCGGGAGGTCGCGGCCGAGCGGCGCACGCTCGTGTACTTCGAGGCCCCGCACCGGCTCGACGACACGCTCGCCGCGATGGCCGAGGTGTTCGGCGCCGGGCGGCGGGCCGCCGTCTGCCGCGAACTGACGAAGACGTACGAGGAGGTCAGGCGCGGGCCCCTCGGGGAGCTGGCGGTCTGGGCCGCCGAGGGCGTGCGCGGGGAGATCACCGTCGTCGTGGAGGGCGCCCCGGAGGTCACCGAGTCGCTCGGCGCCGACGAGCTGGTGCGCAGGGTGCGGGTGCGCGAGGAGGCGGGGGAGCGGCGCAAGGAGGCGATCGCCGCGGTCGCCGCCGACGCGGGACTGCCCAAGCGGGAGGTCTTCGACGCGGTCGTCGCGGCCAAGAACGCCACGCGCGCGGCCCCCTGAGCCGCCACCCGCGGCACTCCTGAGTCGCCATCCGCGCGGCCCTCGACCGAGGACCGGCAACCCGCGCAATCCCAGGGCGAACCCCCGGCACGCGCCCGGAATCCTTGGGCCGGCCCCCGGCACACACAGGGAGCGCATGCTTTCACAGGGGGGCGCATGGGCCCATGCGCGGGCAAAATACGCGCGTCCAAGGCAAAGCCGGGACCGGGTATCGGGGGCCGTCCGACAAGGAACGGCCAAGACGGTTCCAACACTCGACAGGTCCGGTGCGCTCGCGCCCGCGGAGGCGTCCACTGGAACAGGACGCACCCGTCCTCGTCCAGCGGACAAGAGGAGCTGGCATGAGTGAGATCACAGGGCAGAGCCGTCGGACCGGGCAGATCCCCGGCGGACCCGAACCCCGGACCGCGGCGGCCGACACGGTCCACGAGTCGTATTCCTTCGCCTGCATGCGCTGCGGGCACGGCTGGGAGCAGTCGTACGAGATCGAGCACCACTTCGACGCCGAGGGGACGCAGTTCGTGACGTACGTGGCCGACGGCCTGGTCGTGCCGTCGCCGCTGAGCCGGCCGAGCTGCGTGAACTGCGACGGCAACCTCCTGCGCATCATGCGCGCGGGCCAGGTGTCCTCGGCGCAGAACCCGATGCGCCGCACGCTGTCCGTACCGCCGATGAAACGCGCCGCGGCCATCG